>NZ_JAFCLY010000082.1:0-13106 GCF_018130185.1 Bradyrhizobium sp. AUGA SZCCT0182 | reverse complement strand
GGCGCGGATGGGGCTTGAGCCCATGCGATCTGCGGCGCAGCGGGGAGCGCGGCAGCCCCCGCCGCCAGATGAAGGAAACGTCTGCGAGATAGTCTCATTGTGGTCCCTCTCTCTCTCTCAAATGTTGAGAACAAACCGGACTGCTCTGCCTTCGAGAGTAAGACGCCAGTTTACCCTACACGTTTTGAGACTTTTGCTCCAGCGTCGAAGGGGTGAGAGAGCGCGGTGATCATGTCGCCTTGTGGCACGAACCAGACCAACGGGACCGGTCTGTCAATGTCCGTTCTTGAAGGCAAAGCCGACTTCCCGGTGGCCCACCCGGACTTCTCAGTTTGACCCACAGCGGACGTTCGGACAACGAACAGCCATGTTCGTGAATTCACGATCCCATGGGCAGAAGGGGTAACTGGCCTGTTTCGACCCTCAGTGGTATTTGAATAATGAGTGGCCTAAGTTGAATTGTGTCCACTATGGAACCGACGCCCGGGCATCGGCATATTAGAAACGGAGTTTGCAAACCCTACGGTCAGGACCCGTAAGCAATGAGGTGGTGTCATGCAGCGTCGCCGTTCTGCTCCCCACACATTTGAAGACAACATCGCAGCCGAGAAGGCCAAGCTTGAAGCCCAACTTGCCGCTCTGAAACCTGGCCCTCAGATGGACGCGCTACGGAAGAAACTCCGGCAGCTAGAGACCGCGTCACACATGAGCGAGTGGCTTTCCTCGCCCGGCTTGCAAGCCCCGACATGACCGGCTTTCCGATCGTGAACAAAGTTTCGGTGTGACAAGGCTGCGTCAGTTGGCGAGTTGCCTAGCACACATCCGGTACCGTCCCGCCGTGGTCATCCGGAGCCTGCCCGCGAGATCGACCACGTAGCCCAGTGCGATGAGCCGCGCGCTATGTTCGGCGGGGATCGCAGGCGCAGGACTGATTACGGGCGTGTTGCCAATCGTAAGCAGCGAAGCGAACTCTTCGGGCTGAGCAATTTCCCTTCTGGGACCATGGCCTGAGTATGGACCCTTCGCCGAACCCCCGCACGGTCAATTTGCTCAGACCGGACAACAAAGGCCGCTTCAGTTGGCGGCCTGTTTCGTTTGTGATCCCATGTATGCTCTTGGCACTTTCGGAAGTGACCGCTCTGACGCGTGATGTCCGTTGTTGGGGGAAAGACGGAAGTCGGTTTTCGGGGCGATCAGGACGACTTTTGACCCAACTCGGACATTAGCCCCACTGGTTCAGGATCGCAGCGCTATGGAGTTGTTCAAGAAGCTGATAACCTGGGTTCGTTAATTCCCTGAGCGGCAACCCGAAGCGCTACTTCGCCTTGTGGAACTAGGGAGGCCATCGTCATGAGCAAGATTACACGACGGGCACTCGGCTTTGCGACTTTGGCGGGGCTGATGCTGGTCTCAGCCGCACCGAGCATCGCCGTCGCGCAGGAGAAGGTAGTGCGCATGGGTAATCAAAAGGTCGGCGCTTACGCACTCATGAAAGCACGCGGCATTCTGGAAGAGCGCCTGAAGCCACTCGGCTACACAGTCACCTGGAAGGAGTTTCCGAGCGGGCCGCAGCTCCTCGAAGGGGTCAAGGCGGGTGTGGTCGATTTCGCCCATAGCGGCGACGCGCCGCCGATCTTTGCCCAAGCTGCCGGCGCACCGCTTCTCTATATCGGTCACGAGCCCGCGGCTCCGAAGGGCGAGGCTATCATCGTGCCGAAGGACAGCCCGATCAAGACGGTCGCCGATCTAAAGGGCAAGAAGATCGCGCTCAACAAAGGTTCCAACGTACATTACCTGCTGGTGCGCGCACTCGAAAAGGCAGGGCTCAAATACACCGATGTCGAGTTAGTATATCTGCCGCCGGTCGGTGGGCGCGCCGCTTTCGAAAAGGGGGAGGTTGACGCCTGGGTGATCTGGGAGCCCTACCGCACTTCCGCCGAAATGTCATTGGGCGCGCGCACTGTCGCTGATGGCACTGGTCTCGTCTCGAACTACGAATTTTTCTTCACAAGCAAGACATTTGCTGAGGCGCATCCCCAGATAATCGAAGTGGTGCTCGGTGCCGCGCGCGATGTCTACGCCGAAGCGGCAAAGGATATTCGGGGCACCGCAAAGACGTTCAGCGCGGCCGCCGGGTTCCCCGAGCCGGTAATGGAGGTTGCGCTGTCCCGCAGGACCTTCGACATCCTGCCGATCAGCAGTTCGGTTATCGCCGAACAGCAGAGGATCGCCGACACCTTCAAAGATCTCGGACTCATTCCCGCAGCGATCAACGTATCGGATGCGGCGCGCAAGTAGCTGGGCCACGATCACTTCTGCCAAGGGGCACTTTTGAGACATGCCTGTCTGTCCTGGCCGTGGTCTGGCTAAACCGACGCGAATGAACCTTAGCGGACATGCTGCTTGTAATCTTCGATGTCGGCTTTTCCCGCGCGCCTCGACTGAGGTCACCTCTGGAACAATGTCCAAGCGAACTGATTGGAAATTGTTACGGCTTAGCTGGGATAGACAAAGAGGTATTCCTGGGAAAAGCGTGTTATCAGGGAAGGAGCATCAAATGGATGACGAACGAAAATCATCAAAAGCGGGGGAACGGGCCGCTGAAGGCTTGCGCGAGGCGACTGCTAAGGAAGAAGCGAAAAACGAGAGCAAGACGGGGCACGATCTAGCTAAGGGCGCTGATCGCTTCGATGAACGCTCTAAAAGCTCCGATGGAAAAAGCGCAAAAGAAAAACAGAAAGGGTGAACTATTCATAAGACCCGGCGCGGTCGTTTCCGTGCAAGAACCTCCATGCAGGCCAACCGGGCCGATAGTTGGCTGAAGTGACCCGTTTGCCCAAGCTGGCATCGGGCAAGGCTCCCGCTGAGGTCTTACCTAAAGCGGAAATCGCTGGGTCGGCCCTGCGCTTAGGTGAAATGTCGTAAATTTCATCAAGTGACTGAATCCAATGTATTGACCCGTCACCGCGCACGGTGATCGTAGGAATCGTCAACTTTCAGTCCGCGAGGGCGCGGGGACTGATCGTGCCGCAAGCACTTTTGGTGTCTGCGAACGAGGTCATCGATTAAGGGCGGGGACGGCGACGAAGCGCTGGCCTCGTGCGCGCTTTTGCAACTCGATCCATCTTGCTGCGAGACTTTACCGCAGAAGACACAAGCTATAATACCTCAGCGCGAACCTGGGCCACGCCGCGATCCGTAATTCCTAAACTGCGCGCAGCGCCGAGTGAGAGGTCAAGGACGCGGCCGCGAATCCAAGGTCCCCGGTCGTTGATACGAACTACTACGGACTTGCTGCTCGCAAGATCAGTTACACGAACTTTTGTGCCGAACGGTAGGTTGCGGTGAGCAGCGGTCAGTGAATTCCGCATGAACGGGGCACCGCTCGCTGTTTTTCCTGTCGGATATGAATAGTAAGAGGCTTTCCCGGAAAAAACGCGGTTTGAAGATCGAGGCGCTGAGCGATCTTCCGGACGACGAGCCGTCTCCGCTCCGGTCGGGGGTTGCTCAAGCGGAGGATCCTGTCTTGGCTGGTCCTGTGCCTCGGGTGCCGGTTCTGCGTGCGCTTTTGGAATGATAGACCATCGATCAAGAAAGGTCTGTGCTGAAGCAGAATCAACGTTTACGCACAACCAAACCGGTACTGATACGATTGCAACTATTCCAAAAATAGGGCGCATGGGACGGCCTCACAAACAAATAGTACAAATGAATAACGCAAGCTGTTGAGGCTCTGTTCCTGTGATGCAGGAATTCTCGTGGCTATGAAGGGATATATACCGATGTCCAACTCATACTTTGATGTTTAGGCGCACCGCAGCGAGACGGTCGTTTCGCGTGCATCGCACTCACAAAGGGAAGGCGCAGGTCTGGATCAACCACGTCAAGGCGCAACGCCCGTCTATTACGCATTGCTTGGGGCGGCGCAGCAATGTCCGCTGTTCGGGCAAAGCGGAAGCGGGCGTTACGCGGTCATGGGACAGCTTTTGATCCGTATCGGAAGTCCGCAACGCAAAAGATATTTCGTCTCGACGAGTGGCCTAATCTCTTCCAAGTAAGCAACCTAAACGGTTACACTCACTTCGACTTCGGGAGTTGCAATGCGGCGGCGGGAGTTCATCGGTTTCATGGGCGCCACGGTGGCGACGTGGCCTCTGGTGGCGCGCGCGCAGCCGCGTGAGCGCGTGCGCCACATCGGCGTTCTGATGCATCTGGCTGCGAACGATCCGGATGGGCAAAGCCGCCTCGCCGCGTTCGTCCAGGGCTTACAGCAGGCAGGTTGGGCCGTTGGCCGCAACGTCACCTTTGACGTAAGATGGGCTGCAGCGGATGTCGAGGCGATGAAACGGATCGCGAAGGAACTCGCTGCGCTTCAACCCGACCTTATCTTCACAAGCTCTACGCCGGCTGCTGCGGCGATGCTGCAAGCGACCCGTGGCATTCCTGTCGTTTTTTTTCTGGTCGCCGATCCGGTCGGCACTGGATTAATTGCAAGCCTTCCGCGACCGGGCGGCAACATGACCGGCTTTGCCCCGATCGTGCCCTCACTTGGAGGCAAGTGGACTGAACTGATCAAAGAAGTCGCGCCACATGTCGTTCGGGCCACAATGCTCTTTAATCCGCTTTCGGCGACCTTTATCGACAGCTACGTGACGCCGTTCAAAGCCGCCGCATCCTCTCTCGGCATGCAGGCGATAGTTGGACCGGTAGAGAACATGACTGCCGTCGAGTCGCTGGTTGCGACGGAAGCGCGTAAG
Source organism: Bradyrhizobium sp. AUGA SZCCT0182 (assembly GCF_018130185.1). Lineage (NCBI taxonomy): Bacteria > Pseudomonadati > Pseudomonadota > Alphaproteobacteria > Hyphomicrobiales > Nitrobacteraceae > Bradyrhizobium > Bradyrhizobium sp. AUGA SZCCT0182. Next base: position 8,349 of record NZ_JAFCLY010000082.1, on the reverse strand, counting down.
CCGAATGGCGCGCTGATCGTGTTACCGGATGCTTTCACGGAACTTCATCGCGCGGAAATTGTTGCCCTGACTACTCGTTATCAAGTCCCCGCCATCAATTGGTCCCGTTCATTTGCCGAAGGCGGTGGACTCATTTCCTACGGTCCCTATCTTACCGAGGAATACAGGCGGGCGGCGAACTATGCCGACCGCATCCTGAAAGGTGAGAAGCCGAGCGAGCTTCCTGTCCAGAATCCGGTAAAATTTGAACTCGTGATCAACATGAAGGCCACTCAGACGCTGGGTCTTAACGTCCCGCCGGCGCTTGTGAGCCGCGCCGATGACGTCATTGAGTGAGTCTTCCTCTTTTGCCGCGCAAGATTCCGGAAGTGGTACCTTTGAACATGCCTGTGCCTATCCTGATAATGTCCGTTGACGGGGGTAGACCGGAAGTGGCTGGCCGACCGTCAAACCGACGCGATTGACCCGGAAGGGCATTGAGCGAACCCTCAGATCAGGCTAAGAATATGCCGTTTGGAATTATTTTTGGCCGCCTTCCAGGATACGCCATCTGGCTTAAGCCATGTATCGCGGTTTCTTTGGCAAGTTCGCTGTTTCTAGTGAAAACTTTCATGATTGAGCCTCGCGTCAATCGCAAGCTTTCAGCAGTCCTTGCTGCCGATGTGGTTGGCTATTCGCGTCTGATGGGGGCAGACGAGGTCGGCACACTGGCTGCGCTCAAGCGGCACCACGAGGTTGTCTTTGATCCGGCGATCGCCGTCCATAACGGGCGCATCGTGAAGCTGATTGGCGACGGTACGCTCGTTGAATTTGGTAGCGTCATCGATGCCGTGAATTGCGCGCTCGCGGTGCAGCGTACGGGCGTGGCGATCTCAAACGAAGAGGCGCCCAAGCCTGTTATCGTGCTTCGAATCGGCATCAATCTGGGTGATGTCATTCTTGAGAGCGATGACATATACGGCGATGGCGTCAACATCGCCGCACGCCTGGAGGCTCTTGCTGAGCCGGGCGGCATCTGCGTCTCGTCCGTTGTCCACGAAAGCATCGGCAAGCGGGTTGACGTTAGTTTTCGAGACGGCGGCGAAATCCACGCCAAGAATATCGACCGTCCAATTCACATCTGGACCTGGCATCCCCGAGATGCAGCCGCGACCGTCCAAACGTTCCATACTCCCAACCCGGCACCCCACATCAGGAAATCGTCAATCGCCGTCTTGCCGTTCACGAACATGTCGGGCGATCCGGAACAGGAGTTTTTCTCCGACGGGATCAGTGAAGACATCATTACTGACCTATCGAAGATTTCTGGGCTAACGGTCATCGCGCGGAATTCCAGCTTCACTTACAAGGGGCGCGCGGTCGATATCCGCGCCGTCGGTCGCGACCTCGGCGTCGGCACGGTGCTCGAAGGCTCTGTACGCCGTGCTGGGGCCCGGCTGCGGATCACAGCGCAGCTGATCGACGCCGCAACTGGCGCACACCTCTGGGCCGAACGCTTCGACAGAAATATGTCCGACCTGTTCGAAGTTCAGGACGACATTACGAGCCGGATCGTCGAGGCGCTAAAGGTAACCATGAGCCCCTCCGAAAAGGCCCGCGTCGCGGGCAGCGGCACCGGCAATATCGATGCCTACGACTGCTTCCTTCGCGGGCGCGATCTGATCGCGATCGGCAAAACGCAGAGCCGCGAAGTGTTCGAACAGGCACGCGATTTCTTGCTCCGGGCGATCGAACTGGATGGCGACTATGCGCAGGCCTATGCGGCGCTCGCCGTTGCTTACGTGCTCAACCATCAAAACCGTTGGACCGCGGATTCGAACACTGCGCTCCGGCAGGCGAAGCAAGCCGCAGATCGGGCGATCGAAAAGGACCCTCAAGAGCTCTTGGCGCGGTCCGTTGCGGCACTCGTCGCGACTTTCGAGGCAGACCTCGCACGGGCAAAGTCCGAGGCGGAAATCGCGTTGACCCTCAACCCAAATTCAACCGAAGCCTATTTGTGCCTCGGCAACATCTACATCTTTTCGGGGCAACCGCTGGAAGCGATACCTCTGATCGAAAAGGCTATGCGACTCGACCCTACCTACACGCAGCAGCCCCTGCATCTGCTCGGTGTCGCCAATCTCCTTGCGGGCAAATACGAAACGGCTGCTGCATTGCTGAAGCATCGTATCCTGATGGTACCCAAGACGGATTTTTCCCGGGCCGTTCTTGCATCTGCCCTTGGCCATCTCGGAGAAATCGAGGAAGCCCAGCGCGTCTGGCGCGAACTGATGGAGATTAACCCGCATTATACTTTCAAAAATCACTACGAGCGGCAGCCCTTTGTAAATAAGGATGATGTCCGCAGGATTGCCGATGGCCTGGACAGAGCCGGACTGTTGCATTGATCACGTTCGCTTGCCGTTGGATCGAGGAATATGGACAAGCTAGATCTGAAAGACCCGGTGTTCGCTACCTACGTCATCGCGGCGACGATCATGATTCTTAAAGCCGTTAGCATGTCCTGGCTGACGGTGCTTCGGATGACACAAGAGAAGGGCGGTTTCCGCTCACCGGAAGACCTCAGGAAGACACGCCTCAACCCCGAGCCCAATCCAAAGCAGCTCGAGCCGAACGAGCGCGTTGAGAGAATCCGGCGGATTTTGTTGAATGACGTCGAGAATCTTCCGTTTTTCCTCGTAGCCGGCTTCCTTTTTGTTTTGACCGAGCCATCATTGCTGCTGGCCCGTTTGCTTTTCTATGGTTACGTAATTTCGCGACTATTGCATTTTGCCGCTTACTTTACAGCGCAGACTCATGACACACGCGCCACCTTCTGGACCATCGGCTCCTTAATCCTGATCTTCATGACCTGCCGGACGTTGGTCGCCGCATTAGGTTGGTAAGTTTAGGCGCGGCGTGTGAGTCCGCTTTGATGCTGCGGACGGCTCCTCCAGCGGGCACGCGAGTGCCACGGACTCGGGGCTGATAGGGCTCCCGCGATCTGGAGGAGCTATCTATGCAGACGATCACGACAATCGGACTGGATATTGCGAAATCAGTTTTTCGGGTTCACGGCGTTGATGCTGGCGGTCAGATAGTGATCCGCCGTCAATTGAAGCGCCGGTTCGTGCTGGCGTTCTTTGAGAAATTGCCGCCGTGCCTGGTTGGGATCGAGGCGTGTGCCTCATCGCACCATCGGTCCCGTGAGTTGCAGGCGCTGGGTCATACGGTGGGATGCCGCCGGCCTTGTCGCCTACGGCACCAATTTGCCGGACACACGGCGGCAAGCATGTGTCTATGTCGGCCAGATATTGAAGGGCGAAAAGCCCTCTGAACTGCAGGTTGGCAGCCTACCAAGTTCGAACTGGTAATAGATCTCAAGACGGCAAAACAACTTGGCATCGAGGTCCCGGCAACGCTGCCCAGCCGCGCGCCGACGAGGTGATCGAGTGAGACAAAAACTTGTGCAGTGTATGAGTCCGCTTGTGGCACGAAACGGACCAACCTAGTCGGTATGGCGATGTCCGTTCCTCGGGGCAGACCGGACGTCGTCCGCCGCCCCGGCGAAACCGACGCGAATGACCCAAAGCGGAATTGGACGCCATTGTCTGCTCAGTGAGGATCATCCCCCCGGCCCCGGAATGAAGCAGCGCCACAAAGGGGTCATACTCCCATCGCGGCTGTCGTAGGACGGCGCCCACCAAACCATCGCGATGCCGCTGAGATTCGGCTCGTCGATCACGACTGAGTATGGCACGTCGAACCATTGCCCTGGTTCAGTTGGCCGATGCGGATGCTTCAACAAGACCCTATAACCACCTTTTGCCATGTCCCACTCGGCCTCCGCGTGGTGGCCATCTCCGGTGTCACAACACGCTTCGCCCGCCTTATTCTTGAGACTTTTGAACCACGTGTTGAGTTCTGGCCGCATCGCGTCATGCGGATAAGCTGTGCTGATCCCGAGAAAGGCAGCCGCACTCAATCCTGCCATGCGAGCTACGATCAACTGATAGAGACCCGTCGGTCGTCCATTCGAGTTGGTCACGGAAACCTCCGTTTCCCTAAACCCGCTCTTGTAAGTCATCGAGCCTACGCCCCGGTTTAACCGGGAGGCAGCCGCCACCTAGGGGTACTCCATATGGCTGACCTGACCGGGAACAAGTGGCAGTTGGGCTGTAGTGCGGGCAACGCTACGAACCCTCGCAGGCCTTTGATGGGCCACCAAGGTCCCGCTTGCTGTGGTCTCGACTTCACTGTGGCAACGTCCTGTTGTCCTTCGCAGTCAGGAATCCCGATTAAGCGGTGAGGCGTCGGCGATGGCGTGACGCCACGTCAATGTCGCCTGTTGGCACCTTTGAGATATACCCGCCTATCCTGAGAATGTCCGAGCGGGATGACGGGGGTTCGAGCATCGCATCCTCCCAATCAGGATGGGACTTTGACGCCGCTCGGAGCGTGAAGCCCTGTTGCCACGCGATCTTTCCACTCGATAAACCGAGACAGCGGCAAAGCGTTCCTGCGAACACGCACTACCCATCTCCCCGCAGCCCCTTAAAGAACGGGTGGCGGACCTTGCCGTCAGCCGACTTCGCCCGGTACTCGATCTCCGCCAGGAGGTCCGGCTCGACCCAGATGCCCTTGTGCGCGATCCGCTTGGTGTAAGGCTGGGTCTTGCGGATCAGCGGCATCAGTCGTGCCTGCAGGTCCTTGGCGGTGGCGAGATCGAAGCCGTGATCGACCTTCCCGGCATAGACCAGGTTGTCGCCTTTCTGTCTGCCGACGAAGATGCCGTCGAACTTGTTTCCCTTCAGCGCGAACCCGGCGATCGGCAGTGTCTCGCGCTGCGCGCAGGTCTGCTTGACCCAGTCGTTACCTCGGCCGGAGGTGTAGCGGCTATCCCTGACCTTGGAGACGACGCCCTCCAGACCAACCTTGCAGGCATGGGCGAACATGTCGGGACCGTCGACCTCGAAGCTCTCGGAGAATTGGAGGTCAGTTCCGGCGATCAGTTTCTTCAGGTGAGCCTTGCGCTCGACGAGCGGCAGCTTCCGCAGATCGTAGCCGTTGAGGTACAGCAGATCGAACGCCACCAGCACGATCTTGGTCGACTTGCCCTTCAGTTCGTTCTGCAGCACCGAGAAATCGGTTGTGCCGTTGGCGTCGGGCACGACGACCTCGCCATCGATGATCGCGGAGCCTGCACTGATGTGCCAGGCATCGTCGGCGATCTTCTTGAAACGGTTAGTCCAATCGTTGCCGCGCCGGGTGAAGACCTTGATGGCTTCGTTCACAAGGTGGACCTGCACGCGGTAGCCGTCGAACTTGATCTCATGGACCCAGCGGGACCCTGACGGCACCCGCTCGATCGACGACGCCAGCGCTGGTTCAATGAAGTCGGGATACGTCGCCTTGACCCCGATCGCCGCCGGTTTCTTGCGCGGGGCCATTTCAATCTCGCCGCCGATCGAGCAGCTCCCTCAAACCCATTGCTGTGAGCTTGAAGAGATCCCCGTCTCTTTCGATATATCCGCGTGTGAGTAGGTCCATGACCTCTGCTTTCTTCGCCTGACTAAATGACGAAGCTGGCCCGATATTGCGGAAAACCGCGATTTGCCGGTCGGTTAACATCAAGCCTCCAGACTTAGTAGTCTCACACCAAACGCATCGGCAGCGGCAACTGCACGTCGCGGTACCGGCCCTCGTAGCGGTCCGTAAAATCCTGCAAGGGCAAGGGAATGTCCCGCATCTGCAAATCGCAGCGACGGCGCAGTTCGTGCGCGACGTCCTCGGACACGTCTTCCGACCAGCGTTCGGCGGTGTTAAACGCGATGACGCGGATGGGGTTGCTGTACTGACCCGACAGCAGGTCCTGGATGACGGTCTCGAGGTCTGCGGTCTCGCAGTCTGTCTCGCGCCAAGAGCTGCCATTTTTCCCGAAATCGTCGGCAACAATATAGACCGTCTGATCGTCACCATTGGGCACGATCGACGGCGTCCAATTGGACCTACGCATCAAAGCAACTCCACGACAACAGAATGCGGATTCAAGCAGGGATGCAGTGATTCGTTCCGGCCGTGGGACGGGCCGCAGTATAAGGTCGTCCTAGGGAGGGACGAGGCCGATCTTACTAGAAGGTCCGACCGGGGTCGGCGTGATTTCTGGCGCGTCGGCGAAGGTTCGATAGCCTAATGGTTATGGCCTTCTTGGAACGCTTCAATGCAGCAACCATCCAGGTGCTGGAGCGCCCGCCGGCCGCCAACTCCAGAAGCTTTTGATCCTCGTCTTCCGTCCAGGGTTTCCTCAGATTACGCAGCATCTTGATCCGGCGATACGACATTTGGAACAAAGGCTAACGCTCAGGCTTTTCATAAGGTTCCGACCCCTTTGGAACGATTGGTGGGAGCCAATCTGAATCCTTACTCCGCGCCAAAAACGAGCGCGGAGTTTTTTTGGAAGGTACGATCGTGGCAACAAACAAGCCTGTTGGCGACAAAGCCCGCAAGGGTGCGGTGAAGAAGCGCACCCAGCTGAAGACGAAGCTCGGCGGTGCCACCGCATGGACCAAGCGAAGCAAAAAGAGCGGTGAGTTCATGGCCGTCAAGAAGCCGGCGAAAAAAACCAAGGCGGCGAAAAAGTTCAAGGGCGTGCGGCGGGAGAAGGCGCTCTAATTGTTTGCGGCGCAGGACGACCCGTTGCCCGTGCTGGTCCCAATTAGGACACTCACGCTTCCGATTTAGGACATAGGATGGGCCATATCGAATGGTGGGTCTCTGGCCATCGCGCCCTGCCTTGTGCAGGGGGCGATATGGAATGGGCCCCAGCCAAGCCCCGGCTGGGGCCTCTTCTCGTTTGGGCATGCTGATTGCGCCGCTCAGTCGTAACTCTTCCCCCATCGGTTACGGAACTTGCATTAAATCGGGCTCTGTCCGGACCGGACAGAAGGCTGGGCAGTTATGTCCGGTATCACCGCACGGTCAGTGGCTTATATCGGTGATGAGAACGCCGGTCGCGCTCCCGCCTTCCACAGGAATGGAGCGCGCCATGCTACGACGCCGTATCCAGCATGATACCCCACTAGATCAGCGCCTGATCGAAGAGGCGCGCGCTTGCGGAAGCAGGCTGAAGGCACCCGTCCAAGTTTCGAGCGGGAACTACTGATCCGCAAAGCACGGCAGGCGGAAGCAGCCGCGCATATGCAGGAATGGCTGTCATCCCGGGGCCTACAGCCGCCCAGATAAGCGGCCAATAACCCTGACCATTTCGACCATGATTAACATGACCGACCTTCAGGTAGGGCAGCGCGTCTCGCGGGAAGACTCCGGCGAGATGGGCACAATTGTCGAAGTGAATGGCGAAATAAAAGTGAAATGGGATAGCGGCCGGACCAGCTACTACCGCCGCAAAAAACCGGCCAAGATTGAGTTGGTGGAGAAAGCCGGCTTAGACGGTTCAGGCGAATAGCTCGATGCCTTGCGGCGTGAATTTCACGAAGGTTCCGGACTCGTGCAGCAACAGCCAACCGCGCGATATCGCCAGATCAAGCCCGGCTTTGTATTCGGCCGGGGTGGCGCGCTCCTGGTACAGCATCGGCGCGTTTATCTTCTCGATGTAAATCTTTCCGTCTACCGGCTCGGTGGCTTTGGCGATATCCAGCAGCTTGCGCGCGGCCTTTTCAGGATCGGAATAGTGGCGGTCGGTGCTGAATTTCATGCGTGTTGCGAATCCATATGTGCATCCTGAACATAACGATCGGTTACCGCCATATCGATCGTCGCGCCACAGAAACAGCGTGACCGTCCACTGGTCGATTGCGCCGGCAGCGGCAGGCCGGCGGCATGCATGGCGTATTTCCAAGCCGTCCAGGCGCGCTCGCGCCGGTACTCGCCAAAGTCGGCTTCCGTGCACCGTGGCAGATAGTCCGTCCATGCCCGCTCGAAGCCTACCCGCGCTTCGTCGAAGCTAGACGCGTAGCCACTGCGGCAACGACCGCGATGTGATGCCGGGTAGAAGCCGACGTCCCATCTCCATTGCTTAGCTTTGACAGGCAAGCCCGACTGGATCGCGATCGTGCCGACCTGCACGTCACCGTAAAAGACGTGCCAGCAGTCGGAGCGTTCGGGGTGAGGGCGGCGGCTGAGTTCAGGCATGCACTATTGAAGCGTGCCCGAACCGAGTGCGCAAATTGTCAATCCGTCGGGGCCTAGATGTCACTGACCTACAGATTGTCGTGGGCAGCCGCCAAAAGCGGTACGAGTAGCAGGTGTGATCATCCAGGCTAACAAGCCGGCCATCGTCGCGATCATGATGTCATTTTCCCGAAAGGGGCCCACGATCATGCCCTCATGCGCGGCAAGACAAGGTTCAGT
>NZ_JAFCLY010000081.1:0-16166 GCF_018130185.1 Bradyrhizobium sp. AUGA SZCCT0182 | reverse complement strand
CAGAGGGCGCAGGGAATGCCGGATGCGCGCTGCACCCGCGGTCTCATGTGCGATTGTGCATAAGAATGCTGCACATGAGCATACAGGGCAGCGGAGAACATCCGACATTCCCTGCGCAATGGCTTTACGGCTTATAACGCGCTCTCCCCGGTGAGACGGCCTCTATTGCCACCGTCGCCCCTCGGATGCGTTGACTCCCGAAAGGCTTGACGCCGTTACGGGCGCCAGGACCACACGCTTTCGCCGTACGCTTCAGTCACGACCGTCAATCGCAACTGTCACGTCCACCGCATCCCCGCCCCTCGTCGTGACGACGGCCGACGCCCCTCTGAGTGGGACGGGATGGGTGAGAATGTGCCGGTGATTTGGGTCGAAAGAAAGGAAAGTATTTTCGATTATCAGAAATTTTTAGCTTGACACGATTTCCGAAAATCAGGATTGATTTGCCCGTCGGGTTGTTTTGTCGCACGCGGCCTGCAAGATTGAACTGATGGCCGAACGCACTGGCAGAGTTATAATCCGATGGCAAAGCCACTCATGGTTTGGCTTGGCGACAGCACTGCGGGGTTCAACGAAACGGACCTGATAGACTTTATTGTTTGACCATATCGAGGGGAATTCCAATGAAGCTCATCCGCACTATTACGCCGCTTGCACTGATCGCAACCATCGCGTTTTGCGCGACCAATACAGCCGCTCGCGCGCAAGAGCCGCCCAAGCTGAAAGTTACTCCGCTGCAGAAGGCGGCGCTGACCGGACAGGCGGACAAAGAAGTTCTCACGCTTATTGTCGAGTGGCCGCCGGGCTCAGGCACGGGTCTTCATACACATCCTGGCGACGAATACACGACCGTACTCGAAGGCGAAGTCGTCGGCCGAAAGGAAGGCAGTGAAGCAAAGACATATACCGCTGGACAATCCTACCACAATGAGCCCGGTGTCGTTCACGAGGCGAATAACAAGGGAAGCGCGCCCGCAAAGACTTTCAACGTATTCGTGATCGAGAAGGGTAAGCCAGTCACTGAACCGGTGAAGCGGTAGGGCCGATTGAGCCGAAGGCATCATCCGCTCCGGCGAGCGAGCCGACGCAATCGGCATGCCTTGTGGCACATCCACGCGAAGAAAAAAGGGCCGCTTGAATGAACAAGCGGCCCAAGTCTAGGGAGGAAACGCCCAAAGAGGGCAGCGAACAGCGCGAGGCGCCACCGCATGTCGTTTATCTAGGCACGAAGCGGCTTTGGTCAATACCGGCTCATACGGTGCGATCTGTCCTGCAACTACGGCAAGGAGCGATGACTCCCCTCACTTCATCACCGCCTGCACCTCGCCGCGAAACGCCTGCCGTGCCGGGTCGCGCGAATAGAACATGTGGCCGCCGGGATAGACGACGAGCTTCACCCTGTTGGGGCTAGCAAAAGCCGGCAACCCGTCGAGGATGATCCTCGAGGCAAAATACGGCGTGGCGAGATCGAACAGGCCGTGGCCGACCAGCAGTTTCATTTTCGGGTCGAGCGCCAGAATCTGCCGCAACTGGGAAACCGACTCGGCAGGTCCGCGGCCGAAATCCCACGACCGGAAGACGCTGTCGTTGAGCAGATGGTACGAGCCGTCCGGCCGCCAGTTCAGTTTGCGCGTGGTGAGATCGACGGCGGCGCTGGTCAGGGGCGCCATCAGCGAATCCCCGGAGGGATCGCCGAAATGCGAGGAGTCCGAATCCGGATAGGGATCGAAGCCCGACACCGACGCGTCATAGCGTCCAGTCACCCGGCCGTTGCGGCGGTCGAACTCCCTGCGGAATTCGCCGACCTCGAAGCGTCCGGCAAGCCGGCGGCTCACGGTCTGATCGATGCCGGTCAACGACGCGACCTTGTCGGCGAGCCGGTTGGTGGCCTCTGTGTCCGCCTGGCCCTTGAGCAGGTCGCTCACAAACTCGCCGCGCGCGTAGCGTTCCACGTCGGCGAGATCGGCCCATTTCACCGGGCCCTTCGCTTCACGCGCCACCGCGGCCATGGTGGGTAACCTGTGGACGTATTGCAGCTGGCTGGAGCCGGAAAACTCGCGGTAATCGAGCAAGGGAGAGACGAGGATAAGCCCGCGCACGCCGACGCCCTGCTGGGTCTGCAGGTTGCGGACGATCTTCGGGCCGCGGATGCCGCCATAGCTTTCGCCGGTGACATATTTCGGCGACAGCAGCCGGTCATATTTTTCGAGCCAGCGCCGGATCACCAGCGCGATCGAACTGACGTCACCATCCAGGCTGAAGAACCGCTTGCGCGCGTCCTCCCCCGTCGCGACGAAGCGGCTATAGCCGGTGCTGACGGGATCGATGAAGACCAGATCAGTGAAGTCGAGCCAGGTCTCGGCGTTGGGCACGAGGTCCGGCGAAGCGGAAGCCACCGCGCCATCTCCTGTAATCGACAGCCGCCACGGTCCGGCAGTGCCGAACTGCAGCCACGCCGAGGAAGCGCCCGGCCCGCCATTGAACAGGAACGTGACCGGCCGCGTGCCGCGATCGGTGCCGTCGAGCTGGTAGGAGGTGTAGGCGATGTCGGCCTGCGGCTCGCCTTTTTCGTCGAACAGCCGGAGCGAACCTGCGTTCGCGGTGAAGGCCAGCGTGCGCCCCGGCAGCGCCAACGTCTGTCTGGTGGTGGAATCCGGCGGCAGCCGATGCAGATCGGAGACCGGCTGCGGGGTGGCGGCTTCGCCGCGCCGTCCCCCGCCCTTCTGTCCCTGCGGCGGTTGTGGCGGCAGCGTTGGACCCGGCGTCGGCGTCGCGGCGGGTTGTTGCTGCGCGGCCGTCGGGCTAGCGTCCTGGGCGCGTGCGCCGGCCACGCAAGCCAGCATCACAAGCGTGATGACGAGTTGCATATGACGCCGCGCGGTGAAGCGAAAAGCCATGACGTCCTGCTCCCTCTGTCACTTGCTCCCGGTGTCACTTGCTCCCGGTGCCACGCGATCCGTTGGGCCACGGATTTCAGCCTGGGATGGCGACAGAAGGGTTGTGCTACAACAGGACGAAATCCGCTGGCATCACAATCCCGACAGTATTGCGTGAAAGCAATCTGCATGGGGCTTGATCCGCCGCATCGCCATGGTTGTCCTCGCCGACCGTTAGGTGATATCGGTCGGTTCCGACGGCGGATCCGGCCAATTTTTTTGATTCATCCATGAAACCATTTTGGCGCTGGCGAGACTAAAGAACCTGCGCTTTCCAATGGGGACCAAAATGAAACGTGCGATTATTGCCTGCCTCGGCCTGCTGACGCTGGCTTCTCCCGCCGCGGCAGATTCACCGGTTGCGGTGGTCGAGGACATCAAGGGCAAGGTGACCGGCGCCGAATTCATGGACTATGTGACGGCCCGGTCCGTCATCAAGATCGCAGACGGCGGCTCCGTCGTGCTCAGCTATTTGAAGTCCTGCCGGCGCGAGACCATCAGCGGCGCCGGCACCGTTGTCGTCGGCAACGATGAGAGCATCGTCGATCAAGCCGTCCTCAAGGCGGAGAAGACGAACTGCGATTCCAACCAGGCCAACGCCACCACCAAGGACACCAGCGCGGTCGCCGCCACCTTGCTCCGCAGCGCCACAACCGCTTCGCTGCCCGCGCCGCAGCTCACGCTTTACGGCGCCTCGCCGTTCGTGCAGGCCAAGGGCCGCGGCACGCTGGTGGTGCGCCGGCTCGACGTCGCCGGCGAGCGTCACCAGATCGCGCTCGGCGGCACCCAGCTCAAGGGCAAGTTCGTCGATTTCGCCGGCGAGAACGTCGCGCTCGTCCCCGGCGGCCTCTACGCCGCCTCGTTCAAATCGTCGGAAATCGTGTTCCGGGTCGACGCCCAGGCCCAGCCCGGCGCGACGCCGATCGTCGGCCGGCTGCTGCGGCTGGACTAGGCGTGCCGGACCTCCGCGCTTGAGAATCAGGCGCAGCACGCGCAACCAGATGGTGATCGCCGCCATCGCGCTGGTCTGCGCGGCGGCCTCGGTTTCTCCCGCAGTCAGGCCGATCCGCGGGCTCTCGCTCGATATCCTCACCGCGCTGCGCTGGGAGGTGTTTGGCCGCAGGCAGGATCCGGCGGCATCTCCGACGGTCGTCATCGCGATCGACGAGGAAAGCCTGCGCACCGCCCCGTTCAAGGGCTCGCCGATGCTGACCTGGACCGGGGAGATCGGCCGCGTGCTGGCCGCGACCCTGGAAGGCGGCGCCAAGGTCGCCGGCTTCGACGTGGTGATCCCGACATCGATCGAGCAGTCGGAGATCCCGTTTGGCGACAACATGCTGGGCACGAAGGTGCGCGGCTTCGACCGCGACTTCCTGCGCGCGCTGGCCGGCGCGACAGTCAACGGCAAGGTGGTGCTGGGCGAAACGCTCGGCGGCAACCAGCCGGTCAGGCCCTCGGCCGGGCAGCGCATCGCGGTGCGGCAGCAGCAGAACATCCGCCCCCTCAACGTTCATACCGACCATGACGACGTGGTGCGGCGCATGCCGCTGACATTTCCCATCAACGGAGCAAAGGTGCCCTCGATGGCGGTCGAACTGGCGGCGCGCGCGATGGGCGCGGCTCCCGAATTCGACAAGAATGGCCGGATGACACTCGGCGGTTACCGGATCCCAGGCCGGGTGCCGAACACGCTGACCCTGAATTTCGAGGGCGGCGCGGCCGACATTCCGACTTTTTCATTTGCCGACCTGCGCAACTGCGCGGTCAAGGACGACAAGGACTATTTTCGGCGCTGGTTCGACGGCAAGGTCGTCATCTTCGGCACCGTTCTCGATATCGAGGACCGGCGCATGACATCCAAGCGCTTTGCGACCGGCATCGAGGGCGCGCGCACGCCGCGCTGCGCGGCCGAGAGCACGCCGGTCTCCGCCGCCTTCCGGACCAGCACGATCGCCGGCGTCTATATCCACGCCACCGCGGTCAACAATCTGATCTCGCGCAATGCGGTGGTCGAACCGGGGCCGCTGTCGCGCTTCCTGATCGCGGCCGTGTTCGCGGCGCTGGCGGCCTTCGCCGCGTGGCAGCTCAGACCGCTCGTCGCGGCGACGGCCTGGGCGGTCATGGTCGTGGCCGGCATCGCCGGCGCCACCCTCGCCTTCAACCACGCGCTGGCGCTCCCGGTCGCCGAGCCGTTCCTCGCCAGCCTGATGGCGCTGGCCTCGACGATCGGTTTCCGCTTTGTCGTCGCCGACAAGGATCGCCGCCTGCTGCAGAAGAGCTTTGCGCTGTACCTCGCCCCGCACGTCATCAACCGGATGCTGTCGTCGAACAAACTGCCGGAGCTCGGCGGCGAGACCCGCGAGGTGACGGTGTTCTTTTCCGACATCGAAGGGTTTTCGCTGATCGCCGAGAAGATGTCGCCGGACAGCCTGATGGAGCTGATGAACGAATATCTCTCGGTCATGACCGACGTCATCGAAAGCCATGGCGGATATGTCGACAAATATATCGGCGACTCCGTCGTGGCTGTGTTTGGCGCGCCGGCCGACGATCCTGACCATGCCGCCAATGCGGCGCGCGCCGCGCTGGACTGCTGCACCCGCCTGGCCGAGCTCAACGCCTCCTCGGCGCTCTTCCACGAACACAAACTGGCGCAGCGGATCGGCATCAATTCCGGCGAGGCGCTGGTCGGCAATTTCGGATCGCGGCGGCGCTTCAATTACTCGGTCATGAGCGATGCGGTGAACCTCGCCTCGCGGCTGGAGGGCGCCAACAAATTCTACGGCACGACCGTCATCGCTTCGGAGACGACGGTGGCCCTTGCCGGCGACGCTTTCGCCTGGCGCGAACTCGATGCGATCAGAGTGAAGGGACGCAACCAGGCGCTGAAAATCTACGAATTGCTGGCGCTCTCGACCGGACTTGGCGCTTCCCGGCAGGCGCCGATCGCCCATTACGCCGACGGACTTGCGCATTGGCGCGCCCGGGAATTCGAGCTTGCCGCAAAATGCTTCGAACGTTCGGCTGAGATCGACCGGCCGGCACAGCTGTTCAGCCAGCGCGCCCGGAAGTTGGCTGAAAATCCGCCTGATAAGGATTGGGATCCGATCCGAACCCTGCAGGAGAAATAGCCGCTCCGGCCCTTCGGCTTGGGTTACCATCCCTGGCGGGGCGCCCTTCCATCTCGACAAGCGCCGCCAAGGTGTATAGACGAGCGCGGCGCAATCCGGCGCCACCATGAGCCCGCAATCCGATGGCCAGCCCCAAGCGATATGACCGCATCGCCTTCGTTGCGAGCGCTTCCGCGGAGGCGCAGGCGGCACTGGCGGAGTTGGTCAGGCTTTACGGCAATCACGCCCCGGACACGGCCGAAATCCTGGTGGCGATCGGCGGCGACGGGTTGATGCTGGAAACGCTGCACCGGTACATGCGGACCGGCAAGCCGATCTACGGCATGCATCGCGGCACCGTCGGTTTTCTGATGAATGAATTCTCCACGCACGACCTGCATGGCCGGCTGGCCGCGGCGCGCGAGACGCTGATCAATCCGCTGTTGATGCGCGCGACCGATATCCACGATCAGGTGCACCTGCATCACGCCATCAATGAAGTGTACCTGTTTCGCCAGACCTATCAGGCCGCGCATGTCCGCATCCTGATCGACGAGCACGAACGCATGGCCGAACTGATCGCCGACGGCATTCTGGTGGCGACGCCGGCCGGCTCTACCGCCTATAACCTCTCGGCGCAGGGGCCGATCCTTCCCATCAACGCGGCGCTGCTGGCGCTGACGCCTATCAGCGCGTTCCGGCCGCGGCGCTGGCGCGGCGCCCTGCTCCCCAACACCGCCTTCGTCGTGATCGAAGTGCTCGAGGGCGGCAAGCGTCCGGTCGCAGCCGTGGCCGACCATGACGAAGTGCGCGACGTCCGCCGCGTCGAGGTGCTGTCCGACAAGTCGATCTCGATGCGGATGCTGTTCGACCCCGGCCACAGCCTCGAAGAACGCATCCTGCGCGAGCAGTTCGGGCATTGAAGTCGTCCCGATTAGGCTGTCGTCCCGGCGAACGCCGGGACCCATGCGCCGCGGCCCTTCGGTGAGAGCGCAGGCGTTAGACACCTTCCTTAACAATGAGCGCCGCGGCGTATGGGTCCCCCGATGCGCAATTGCGCATCTGAGCTCAAGGCCGGGACGAGGTGTTGATAGAGCGGTGACATAAGCTGCCGCCAGATCCCCTGCCGCGCCCCTTCGCAACCATTCGTTAACCGGCCCCGCGATATGGTTAACGCCGGGTGTACCGTGTTGCCCGGTATGCGCTTAGGGCCGGACCATGTATCGCATCGACTTCAACAAGCTGCGGTTTCTGATTTGCGACGACAACCCGCATATGCGCCGCATCCTGCGGACGCTGCTGCACTCGTTCGGCGCGCGCGAGGCTTATGAGTCCGAGGACGGCGCCACCGCCCTCGAAATGTACACCCATTATGTCCCCGATATCGTCATCACCGACTGGGCGATGCCGATCTTCGACGGGCTCGAGTTGGCACAGATGATCCGGCAGCCGGACTCCAAGGGCAACCCCTACGCGCCGATCATCATGCTGACCGGCCATTCCGACAAGCGCCGCGTGACGGTCGCGCGCGACGCCGGCGTTACCGAATTCCTGGCCAAGCCGATCTCGGCGAAAGGGCTTTATCAGCGCATCCTCAACGTCGTCGCCAACCCGCGGCCGTTCATCAAGACCAAGACCTATTTCGGACCGGACCGCCGGCGCAACACCAACAATGCCTATATCGGTCCCGAACGCCGCATTGGCGGCGAGATGGAAGTGATGCAGCAGCCGTCGCTGCTCGACAAGGCGCGATCCAGCGTCTAACGCGCGACACACCGCGAGGAATCGATCATGGCGAAGGAAAAACCCGGGAAGCTGGAGGTCACGAGCTTCGCCGATCACCACGTGATCACGCAGCCAAATCCCTTGCGCAAGGTGCTGCTGCGCGTTCCCGAATCCGACCTCGACGATCCCGTCGGGCGTGCGGAGAAAGCGCTGGCCGGGCTATCGGGTGAATTCAAGAACTGGATGACGATCGAAGCCGACCGGCTTTCCGCCGCCCACGCCGCCATCCTGCGCAGCGGCTTCACCGACGACGCCCGCGAAGAACTGTTTCGCTCCGCCCACGACATCAAGGGCGACGCCGCGACATTCGGCTTTCCCTCCGCGGGCGCCGCCGCCGAGAGCCTGTGCCGCATCATCGAACACGCGCCCGATCTCGACCAGGTGCCGTCGGATCTGATTAGGCATCACATCAACGCCATTCAGGCCATCGTCCGTGAGCGCACCAAGCTCGACACCGCGGCTACCGCCGGCGTGCTCAGCCGCTCCCTGCGCGGCATCGCCGACGAATTCCTCACCTATGCCAACCGCGACCGACCCGAGCATCTCGAAGCGATTTTGACGCCGAGCATTATTCCGACGGAATAATGCGAGCTTTATCGACTCGTCGTCCCTGCCTAGTGCGCAATTGCGCACGGGCGCAGGGACCCATAGCCACCGTCCTGATTTGTTGGAAAAGATAGCGACCACATCGCTCCATGGATAAGCCGCGGAGTATGGGTCCCTGCGTTCGCAGGGACGACATAGGATGTGTTGCTGGAGCGTGGCTTACGCCGCGATCAGATCGTCGTGCGTGATCGCGTCCTCTGCGGCGAGTTCGTCGCAGAACTGGCGGGCTTCTTCACGCGCCGATTCAGTTGCAAAACGGCGCAGCAGGATCAGCAGCGGCTCGGCGGCCTTGCGGTCGGTCTCGCAATGGGTCAGCACGCGCTCGACCATGCGGCGGCGAAGGCGCGCCGCACCACCCAACGTGTCGACATAGCCGGTCTCGTGGCTGACTTCGAGCGCGATCCGGAAGGCGGCGAAGGTGGATTCCGGCAGGCCGGCCCGGATCAACAGCGCCTGCAGGCTGGCGCCGCCGCGGTCGTGCAGCAGCGCGGTGACGCGGGCGTGCGGCAGGCCGGACAATTCGGCCAATGATGCATCGAACAGTTCGAGATTGCCCGACAATAGCGCGCGCAGGATCAGGCCCGCGGTGAGCTGGCCGGTAGCGCGCAGATGCTGCACCAGGCCCTGCATGTCCTCGCCGCGCGAACGCGCCGCGATGTTCACGGTCGAGCGCTCGCGCGCTTCGCTGGCGAGCCGCCCTGCCCGGTCCGGGCTCAGCCAGTTTTTGGCGACGACGAATTGCGCCAGCGTGTCGGAAAGCTTGGCGACCAGCGCCATGCGCGTGGCGGACGGCAAGCCCTCCAGCACCAGCATCGATTCACGGATCGCGGCGAGATGGCCGTGACGCTCGACGATGCGGTCCCACGAGAATGGCGCCAGCTCCGCATAGGCGTTCTCGATCAGCTCGAGGGCGGCGGCCGGCGAGCCGACTTCGGCAATCGCGGCGGATACCGAAGGCGGCAGATTGACCCGGCGGGCGACCGCGCATTGCGTCTCGCTGTTGCCGGTCGCGACGATGTCGACGAGGTCGGCGTCGATCAGCAGCGGGGAATGTTCGAGCACCGGCAGCGCGATCGACGGCTGATCGAGCGCGAGCGCCTGCACGATCGCGGCGGGCGCTTCGGAGCTGCGCGCAAACACCTGCGACATCGCCTGGCGGACCAGCGGGGATGCATCGTCGAGCAGCATCAGCAGCGCGCCTTCGGCGGCGGCGCGGTCGTCCTCGGAGAGATCGGAAATCAACCAGGCCCGCGCCAAAGACCGCGTCGCCTCTGCCCGCTCGCCTGCCGGAGCGGTACGTATCCAACTGATGAACTGCCGAACGATCATGGTCTAGCCGGCCTACGCAACCCGAAACGACACCGTGACGCGGTGCCACTGTCATAGAAAATAAACCATGACGCTTAACAAAGGGTTCACCATAAACGTTTGGGATTATTGACGTTTCGTTAAGGGAACGCGCGCGGGCGGCCGGATGTTAGATAACCGGCCTCGCCGCGCACCGCTGGCGCGAGCGCCGAAACCGCCCGGATTTGACGCGTTCTCTTGATGCGAACCATCTCGACAAGAGGCGCCAATCCTTGCCTAACTACCTCCTGATATTTCCACTGGGCGAGGCGTAGGCATGCGCTCAATTTTTGTTTTTTCGATTTTGCTGCTGGTCGTTTCGACCGTGAACTGCCGGGCGGAGAAGCGCATCGCGCTGGTGGTTGGCAATTCCAACTACCAAAGCGTCAGCCCGCTCGCCAACCCCAGGAACGATGCGGCGTTGATCGCCGAGACGTTGCGCAAGGTCGGCTTCATCCTGGTCGGCGGGCGCGCGCAGATCGATCTCGACAAGCCGGCGTTCGATCGCGCGATCCAGACTTTTGGTAACGAGCTGACGGGCGCCGATGTCGCGCTGTTCTATTACGCCGGCCACGGCGTGCAGGTCCGCAACGTCAATTATCTGGTTCCGACGTCAGCCAATCCGGTGAGGGAAGCCGATGTCGATTTCCAGATGGTCGACGTCAACCTGGTGCTTCGGCAGATGGAGGGATCCGGGACAAAGCTGAACCTCGTGATCCTCGATGCCTGCCGCAACAATCCGTTTGGCGGGCGCGGATTGCGCAGTACGGAGAGCGGCCTTGCACAACTGCGCGCGCCCGAGGGAACGCTGCTGTCCTACGCCACCCAGCCCGGCAACGTCGCGCTCGATGGCACCGGCAGCAACAGCCCATATACGTCGGCGCTGGCGCAGGCGATCCAGAAGCCGGGGCTCGACATCTTCCAGACCTTCAATCAGGTCGGCCTGCAGGTGAAACGCGCGACCGGCGGATCGCAGCAGCCCTGGGTTTCCTCCTCGCCGATCGACGGCTCGTTCTATTTCGCAAGCACGACGCCGAACGCGCCGGTCGCGCCGCCGCCGCAAAACGTCGTGGCCCCGTCTGCGCCGCCGCGGCCGGTAGCGATCGATCCCGCACTGGAGCAGCGCGCGACCGCCTTTGTCATCGAGGACATGAAGCAGTCGCAGGGCAGCACGGCCGATTTTATGAACTACGCCCGCCGGTCGCTCGACGAGCGAATTGATTACTATGGAAAATCAACGGCTCGCGACGAAGTCCTCAAGGACAAGGAGAGATACGTCAAGAACTGGCCTAACCGATCGTACCGGCTGCAGATGGATACGATACGAACCTCGTGCGACCAGGCGAGATCAAGCTGCCAGATCAGTGGTGCGCTGGAATTCAGCCACTCCAATCCGGCGAACGGCAAGAAGTCCTCGGGCACCGCATCGTTCGAATACGGCATCAGGTTTGGTGCCGATGGCGGCAAGATATTTTATGAGCAAGGCAAGACGCTGTCGGCGCAGAGGTAGTCGATGTCTGCTTTTAGGGTGGCCAGGCCCTCGCCTGCAGGCGGGACGCCGCCTCGGCCAGCGGAACGTCGGCCTGTGAGCCGTCGCGCTCGCGCAAGCTTACCCGGCCGTCCCTCATCTCGCGCCCGCCGACGACGGCCATCACCGGCACTGCCATTTCATGCGCCGCCACGATGCGTCGCGAAAGGGTGTCGGCGCCGTCATAGGCAACGGCCCGGACCCCGGCATTCCAAAACGCCGCCAGCACATCAGCGCCGTATCCGGCCTGGTCTTTCGAGATTGGCGCGACCGCAACCTGGTCCGGTGACAGCCAGAACGGAAGCACGCCGCCATGGTGCTCGAGCAGGATCGCGATCATGCGGCCGAGCGATCCGAAGATGGCGTGGTGGATCATCAGGGGTCTCGCGCGGCTGCCGTCGGGCGCGATGTAGGACGCCTCGAGCCGCTGCGGCAGCACGCTGTCGAGCTGCACTGTGCCGCACTGCCAGGATCGTCCCAGCCGGTCGCGCAGCGAAAATTCCAGCTTCGGTCCGTAGAACGCACCTTCGCCGGGGTTGATGTGAGGCGCGAGGCCGCATTGCCGCGCGGCATCGCCGAGCTTCGCCTCCGACCAGTCCCAGCTCGCGTCGTCGCCGGCGCGCACCGCCGGCCGCGTCGCCAGCGCCACCTCGTAGTCGGGAAAACCGAGGTCGCGGTAGACTTCGCCCAGCAGGGCAATGAAGCACGCGACTTCACCCTCCACGTCCTGCTCGCGGCAGAACACATGCGCGTCGTCCTGCTCGAAGGCGCGCGTCCGCATGATGCCGTGGAGCGAACCGGAAGGCTCATTGCGGTGGCAAGCGCCGAACTCGGCATAGCGGACCGGAAGCTCCCGCCACGAGCGCAGCCCCCTGTTGAAGATCTGCACGTGGCACGGGCACGACATCGGTTTCAGCGCCATCGCCTGCTCGCCGTCGTCGACCCTGAACATGTGCTCGCCGAACTTGTCCCAGTGGCCGCTGCGGTCCCAGAGCTCCTTTGGCAACAGCTGTGGCGTCCGCACCTCGGCATACCCGGCGCGGCGCATCTTGCGCCGGACATAGTCCTCCAGCACCCGGTAGATCGCGTAGCCGCGTGGATGCCAGAACACCATGCCCGGCGCATCCTCCTGAAGGTGCCAGAGTTTGAGCTGTACGCCGAGATTTCTGTGGTCGAGATCGTCCATGGCTATGTTCCTTGTGAAGAGGAAAAAGCGTGGACGGGGACCATCAAAAACCAGAAAAGGCCCCGTCCGTCGCCGGCGGGGCCTTTTCTGGGTGAAGTACGCTTGTCTCTAGCGCGCGCAACCAGCAGGCGACTCGCCGTAGGCGGTCGCGGTGGGGGTCATTGCGGCTGATCGAAGCTTATTCATGCGCTGTATATGGCGGCAAATCGCTCAGGCGTCAACGCCAGCCGCCTGGCGCGCCCCAAGCAGCGTTAGCTGCTGAACGTGCCGTTGCGATCGCTGAACAGATCGAGCCGGCCCGGTGCGCGGACTTCGGGCTTCTGTCCCGATACCGATGGCGTCGCTGAGGCGACCGACGTGAGTGAAGAACCCCTGCCCCACAATTCCTGGACCGCAGGTGAAATCGGCTGGCTGCGTTCACCGGCCTGGAACAGCGAGCGGAAGATCGGCTCGGGCTGCGCGGAGGCAGTCTGCGATGTCGCGGCGACCGGCGTCACGCTGCGGGTATCCGGGAAGCTCGACAGATAGGCCGCGTTATCGATCGCAGGTGCAGCCTGTGTCGCGGACGTCGCTTGCGTGGCGCTCGCGACGGTCACGCGGCGCGGCAGATCACCGCCGACCGCCGCCATCGCGGTGCGGGTGGCCGGCGAACTGGCGGCGCTGGCGTAGCGCGAGTTTAGCACCGAATAGACCTCGGAGACGCTGCGGCCGCGGCCCGAACGATCGTAGAAGATCGAGCGATTGGCCTCGGCGGCGGCCGGAAACATCTGCACCGCGGAAGCCTGCGGATTGTCCTCGGCGCTCGAGATCAGTTTTCCCGCCCCGCCGACGCCCATGAAATGCGCCATATAGAGTTCGGCGTCGCTCGGGCGGCGGCCGATCTTGCCGGTGAGCTTGAAACTGTTCGACTGGGTCAGCACCCCCGCCATCGACGACGCGGCTTGCGGATCGTCGCGCAGCTTCATGATCTCCGCACGCGCGGTCGGGTCGCTGACCGAATAGCTGCCGGACGGATTTTTGGTGATGGCGTCGGCATATTTGCCGTAGCCGAGCTGGCTGCCGGCTTCCTTGACGGTGCCGAGCCAGGTCTGGTCGATGAATTGAAACAGCCCGCGTGCCGACGAGGTGGTCGCCGCCGCCTTCGGGTTGAAGTTGGATTCCATCTTGGCGGTGGTGAGCAGATATTCGAAGCTGGCGCCGGTGGCCGAGGCAGCCTGCTTGATCGAGCCCGCGATCTTCGTGCGCGTGGGATCGACACCTGCCGTGGCGTTCAATGTGTCGACCGACATGTTTCCTGGTGCCCCGCTCCCCGCGAAACGACCGCGCGGCCTGTGCGAAAATCGCAATCAGCGCCCAATACTGCGCCACACTGGGACAAGTATGGTTAATGGGAGGTTAAGTGGGTCGTACCCCTTGGCGCAGGCCCGGAATCCCGGCGAATTCGCCGATGTTATCCGCTAAATGACACCGCTTTGTCGAAGCGCCGCAATTGCAGCCGGGTCATAGCCGAGTTCGGCCAGGACAAGATCGGTATGCTCGCCAAGCATCGGCGGACGTGACACGATTTCACCCGGCGTTTCCGACAGCCGGACAGCAGCTCGTACGACCGGTGCGGGTACCGGCAGGCCGGGATAATCGACATCCTGCATGAAGCCGGCGGCGCGAATATGCGGATGATCCAGCGCCTGTTGCGGGCTGAGCACCGGTCCGGCCGGAATCATCGCTCCGCCCAGCGTGTCGACGGCTTCCTGCGTGGTGCGCTCGGCGCACCAGCGCGCCATCCGTTCGCTGATGACAGGGCCGTTGTCGCCGCGCTTGATGTCGTCGGCAAAGCGCGGATCGCTTAGCCACTGGTCCTCTTCGCCCATCAGCCTTGCCCAGCGAATGAACAGCGGATGACCCGTGACCTGGCACAGCACCCAGCCGTCCCGGGTGCGGTAAATGTCGGCCGGCGCAGCGGTCTGGCCGAGATTGCCGGTCGGAACGCGATTGGCCTTGATCACTGCCTGCTCGATCAAGGTTGCGTTGGTGAAAGACAACGCGGTTGCAAGCAACGCGCCCTCGACGATCTGCCCGCGCCCGGATTTTCCGCGTTCAATCAGAGCAGCAAGCGTCCCGAACGCACAGTGCAGCGCGGTTCCGAAATCAACCCAATTCACCGCGGCCCGGTAAGGCGGATCGCCGGCGCCGGTCATGTACACCGAACCCGACATCACCTGCCCGACACCGTCGAAGCCGACGCGGTCGGACCAAGGCCCCGGCCCACCGAATGCCGTTGCCGTCGTGAGGATGATGTCGGGCTTGATCGCCTTCAATGAATCATAATCGAGCTTCATGGCGCGCAGAGTCTGCGGCGGCAGGTTGGCGACGACCACGTCCGCAGTTGCAACCAGCCGACGCATCACCTCCTGTCCCTCCGGCTTCATCGGATTGAGCGTGATGCCCTTCTTGTTTCGGTTGATCTGCAGAAACAGTGCGCCTTCGCCACCTTCGCCGACCGGTGCCACAAAGCGATCTTCGCTGCCGTCGCGTTTTTCCACGCGAATGACCTCGGCGCCAAACTCGGCCAGCAATGTCGCGCAATACGGCCCCGCGATATAGCGCCCGAAATCCAGGACGCGCACGCCCTCCAGAACTCCTCCCATCGAACTTTCCCTTTATGTTTCCGCCAGATTACAGGGAATGATTTCCGCGGCAAGGCGGCAACCGCTAGCATGCCTCGGCCAGCAAGAGTGATCGTCCAGAGTTCGGCGTCCTGCCAAGCGGACACAGTCCACCGTGCGGAATATCAGCCTGACCTCAACGGGCTTCGCCTGAATGACATTGCCGCTATACTCGTCCACCAAACCACGGGGGGTCCCGTGCTACTTCTCACCCCCGCTTAGTCTTCGCAGTCGAACGATAGACAAGAAAACAACAGGCAGGAAAATGAAAAAGCTGACACGGCGAATGTTCGTGACTGGTTCGGCGACGATGTTCTGCGCCCCGTCCGTGAAGACCGAGGCGCAATCCTCGTGGCCCACCCGCCAGATTCGCATTCTCGTGCCGTATGCGGCGGGCGGCCAGACGGACGGCATCGCGCGCGCTTTCGGCGACTATTTGGCGCGGCAAGTGGGAAAGACGGTCATCGTCGAAAACAAGGCCGGCGCAGGCGGCGTCATCGGCGTGGCGGAAGCGAAACGCGCAGAACCTGACGGTACCACCATCCTGTGCACGATTTCTTCGTCACTGATCCAAAACCGTCTTACGGTGAAAGACCTTCCCTACGATCCTGAAAGAGACTTCATTTATCTTACGATGG
This sequence comes from Bradyrhizobium sp. AUGA SZCCT0182, assembly GCF_018130185.1. Lineage (NCBI taxonomy): Bacteria > Pseudomonadati > Pseudomonadota > Alphaproteobacteria > Hyphomicrobiales > Nitrobacteraceae > Bradyrhizobium > Bradyrhizobium sp. AUGA SZCCT0182. Next base: position 367 of record NZ_JAFCLY010000081.1, on the reverse strand, counting down.
TCAGCGGCGCCGGGGGTCCGGTGGTGGCGGCGAAGAAGACGGGAGCAAAAAGTCTTCGAGAGTTCATCGAGTACGCAAAAAAGGTCGGCAGCCTGAACTGGGGATCGTACGGCGTGGGTTCGACGCCGCACGTCCTCATAGCGACAATGGCGAAGCAATACGGCATTCAATTTCAGGTCGTCCAATACCGCGGCGAGGCGCCGATGTGGAATGACATCGCGGGGCAGACGCTGGATGGCGCCGCAGGAAGCTATGCCGCAGCAGCACCCGTCATACAGGCGGGAACCGGCAACCTGATCGGCGTGGTAGGCAGCCGCCTGCCACCCTATCCGGACACGCCCACAATGACTGAACAGGGCGCCGTCGG
>NZ_JAFCLY010000080.1:0-16523 GCF_018130185.1 Bradyrhizobium sp. AUGA SZCCT0182 | reverse complement strand
CGCTTCAGCCGCGACCGTCAATCGCAACCTCAGCGTCCACCGCAACCCGCCCCTCGTCGTGACGACGGCCGACGCCCCTCTGAGTGGGACGGGATGGATGAGAATGTGCCGGTGATTTGGGTCCATGGGAAGCAGAATATTTTTGATTTTCGGAAATTTTGGACTTGACATGATTTCCGTAAATCAGAAGTGATTTGCCCGTCGTGCCGTTTTGCCGCGGTTGTCGTCCCGGCCTTGAGCCGGGACCCATACCGCGTGATCTCCCTATGAAGCTCGATAGCAGAGACCATTCGCAAAACTTCTCCCTGTGGTTATGGGTCCCGGCTCAAGGCCGGGACGACAAACTCGGACGACAAGACTCACAACGCCTCACCCCTGCGGCGTCACCTTGCGCGTGACGAGATCGATGATCAATTTGCCGCGCTTCTCGTAGCCTTCGGGCACATAGGCCTCGCCGCGCGAGAGCTTGCCAAAAATTGCCTTCGGTTTGGGAAAGCCCTTCCGGCAGGCTTTCCTGATCGTGTTCGCGTCGGCATGGCTCACCGTCACGGTCACCGTCTGCGGCCGCGGCCCGGCCTTGATGTCGGAGATCTCGAAATATTTCGAACGTTCCTTGCAGGTGACGACGTTGGCGCCATAGGCGCGGATGGAATCCACCGCGGTCACGAGGAAGTCCGGCGAAATGCTGACGTTCCTGCTGTAGTCCTGGGTGAACACGAACTCGGCGACGCCGGTTTCCAGATTGCCCTGGCCGATATGGCCGGTGATGCACATCAGCCAATCCTGCCCGGCGCTTTTCGGCAGGGTGACACAGTTGTTGACCTGCGAGCCCGGCTGAAAACTCCTGAAGATGGTCTTGCCGCCGCTCTGCTCGAACACGACGGCGCCGCCATTATCGGTCGCGTGCGGCTCGCATCCGCTCTCGTAATTGACCACCAGCAGGGGATTGCCCGCGGCGATGAACCTTCCGCTATGGCGATCGCTGGTCAGCTTGACGTCGCATTCGCGGTTTCCCGCGTCCGGATAATTCCTGGCCCGCGTGCAGGTCGATTCCTTGATGTCGGCGGCGTCGCAAAACGTCGACAGCAGCGCACGGTCGGCATCGTCAGCGCGAGCTGGGCTGGCGAACAGGCAGGCGCCGGCAAGGGCCAGCGCGACGACGGCAGGAAACTGTTTCGGCATCGGGCGGATCATGCTTTCGGTCGGCGGGAACAATTAGCTCATGTTGGCTTGGTCGGTGCAAGGCGGGGCCGCGTTCACGCCGGGAACGAGTACGGCCTGTCCCGCGTTTCTCCTGCCATACAATGGAGAATCTGATGACCAAACCGCTTGAAAAAACCATTACGCCCGTTCCCGAGGAGAACAGGAGTCACAAGGGCCCCGGCAGCACGCCGACTGTGCCCGTCGATACCACCAAGGGCCATCGCGACGACGAGAAGAACAACATCCGCGAGCAGGGCGACCACGGGAATATGACGCAGAACACGAGTAATCGACGGTCGGGGTGACTGTCATTCCGGGGCGCGAAGCGAACCTCAGATGCGCAATTGCGCATCGGGGAATCTCGAGATTCTCAGATGTGCAATTGCACATCATAGTTCGTCGCTTTCGCGACGCCCCGGAATGACGAGCGAATGCGTGACGCGCATCACGTCACACCCCTGCGCGACCACCTATCCTGGCGGCATCAACGTCCCCATCGGGGACCACAGGAAGCCGTCGCCATGAACGCCATCACCGCCCCGAAATCTAGCTCGCGGAACCGTCTCGAAGGTTTCGTGCTGACCGCGCTGTTCCAGGGCTTCCCCACCTTCGCCGCCGCCGCGCTGATGCTCAAGCTCGTCGGCAGCCACGAAATCGTCAGCCAGCGCTACGGCGCCGCCATCTTCGTCGTGCTGGCCGCGCTGTTTTACGCGCTGTTGACGCCGTGGCTCGCACGCAAATTCCCGAAGCGGTTCGGGCAGGGCTTCGAACCGCTGTTCTTCGACGCCAGCCTGTCCTTTATCGAAAAGATCGCGCGCTGGCGGACCCAGCCGGTGACCTCGCTGCAACTGGTAACCAACGTGATGCTGCTGTCGCTGCTGGCGGTGGGGATCGCGAGCGTGGGGTAGGGCTCGTCATTCCGGGGCGATGCGAAGCATCGAACCCGGAATCCATTACCACCATTGTGAGTATGGATTCCGGACAGCCGCTTCGCGGCTTCCGGAATGACGACTCAATGATTGATCGCTACCGCTTCTTCCATCCGCCCCGATGCCCCGGCGCACCGCCGCTGGAGCGCGGCGCCGGTCCGAACTCGGGTCCGGACTGGCGCGAGTCGGTGGGCTGGAAGATTTTGGTGCTGCCGCCGATGTCGGGTTTGCGCGGCTTGGCGCCGCTGGGGCGGTAGGGCAGGGATTCCGGGCCGTGCATTTCGTCGAGGTGGGGTTTGTGGACTTTGGAGGTGGAGCCACTGGCTCCACCCGCGGGCTGCCCCTCACCCCGACCCTCTCCCCGTGAAGAACGGGGAGAGGGGGAAGGGGCAGCGCCGCGCATTCCGCCGCGGCCCTTCTTCATCGAACTCGCAGGCAGGTTCGCGGAGTCGCCGTATTTCTTCGTGCCCGCGTACGCACCGGCTTTCGCGGCCACGCCGCGCTGCTTGATGGTGGGATCGTCCACCACCGCGAGTTCCGTGGCGCGGAGGCGTTTGACTTCGTCGCGGAGGCGGGCGGCTTCCTCGAAGTTCAGGTCGGCGGCGGCTTCGCGCATTCTTGTTTCGAGGTCGTTGAGCACGGTCTCGAAATTGTGGCCGATGCTGATGACGTCGTCGGCCATGCCGCCGTCGCCGATTTCCACCAGCACATGGTCGCGCTCGTAGACGCTGTTCATGATGTCGCCGATGGATTTCTTGATGCTTTCGGGCGTGATGCCGTGGGCGGTGTTGTATTCGACCTGCTTCTCGCGGCGGCGGTCGGTCTCGGCGATGGCGCGCTCCATCGAGCCGGTCATCTGGTCGGCGTAGAGGATCACCTTGCCGTCGACGTTGCGCGCCGCGCGGCCGATGGTCTGGATCAGCGAGGTCTCGCTGCGCAAAAAGCCTTCCTTGTCGGCGTCGAGGATCGCGACCAGCGCGCATTCGGGAATGTCGAGGCCCTCGCGCAGCAGGTTGATGCCGACCAGCGCGTCGAACGCGCCGAGACGGAGATCCCTGATGATCTCGATGCGCTCAATCGTGTCGATATCAGAGTGCATGTAGCGCACGCGAATACCCTGCTCATGCAGATATTCGGTGAGGTCTTCCGCCATGCGCTTTGTCAGCACCGTGATCAGCGAGCGATAACCGGCCTGCGCGGTGGCGCGGACTTCGCCGACGAGATCGTCGACCTGGGTGCGCGCCGGGCGGATGTTGACCGGCGGATCGATCAGGCCGGTGGGGCGGATCACCTGTTCGACGAACACGCCGCCGCTCTCGTTCAGCTCCCAGCCTGATGGCGTCGCCGACACCGCGACCGATTGCGGGCGCATCATGTCCCACTCCTCGAAGCGAAGCGGGCGGTTGTCCATGCAGGAGGGCAGCCTGAAACCGTATTCGGCCAGCGTCGCCTTGCGCCGAAAATCGCCTTTGAACATGGCGCCGATCTGCGGCACCGTGACATGGCTTTCGTCGGCGAAGACCAGCGCGTTGTCGGGGACATATTCGAACAGCGTCGGCGGCGGCTCGCCGGGGCGGCGGCCGGTGAGGTAGCGCGAATAGTTCTCGATGCCGGCGCAGCTTCCCGTCGCTTCCATCATTTCGAGATCGAACGTAGTGCGCTGCTCCAGCCGCTGTGCTTCCAACAGCCGGCCCTGGTCGTGGAGCTGGTCCAGCCGCAGCTTCAATTCCGATTTGATCGACTTGATCGCCTGCACCAGCGTCGGCCGCGGCGTCACATGGTGCGAATTGGCGTAGATCTTGATGAATTCGAGATCGTCCTGCTTGTGGCCGGTGAGCGGATCGAATTCCTCGATATTTTCGACGGTGTCGCCAAACAGGTTCACGCGCCAGGCGCGGTCTTCATAGTGCGCCGGAAAAATGTCGATGACGTCGCCGCGCACACGGAAGGTGCCGCGGGTAAAATCGGCCTGGGTGCGCTTGTATTGCAGCGCGACGAGGTCGGCGATCAATTGCCGCTGGTCGATGCGCTCGTTCTTCTTCAGCGCAAACGTCATCGCGGTATAGGTCTCGACCGAGCCGATACCGTAGATGCACGACACGGACGCCACGATGATGACGTCGTCGCGCTCCAAGAGCGCGCGCGTCGCCGAGTGGCGCATGCGGTCGATCTGCTCGTTGATCGAGGAGTCCTTTTCTATGTAGGTGTCGGTGCGCGGCACATAGGCTTCGGGCTGGTAGTAGTCGTAATAGCTGACGAAGTATTCCACCGCGTTGTCGGGGAAGAAGCTCTTGAACTCGCCATAGAGCTGCGCCGCCAGCGTCTTGTTCGGCGCCAGGATGATGGCGGGGCGCTGCGTCGCCTCGATCACCTTGGCCATGGTGTAGGTCTTGCCGGAACCGGTGACGCCAAGCAGCACCTGGGTGCGGTCGCTGCGGCTGATGCCCTCGACCAATTCCTTGATCGCGGTCGGCTGGTCGCCCTTCGGCTCATACTCGGACTTGATCTCGAAGCGCACGCCGCCTTCGGATTTTTCCGGACGGGGCGGGCGGTGCGGCGTCCAGACCTTCACGCCGCCGCCCTCGCCCTTGAATTCCGGGCGGCCCTCGCGGATCAGATCTTCCAGCGCATCGGCCGTGGCCTGCACGCCGAGCGCCTCCATCTTGTTGCGCGGCGGCCGCGCCAGCGCAGCGGCGTCCTCCTCCTCGGTGGTGAAGCCGAATTGCTTGGCGAGTTCCGGATCGAGCGTCGGGATCGTGGCGGAGGTGCCGTAATTGGCTTGCGGGGCTTCGTCGAGGCCGTCCGGGCTTCGTGCGCCCGGCGGCTGCGGATTCGGGCGCAGCGGTTGCGGATAGGGATCGGCGGAACTCGGCGGAAAATTCTTCGGCGTCGACGATCGCGCGCGATGCACGGCGGCTTCGCCACCGGAACGGCGGTCTTTCGAATTATCCGGCGGCGGCTGCAGGCCGGTGCCCGAGCCCATGCCGGCATCGCCGCGGTTGATCGCGGGATTGAGCAGTTCCGCCAAAGCGGGACCGATCGGCTGAACTTCCGGCCGAGAAGCCTTAGAACTCGGGGCTTTGGATTTCGGGGTTTTGCCGGATTTTTTGGGGGAGTCGGGTTTCTTCGCCATGGGGCGAATATGGGGCCAATCGGCGCGCGAAAAAAGGGCAAAGCCGGCGCTGATTCACCTCGTCATGCCCGGCCTTGTGCCGGGCATCCACGTCTTGGCTGCATGTGTCAAAAAGACGTGGATGGCCGGGACAAGCCCGGCCATGACGGTGTTGACTTTCCAATGTCAGCAGATGTCAGCGTCAGGCGAAGACGTCGCTGGACTCCTGAACCGACGCGGCAGGCGAATCGGCCTTGACGATGTCGAGATGGATGCCGCCGCACTTCGTGCAGCGCATGGTCCAGTATTCGGCGCCGGCTTTGCCGGGGATGATGCGCAGCACGGCGAGGGAGGCGCTGCATTGCGGGCAGTTCGACATCACCTGCCTGGATGACTGCGCCGGCGGATTTGGTTCGGGGGACTGCATCGCAGCCGCCTGTTTCAGAGCGACGCCGCCGTGTAGCGTTGCCGGTTGTGGTCGATATGGGCTTTCGCATCCGCGATCGCCGCTTCCGGATCGGACCATGCAAAGCCGACTTCGAGCGTCGGAAACGACAAGCCATCGATGACGACCGGCGCGAGATCGGCTCGTTGTATCCTGGCGTGCCATTGCCCGCTCCCCGCTTCGAACGACTGAATTTCAAAGCCGCCGTAAATCATGGCTGAACTCCCGGGATCACGATCGCCCCCGCGATCATCCGGGCCTGATCAGACCATGGTTTTTCGACGGCCGGTGTGAACCGGTTCACATCTCGCGGATTTTTGCGGAAGCGGGAACTTCAGCGGCGGGCGGCAATGTGATCGGCGAGCACGGCGGCATCGTCGCCGACGCCCGACAAAAAGGCGGAATACAGCTTCGACAGATAGGGCAGGCCGAGGAAGTAGAGCCCCGGCACCTCTGACACGCCACCCCGATGGACCGGTTCCCCGCTGCCATCCCTGACCGGAAGGTCGATCCAGCTGAAATCGACGCCGTAGCCGGTGGCCCAGACCACCGCTTGGATCTCTTCCTTGCCGAGGTCGAGGCGCCGGATCGGCTCGGTGACGCAGGGCGGATCGGCCAGCACGGTACGGGCGGCGGGGTCCGCGGGCAGATCGAGGCCGTGCTGTTCGACGTGGGCGTCCAGCATGTCGAGGAAGCCGGAATAATAGAGATCCCCGTTGGCGAGATTTTCGGCGAGACCAGGGGCGATATCGAGCACGCCGTCGCGCGCCGCCTGCACCCGACCCAGCAGCGTGATGCCGTCGGCGGTGAATCGACGGAAGTCGATGGTGTAGCCGCCATAGGCGCCCGTGATCGAGGGGTTGACCCGGATCGGCCCGCGCTGCTCCGCCGTCATGTCGAACAGGCGAAGGGCGCCGAACCACCAGGTCAGGTCCTGCCCGCGGTAACGGCGCGGCATCCTGGTGTGCTGGCCGACCGAAAGAAAAACGCGGCGGCCGGCGCGATGCAGTTCGTCGGCGATCTGCGCGCCGGACGCGCCTGCGCCAACCACCAGCACGGCGCCCGGTGGCAGCTGGCCCGGATTACGGTAGCTGCTGGCATGGACCTGAAACACCGGATGATCGCGCAGCAGATCCGGCATCAGCGGCTGCTGATAGGGCCCGGTCGCGACGACGACGTTGTTGGCCTCGATGGTGCCATCCGTGCTCTCGGCGATAAAGCCGGCGTCGCCGCCTTTCAAATGCGTCACCTCGACGCCGCAGCGGATTGGCGGCGCGATGAATTCCGCAAAGGCGTCGATGAACTCCACGATCTCGCCTGATGTGGCGAAGGCGTCCGGATCGCTGTGCGGAAAGGCAAAATCCGGCAGTTGCACCGACCAGTTCGGAAACTGGAATTTCAGCCCGTCCCAGCGTTCGCTGCGCCAGCGCTCGGCGATGCGCGCCCGCTCCAGCACCAGATGCGGGATGCCGCGCTGCTTGAGCCGGTAGCTCATGACAAGCCCGGCCTGGCCGCCGCCGATCACAAGCGTGTCGATGCGTTCAATTGGCATGGCGCGGGCCTTTGCGGCGGGCGGCGGGTTCGGCGGCCGCGCGGATAATCCAGCGCCGGAACGCGACGAAGTCGCGCTGGCCCGTGCGGAATTCGCGATAGACCAGGTACCAGCGCATGCCCTTGGGCACGCTCAGCGCAAACGGCGCCACCAGCCGTCCGGCGGCGAGGTCGTCGTCGATATAGGGGCGGATGCCCATCGCGATGCCGAGGCCGTCGACCGCGGCCTGCAGCGCCTGGCCGTAGAATTGAAACTCCGGTCCGCGCGCGCTGACGCGGGCGACGCTTGCCGCCTTCAGCCATGACGGCCAGTCGTCGGGCGAATGCGCGACGCGCAGCAGCGTGGGCCCCTTCAGATCGCCGGGCCGCTTGAGCGAGCTGGCAAGGCGGGGCGCGCAGACCGGCAACAGGTCGGCCGCGAACAGTGGCTCGGCGATCAGCCCCGGCCATTCGCCGTCGCCGAGCTGGATGCCGCAGCTCCAGTCCTCGCCGAACGGGGCGGCGGCGCCGCCGGTGGTGATGCGCACGTCGATGTTGGGCTCCTGCTTGTGAAAATCCGCCAGGCGGGGGATCAGCCAGCGCATCGCAAAGGTCGGCCCGACGCCGATGGTCAGCACGCGGACGGTGGAGGGCGCGGTGACCTGCGCGGTCAGGCTCGCCAGCGCGTCGAAGATCGGCGTCAGCCCGCTCTGATAGGCGCGCCCGGCGGCCGTCGTCACCAGGCGGTTGGCCTTGCGCTCGAACAGCGCCACCCCGAGCCGGTCTTCCAAAAGATGCACCATCCGGCTGACTGCCGCCGCCGAGACGTTGAGTTCGCTACCTGCCGCCGCAAAGCTGCCGCTGCGCGCCGCGGCCTCGAACGCCTTGATGCCGTTGAGGAAGAGCAGCCGTCGCATATAACCCTCAGGAAAACTGATGCCAGGGCAAGATAACTCAGTTTGCACGCGCCGTCCAAGCGCGGCAAAACAGTAACCGGAGATTTCGATGACGCCGCTTTTGATCGCAGCACTTGGCTTGTTGATGGTCGCGACAGCTTTCCTGTCGGGCCTGTTCGGCATGGCCGGCGGCATGATCCTGATCGGCGTGCTACTGGCCCTGATGCCGCTGCCGACGGCGATGGTGCTGCATGCGATCACGCAAATGGCGTCCAATGGCTGGCGTGCCTTCCTGTGGCGCGCGCATATCCGCTGGCGGCCGGTGTTCGTGTATCTGATCGGCTGCGCGCTGGCGCTCGGGCTCTGGTCGCTCACCCGCTGTGTGCCGGACAAGCCGATCGCGCTGCTGCTGCTCGGGGTCACGCCGTTCATGGCGCGGCTGATGCCGGCGAATCTGAAGCCGGATCCGGACAGCATCTGGCAGGGCAGTTTCTACGGCTTTATCTGCATGGGCCTGATGCTGATGACCGGCGTGTCCGGCCCGTTGATGGATACGTTCTTCCTCGGCGGCAAGTTCGACCGCCGCGAGATCGTCGCGACCAAGGCGACCTGCCAGGTCGCGAGCCATCTCGTCAAGCTGGTCTATTTCGGCGGCATCATCGATCAGGCGGCGTCGCTCGATCCGGTGCTGGCGCTGGTTGCGATCGCGGCCTCGATGCTCGGCACCACGCTGGCGCGGCGCATCCTGGAAGCGATGAGCGACGCGCAGTTCCGCACCTGGGCCGGACGGCTGATCACGACGGTCGCCAGCTACTACATCCTCTATGGCGGCTGGCTCTTGGTCACGCGCTCGAGCGCGATGGCTTTCTAGTCGAGATTTTGAAGGAGGGCCCGATGACAGAGACGACAGACGCACTGGTGCTCGATCTCGTCGAATGGGTGGCGCGCGAGCCGCGGCTTTATGCCGAAGTGATCGAGACCTGGCGCACCTCATGCCCGCGGCTGACGATCTGGGAGGACGCGGTGGATCGCGGCTATGTCGCGCGCCAGCCGGTCGAAGGCCTCGGCGTGCGCGTCGCGATTACCGAAGGCGGCAAGAATTTGCTGCGGGAACACGGCCGGGCGAACTGATCGTTTCGCGCGCGTGCGGGAAGTCATCACATTCGCGCGCTCGGGACCAATTCCATTGACTTCACGGCGCGACCCGACCACATTCATGCATCCGCATCCTTTTTGCGATGCGTGCAATTTCCTTAACGCGGGACCGTGCCCATGATCGACCTTCATTACTGGACCACGCCGAACGGCCACAAGATCACGATGTTCCTCGAAGAGACCGGGCTGAAGTACAAGATCTTCCCGGTGCAGATCGGCAAGGGCGAACAGTTCAAGCCGGAGTTTCTGGCGATCGCGCCGAACAACCGGATTCCCGCGATGGTCGATCATGAGCCGAAGGGTGGCGGCAAACCGATCTCGGTGTTCGAGTCCGGCGCGATGCTGCTGTATCTCGCCGAGAAGACCGGAAAGTTCCTGCCATCAGATCTCTATGGTCGCTACGACGCGATCCAGTGGACGTTCTGGCAGATGGGCGGGCTCGGGCCGATGGCCGGGCAGAACCACCATTTCCGCAACTACGCCCAGGAAAAAATCAAATACGCCATCGACCGCTATGTGAATGAAACGAACCGGCTCTACGGCGTGCTGAACAAGCGTCTCGCCGACCGCGAATTCATCGCCGGTGATTACTCGATCGCCGACATGGCGAGCTATCCCTGGATCGTGCCCTACAAGAACCAGGAACAGAACATCGACGACTTCCCGCATCTGAAGCGCTGGCTGGAAACCATCCGCGCGCGGCCCGCGACCGAGCGCGCCTACGCGTTGGCCAAAGAGGTCAATCCGAATTTCGGCCAGCCGGTCAACCGCACCGAGGAAGAGCGCCGGGTGTTGTTCGGCCAGACCGCGGCGGTGGTAAGGTAGGCTCCGCTGTCATCATCCGCGAAGGCGGATGATCCAGTAATCACCGGCGGCAGCGGTTCACACGACCGCCGCAGCGTACTGGATGCCCCGCCTGCGCGGGGCATGACAACAAGAGCGAGCGTCTTGCGCTCCTCGCAATGACGGATAGTCTGACGGCTGACATCGCACAGGTTCAGCCCGCATGACTCTCAAACTCTTCGAACTCGTCGGCGCCGACGCCGCGCGCCCGTTCAGTCCGTACTGCTGGCGGACGCGGATGGCGCTGGCGCATAAGGGACTTTCCGCGGAAACCATTCCGTGGTGTTTTACGGAAAAAGACGCGATCGCGCCGCACGGATCCGAAAGGGTGCCCGTGCTGCTCGACGGCGAAACGTCTGTCGTCGATTCCTGGACGATCGCGAACTATCTCGAAGACAAATATCCGGACCGGCCTTCGCTGTTCGGCGGCGAGGGCGGCCGCGCGATGGCCCGCATGCTGAACTGGTGGGGCGATGTCACCGTGATCGGCGGCTTGTCTCCGATGATCGTCGCCGACATCCCCTTGAACCTGAAGCCGCTGGACGCCGCCTATTTCCGCAAGTCACGGGAAGTGCGCTTCGGCAAGCCGCTGGAAGAGGTGGTGGCGAACCGCGACGAGACAGTCGAGGGCTTTCGCAAATCGCTCGATCCATTGCGGCTGACCTTGAAGACGCAATCCTATCTCGGCGGCGGGCAGCCGAACTATGCGGACTACATCGTGTTCGGCGGGTTTCAGTGGGCGCGCGTGGTCAGCCCGTTCAAGCTGCTTAAAGAAGACGATCCGGTCTATGCTTGGCGCGAGCGGCTGCTCGACGCTTTCGACGGCATGGCGCGCAAATCGCCGGGGTTTGCGGTGTAGGTACGCCGTCGAATTCATCTGTCAGTGCCCGCCATAGTTCGGCGGCCGCCGCCCGATCCACGCGGCCAGGCCTTCGCGGAGGTCGCTTGTCGGCACCATGGCGGCGAACTGCTCGCTCTCGACTTGCAGCCCTTCGCCGATGGCCATGTTCAATCCGCGGGTGACTGATGTGATGATGCTGCCGACCGCAAGCGGCGAGTGACGCATGATCCGGTCAGCCAGTTCGCGCGCCGCCGGCAGCAATTCATCATGCGGCACGACTGAATTGACGAGCCCGATCTCCAGCGCCCGTGCGGGCGAAAAGGCATCGCCGGTCAACAACAGCTCCAATGCGCGCTTGCGCCCGGCGAGCCGCGGCAGCCGCTGGGTTCCGCCAAAGGTCGGCGGCATGCCGAGATTGATTTCCGGTTTTGCAAATTGCGCCCGGTCGCTGGCGATGGCCAGATGCACCGCCTCGGTGATCTCGCAGCCGCCGCCGAATGCCAGGCCATTGACCGCGGCGATCACGGGTTTTCGGAATGCTTCAAAGCGCGCGGTCATCGCCTGTCCGCGCCGGACGAAGTCGCGTATCGCCGCATTCGGGCCCTGCCGAACGGTTCCTGAAAATTCCCTGATGTCGGCGCCTGCCGAGAACGCCCGCTCGCCGGCGCCGGTGAGGATCACGGCGCCAATGCCGGCGTCGGTCTCGATACGATCGAGCACGGCCATCAAACGATCGATCAGATCGTAATTCAGCGCGTTGAGCTGGTCGGGCCGGTTAAGCGTGATCAGCGCAATCCCGTTTTTGATATCGAGCAGCACGGCGTCGGACATGATGGTCTCCGCAAATGTCGGTGTCGGTGGCACCTTAGGCGCGGCATCAGATTGTGTATATTCACTGGTCGGTATACATGGAGACATGACGAAATCAGAAACCCCCACCCGCGAGCGGATCGTTTCAGCCGCAAACGCGCTGTTCTACGCTGACGGTATTCGCGGCGTGAGCGTCGACGCCGTGGCGGCAAGGGCCGGCGTCACCAAGCGGACGCTGTACTATCATTTCAAGAGCAAGGATGACCTCGTGGCGGCCTATCTTGCCGGCCGCGACCAGCCCAATCTCGCGCTGTTCAAGCAATGGTTCGCGGAGGCCGACGGCGGATTGCCGGTAAAAATCGAACGGATTTTTCGCAATCTCGCCCGCTCGGCCCGGCATCCCAAATGGAAGGGGTGCGGCTTCCTGCGCACCTCGGCGGAGCTGGCCAACATGCCCGGCCATCCCGCGATGAAGATCGGCGCCGCCCACAAGAAGAAGTTCGAGCACTGGCTGCGCGCCACGTTCGAGGCCGCCGGGATCGCCGAAGCATCGCAGCTCGCCCGGCAGATATTGCTGTTGCTGGACGGATCGTTCGCCGTCGTCCTGCTGCACCGCGATCCCAGCTATATGGAGACCGCAGGTCAAGCCGCGCATGCGCTGACCAAGGCGGCACTGCCGGTGGGAAAGAAGGCGCGGTCGCGGTAGTCGCCAGTGGCCCGGACCTCTCACCGAGTCGTCCCGGCCTAGTGCGCAATTGCGCACGGGGGCCGGGACCCATACCGCGTGATCTACCGATCGACGCACTGTGGCCGACACCTTCCGCAAAACAAGCGTTGGTGGCTATGGGTCCCGGCCTTCGCCGGGACGACGCAAGAATTTCGAATGTAACCCACCGCGCGTTCGCAGCACTTCAAGCACTTCTCCAAGATCATCCACCACCGCCGCACATCGCGCGCGCGACTCGTCCGTCGGCGGCACCATATCCGGCACCATGATCGTGATCGCGCCGGCTGCATGCGCTGACGTCACGCCATGATTGGAATCCTCGACGGCCACGCAGAACTCCGGGTTCAGGCCGAGCCTGGACGCCGCCAGCAGATACAGATCAGGGCTCGGCTTGCCGCGCGTGACGTCGTCGCGGGTCAGGACATGGTCGAAACGGCTTCGGATTCCGGCCAGCGTCAAATGCGCATCCGCCGTGTGCCGCGACGACGAGGTCACGATCGCCATCGGGCATTCGCTTCCCTGCAACGCATCGAGCAATTCGACGGCGCCGCGCTTCAGCGGCAGGCCGGCGCTAAGAATCTCGTCGCGCCGTGCGATGAAGGCCTCGTTGATCGCGGGCAGCGGAAAGTCCTCGCCATAGCGCGCATGGAGCATGGCCTCGCAGTCCGGACCGGGCAGGCCGACCATCGCATGGCACAGCGTCTCGACATCGTCGGTATAACCGAACGCGCCGAGCGCCGAGACCAGGCTGTCGAAGTAAACCCGCTCGGTGTCGAGCAGCGTTCCATCCATGTCGAGCAGAACGGCCCGGACGTCCCATTCGCCGGTCACGTCGCGGCCGCGCTCGAGGCGCTCGCCGCCGCCTTGCGCAGGCAAGCCGGGCACAGGCAATCGCTGCCGTCCAGCGGCATCGGCATCCGGAACGTTTCCTCGCTGCACCAGCACGGCCCGGACAGGCTGCAGGAGAACTCGGTGCCGCAGCCGGCGCAGGCGAGGCGCCGCGAGGGAGGATTGTCTGACCGATTTGGCATGAAACGGGGCGTTTTCTAACCGGGTTTTAATTCGGGGTTCATCCCGAAAGGCGTTATGATCGCGCAAATCATATACCGGGGACGTGCTGAGGGAAATCCGATGGCCCGCGATTCGCAAGCCGCATTGGTGGCGCTCAATCGCTTCGGATTCGGCGCGCGCGGCGGCGCATCCGGCGATTTCGTCAACGCGGCTTCTGATCCCCGTGGCTTCGTCAAGGCGGAGATGAGCCGGCCCAATGGGGTGCTGCTCGAAGTGCCCGGCCTGTCGTCGACCTCGGCGCTCGGCAAGGCGGTGTTCGACTATCAGTTCGAGATCCAGCAGGCGCGCGACGCGGCTTCTAAATCCGCGCCGTCAGCCGCGACCGAAGGGCCGCAACCGCCTGTCGATGCGAAAGGGCAACGGCGAAACCTGTCGCTCAACAGCATTGCCATGGACATGGCGCCGAGGGAGCTGCCGGCGAAGCCGCAGGAAAACGCCGCCGCGCCGAACGCGTCGCCCGCGGCAATGTCTCCCGAGACGACGCAGCCAAATGCGCCGAGACCGCCGCCGCAACCGCTCAACATCATCCAGAAGACGTTTCGGGCCGAAGCGCTGGCGCGGCTGCAGCGGGCCATCATCGCCGATTGCGGGTTCACCGAGCGGCTTGTCGTGTTCTGGTCCAATCATTTTTGCATCTCCGCCAACAAGGGCGGGGTGGCGCGGATGTGGGCGGGCTCGTTTGAGCGCGAAGCGATCCGGCCCTACGTGCTCGGGCGCTTCGGCGACATGCTGAAGGCGGTCGAACAGCATCCGGCGATGCTGTTCTTTCTCGACAACCAGCAATCGCTGGGTCCGGATTCGCGCGCCGGGAAAAACCGCAACCGCGGCCTGAACGAAAATCTCGCGCGCGAAATCCTGGAGCTGCATACGCTCGGCGTCGGCGGCGGCTATTCGCAGGACGACGTGACGTCGCTGGCGCGCATCATCACGGGGTGGACCTATGCCGGACGGCAGGGCCAGCTCGGCGCGCCCGGCACCTTCGTCTTCAACGCCAATGCGCACCAGCCGGGCGCGCAGCGCGTGATGGGCAAGAGCTACGAGTCCAATGGCGTGGCGCAGGGCGAGGCGGTGCTGGCGGATATCGCGCGGCATCCCTCGACCGCAAAGTTCATCGCCACCAAATTCGTCCGCCATTTCGTCGCCGACGATCCGCCGTCGGCGCTGGTGGCGCGGCTGGCCGATGTATTCGGCAAGACCGACGGCGATCTCAAGGCGCTGGCGACGGCGCTGGTTGATTCCGACGAAGCCTGGAAGGCGCCGCTGACCAAAGTGCGCTCGCCGTATGAATTCCTGGTCGCGAGCGGCCGCTTGCTGGCGCAAATCCCCGGCGATCCCGGCCGCTATCTCAACGGTCTCAACGTGCTGGGTCAGCCATTATGGGCGCCCGCCGGCCCGAACGGGTTTCCCGACAGCAACGCAGCATGGGCGGCGCCGGAGGGAATGAAACTGCGTCTCGACATCTCCGCGCAGATCGCCTCGCGCCTCGCCGACACCATCGATCCGCGCGACCTGCTTGAACTGGTGGCCGCGGATGCAGCGTCGATGGAAACAAGGCGCACCGTCGAGCGCGCGGAATCGCGGCAGCAGGCGCTGGCGCTATTGCTGATGTCGCCGGAATTCCAGAGGAGATGACGCCAATGGAAACGAGCATGGACTGCTGCGAAAGCCCGACATTCCCCTCGCGCCGTGCCGTGCTGCTCGGTGGCGCTTCCTTTGCGGCCTGGGCTTATTTGCCGAAATTCGCGCGTGCTGCCGATGGTCGCGATCCACGTCTGGTCGTCGTCATCCTGCGCGGTGCGCTGGATGGCCTTGCGACCGTCGCCCCCATCGGCGACCCCGATTATGCCGGCCTGCATGGCTCGATCGCGCTGAATTCGAGCGGACCCAACGCCGCGCTGATGCTGGATTCGTTCTTCGCGCTGCATCCGGCGATGCCTGAATTCGCGCGGATGTACCGCCAGAAGCAGGCCGCGGTGATTCATGCGGTCGCTACCTCCTATCGCGAGCGCTCGCATTTCGACGGGCAGGATGTGCTCGAAAGCGGCTTTGCCGGTCCGGGCCGGGTGCAATCGGGCTGGCTCAACCGCGCGCTGGAATCATTGCCGAAGGGCGAACGCGTGATGAGCGCGCTCGGCGTCGGCCCAACCACGCCGCTGGTGCTGCGCGGTGCTGCGCCGACCGTCGGCTGGACCCCGGTGGCGCTGCCGCAGGCCGCCGAGGACACCGCAATGCGCCTGATCGAACTCTATCGCCACCGCGATCCGGCGCTGGCGGCGGCGCTGACGCAAGGGCTCGCGCTCGACAAGGCCGCGCAAGGCGACGACATGAAGCCGAAGCCGGGCACCAATGGCGCAGGTGCGATGCGGCTGGTGGCGCGCGGCGCCGCCAAGCTGATGGCGGCCGATGACGGCCCGCGGATCGGCGCGCTCGCCTTCGACGGCTGGGATACCCACGCCAATGAAGGCGGACCGGTCGGACGTCTGGCGCAGTTGCTGTCGGGCCTCGACGGCGCGCTCGCGGAATTCGAAAGTGGCTTAGGGGCACGCTGGCGCGACACCGTCGTGGTGGTCGTCACAGAATTTGGCCGCACCGCGCGCATCAACGGCACCGCAGGCACCGACCATGGCACCGGCACCGTGGCGCTGCTCGCCGGCGGCGCGGTGAAGGGCGGCCGGGTGATCTCGGACTGGCCCGGCCTGAAGGTAGCCAATCTCTACCAGGCCCGCGACCTCGCCCCGACCACGGACCTCCGCGCCATCATGAAAGGCGTGCTGCAGGATCAGTTCGGCCTGGCCGAGCGTGTGCTGGCGGAAACGGTGTTTCCGGACAGCGCGTCAGTGAAGCCGATGAACGGATTGGTGGGGTAGGGCGGCCCCACTGACAGTGTCGTCCCGGCCTTGAGCCGGGATCTACCGTGTTAGCTGTCAAGAGGCGTTAGCGCCTTTCCAAGGCTGTCCGGAC
>NZ_JAFCLY010000008.1:0-216727 GCF_018130185.1 Bradyrhizobium sp. AUGA SZCCT0182 | reverse complement strand
CGGTGGACGCTGGTTTACGCCTCGACGACGGCGTGGATAAGCGTACGGCAAAACCGTGTGGTCCTGGCGCCCGTTGCTGGCGTCAAGCCGTCGGCTAAGCGTGAGCTGAACCGGCGGTGACGGAGTCAACCAAGAACTCGTCTCCGGGGAGAGCACGGCATAAGCCGTAAAGCCATTGCGCAGGGAAGGCCGGGTGTTCTCCGCTGCCCTGTATGCTCGTGTGCAGCCTACTTAGTGCAAACCGCACACGGGACCGCGGGTGCAGCGCGCACCCGGTCTTCCCTGCGCCCTCTCATTGGAGGGCGGGAAGTTTCTGGCAAACCTCGGGCGCATCGCGTCGCGAGATTGCATAGACATATTCGGTCGTCGTCACCCGCCCGAGTGCGCAATTGCGCATGGGGGGCGGGTGACCCAGTATTCCAGAGACGCTGATGATTGAACCGATAAGCCGCGGCGTACTGGATCCCCGCCTGCGCGGGGATGACGGCATTGTGTGGAGCCGCTCCGTCGCCGTCATTGCGAGCGGAGCGAAGCAATCCATCCGCGCGGGCAGCATGGATTGCTTCGTCGCTATCGCTCCTCGCAATGACGTTACCCATTGGGGCTGGAATTATTACGTCGAGCTCGCATATCGGGCATCGGACTTCAGCGAAGGAACCGCACATGAGTTTACAGGCCGACTTCACCAGCCAGGAGTTCTTTCGCGACCCCGCCACCGCGATCGAGAAGCTGCGCACCACCGGGCCGGTGGTGGAAGTGCGCTTTCCCATCATCGGCAAGGTGTGGGCCACGACCACGCAAGCGCTCGCTGATCAGGTGCTGAAGGATACCGAGACCTTCACCATCCGCCGCGACGATGGCAATGTCGCCGGGCTGCAATGGTGGATGCCGGGCATCGTGCGCACGCTCGCCAACAGCATGCTGTCGATGGACGAGCCCGATCACAAGCGGCTGCGCGACATCGTCGACGAAGCGTTCCGCCGCCGTGCCGTGCTCGACATGGAGCCGCATATCCAGGCGATCGGCGACCAGCTTGCCGATGAATTGTTTGCCGATGGCACTCCGGCCGATCTCGTCGAGCGCTTTGCGCGCAGGCTGCCGCTGTCGGTGATTTGCGAACTGCTCGGGCTGCCGCTCGCCGACCGCGCCAAATTCACCGCCTGGGCCAGCGGCTTTACCCGCTTCACCGGCGCGCTCGGCTTTCTCGGCATGATGCCGAAGATTTTTGCCATGCGGCGCTACGTCGAGCAGCATCTCGAAACCGTCCGCCGGCAGGGCGGGCAGGGGTTGATCGCCGAGATCGTGCGCGTCGAAAAGGACGGCGGGAAGATCAGCCGCGACGAGATCGTGTCGATGGTGTTCCTGCTGCTGTTCGCCGGCCACGAAACCACGACGCATCTGATCAGCGGATCGGCGTTCGAGCTTCTGAAGAATCCCGGACTGCGCCACTGGCTGCGTGAGGACGAAAGCCGGCTCGATCTGGCGGTCGAGGAATTTCTGCGCTTCATCACGCCGGTGCAATTCACCAAGCCGCGCTATGTGCGCCGGGATGTCGATCTTGGCGGCGTGCAGGTGAGGAAGGGCGAAAAGGTCATGGCAATGCTCGCCGCCGCCAACATGGACCCGCAAGCCAATCCGCATCCTGAGCGGCTCGACCTGCAGCGCAGGCCCAACCGCCACATCGCGTTTGGCACCGGGATCCATTTTTGCCTCGGCCATCAGCTGGCGCGGATCGAAGGCCGATGTGCGCTGAAATCGCTGTTCCGGCGCTGGCCCGAGCTGGCGCTGGCTGTCGATCCATCCGAAATCAAATGGCGCAAGCGGCCTGGCCTGCGCGCGATCGACCGGTTGCCGGTTGTGGTGATCAGGCAAACACGCGGTCCGGGTGGCGTAAAGCAGGAGTAGCGGGTTTTTGGTTCCACAGCCTGTGCGGGTTGTGCCATCGATCGTTGCCCGCTTGCTACGATTGTTGCGTGGCCGCAACACTTCCTGAACATTTAACCGTCAAATCAGCCAGCTATTGCCTGCGCCGCTTTTTAGCCACACCCCTGCATGAAATCATGCCTTCATAGGCTGATGGCCACAGCGCTCGCCAAGACGAGTCGGCTGGGGAAACAGGTTCGCGATGCACGCAGGGACCAACATCAAGGACAGGCTGCCGAGCTGTCACGTGACGGCGGGACCCGCGCGCGCGCCGCAAGCCCAAGCCCAAGCCCAAACCTATGTCGCAGCCGCCGTCATCGCGGCTTCCTTCGGCACCGGCAATGCTGCATCGCACTCGCCTGTGATCGCCAATCGCTGCCGCACCAGATTCGATTTGATCGACGGCGCCGAAATCTTCGCGGGAAAAATCTTCAAAAAGACTCCGTGTGCCGCGGGTTTGCAGCCGAGCGGCCGTTATGTTGCCAAAGACATGCAGGAAATTGGGAGCATATCGCTTCTGATGAAGACGCTGCTCGACAACGGCCACCTGCGCGGGAATTGCCTTACCGCCACGGGCCGGACGATCGCCGAAAACCTCAAGAGCGTAAAGCCGATGGCCGCCACCGGCGGTATCGTTGGCCAAAAAGATTTTGCGCAGGAAGGTGCGGTCGTGAAGGTCGCGGGCATGTCGAAGCCGATATTTTCAGGTTCTGAATTTTCAAGTTCTGTCCGCGGCTTGGACCGCGAAAAGAACGCCGCGGCGAGTCTTAACGTAAAGTTGACCGGCGCCGACGCCCCTGAACATGAGACCAAACGGCAGTCCCGAGCGACTAACTTCAAATCGGCTGCGCTGTGGAAGGACGCCCAAAGGACCGGGCAGGCGATGGATGGCGCTGTTTCCCATCCAGACGGTGCGCACGAGAAACAGTGTTATGCGGACATCTAGGCGTATCATTCTTGCGTTGATGTTAGGGGCCGCGCCGGTGGCGGGCTCCGGATTCGCGTTCGATGGTGCGCCGGTAAATCCCAAAGATGCCGCTCTTCCCGTGGTTTCCCAGCCCGCCGCCCAGGCGTTGAACGCCCAGGCCTTGGGTATTCCAGGGGCAAAAAAGGCGATTCCGCCGGCAACCGCGGCGGCTGCCGCCTCCGCGCCGTCGCTGACCTCCC
The DNA here is from genome assembly GCF_018130185.1 of Bradyrhizobium sp. AUGA SZCCT0182. Classification (NCBI taxonomy): domain Bacteria; kingdom Pseudomonadati; phylum Pseudomonadota; class Alphaproteobacteria; order Hyphomicrobiales; family Nitrobacteraceae; genus Bradyrhizobium; species Bradyrhizobium sp. AUGA SZCCT0182. Next base: position 213,637 of record NZ_JAFCLY010000008.1, on the reverse strand, counting down.
TGCAATACGCCGCTGAAGGCGGTCATCCCGTGGCCCAGTGGAAGCTGGGCCGGATGTATGCCAACGGCGATGGCGTCACCCAGGACGACCTGCGGGCGTTCGAATATTTCAGCCGCATTGCCAACCAGCACGCCGAGGATAGCCCGTCGGCGCCTCAGGCGACGATCGTGGCCAACGCGTTCGTGGCGCTGGGGCGGTATTACCTCAACGGCATTCCCAATTCGAAGGTCAAGGTCGACAGGGAGCGGGCGCGGGAGATGTTCTCCTATGCCGCGTCCTATTTCGGGAACGCCGACGCCCAGTACGACCTGGCGCGGCTCTATCTGAAGACCCCCGACGCCTCGCGGGAAGATTTCCGCTATGGCGCCCGCTGGCTTGGTCTGGCCGCCCAGAAGGGCCAGCATCAGGCGCAGGCGCTGCTCGGCCAGATGCTGTTCAACGGCGACCGGCTGCCGCCGCAGCGCGCGCGCGGGCTGATGTGGCTGACCCTGGCGAGTGAGAGTGCGACGCCGGACGAGGTCTGGATCAAGGAAAGCTACACCCGGGCGATGTCGAAAGCCTCCGGCGACGACCGCGCCATGGCGCTGCAGATGCTCGAGCACTGGGTGCAGGGCCGCCGGGACTGATTCCCGCCGCGGCTTGGTTTCTGCCGCGGCCTGGCTTGAGCGGCGCTTATTCGCTCAGGCGGTTTCGAGATCGAGATCGGCCCAGACCGGGACATGGTCCGACGGCTTCTCCCAGGCGCGCACGTAGCTGTCGATACCGACATTGGTGAGCCGGTCGCTGGCCTGCGGCGACAGCAGCAAATGGTCAATCCGAATGCCCCAGTTCTTCTGCCAGGCACCGGCCTGATAGTCCCAGAAGGTGTACTGGCCGGGGGCGTCGTTCACGGCCCGCAGCGCGTCCGTCAGGCCAAGCCCGAGCAGCGATTGGAAGGATTCGCGGGTCGCCGGGCGGAACAGCGCATCATTGGCCCAGGCGGCGGGATTGTAGACGTCCCGGGCTGCCGGGATGACGTTGAAGTCGCCCGCCAGGATCAGCGGCTCCTCCGCTTTAAGTCGCTCCCTGGAGTACTCAAGAAGCCGCGACATCCATTTGAGTTTATAGGGATATTTATCTGAATCCGCAGGATTGCCGTTGGGCAGATAAAGGCAAGCGATGCGCAGCACGCCCTTCTTCAGGGGAATCACGCCTTCGAGGAACCTGGCATGGGCATCCTCGTCGTCGCCGGCGAGGCCGGATTTGGTTTCCTCGAACGGCAGCTTCGACAACAACGCAACGCCGTTGAAGGTCTTCTGGCCGTGGGTGACGACGTTGTAGCCGAGCGCCTCGATCTCGAGCCGCGGAAAGGCGTCATCGATGCATTTGATTTCCTGCAGGCAGACGACGTCAGGCGCGCAGTCCTTCAGCCAGGTCAGGAGATGGTCGATCCGCTGCCGGACCGAATTGACGTTCCACGTAGCAATACGCATTGCAAAAGCCCGGATTGTAATCACACATTTTCGCTGCAGTGGCATACCATGTGCCGCGAGGCTGTGATAACTATCTAGAAATAAGGCGTAAAAGTCGCCGTCAAGGGGGCCGGGAGCAACTGTCCCGCCCTTTGCGGACCGGCGGACGTGAAAAATTATGAAAAAGCGTAACTGGATACTTTTCGCCGGCATTATCGGCATTGCTGCCGTCGCGGCCTACACAACCCGCTCGTCGTGGATGGGGAGCAACGCCAGCGCACAGGGGCCGCAGCGCCCGCGCATGGTCTCGGTCGAACTGGCGAAGGCGGAGCGCAAGTCCGTGCCCGTCGATGTCGACGCCAACGGAACCGTCACGCCGATCTCCAGCGTGGCGCTGAAGTCGCGGCTGGAAACCACCATCGTGTCGGTCCATTTCCAGGACGGCGCCAAGGTCAACGAAGGCGACTTGCTGTTCACGCTCGATGCGCGCCAGATCGACGCCCAGATCGAGCAGGCCGAGGGGGTGCTGGCGAAGGACCAGGCGCAGCTCGAAGGCGCGCTGCGCGATGTCCGGCGCTACAGCGAACTGATCGGCAAGGGCGCCACCACGCAGGTCAATCTCGACAACGCCAAGACGACGGCTGACATCCTGGCCGGAACCATCAAGGCCGACCAGGCGGCGCTCGACAATCTGAAGGTCCAGAAAAGCTACACCACGATCCGCGCACCGTTCTCAGGCCGGGTCGGTGCCGCCAACGTCAAGGTCGGCAATTTCGTGCGGCCGGCCGATCTCGCGGCGCTCGCCGTCATCAACCAGATGGCGCCGGTCTACGTGACCTTCGCCGTCCCCCAGCGCGTGCTGGTCGATCTGCGCGAGTCGATGGCGAAGGGGGCATCCGGGGTGACCGCGACGATCCCGGGTCATCAGCGCTCGGAAAGCGGCAAGATCGCGATGGTCGAGAACACGGTGGATGCCACCACGGGCATGGTTACCGTGCGCGGCATCATGAACAACGAGAACGAGACCTTGTGGCCGGGCACCCTGGTCGCGACCCGACTGACGATCCGCAGCGAAGATGCGATCGTGGTTCCGACGGTCGCCGTGCAGCGTAGCCAGACCGGCAACTTCGTCTTCATCGTCAAGGACGGCACAGCCAAGGTTCAATCGGTCACGGTCGATCGTACCTCGCAGGGCATGTCGGTGATTTCAGAAGGGCTCGCCGGCGACGAGAGCGTGGTGGTCGACGGACAATTGCTGCTGTCGGATGGAACGCGGGTCGAGCCGCGGGCGAAGAAGGCGGGGGCGTAGCCGATGACGCTCTCGGAGCTCTGCATCCGCCGGCCGGTCATGACGACGCTGATCACGGCGTCGATCATTGCGTTCGGCATCTTCGGCTTCCGCCTGCTGCCGGTATCGGCGCTGCCGCGGGTCGACTTCCCGACCATTGCCGTGACCGCGACCTTGCCGGGCGCGAGCGCGGATACGATGGCAGCCTCGGTGGCCGGCGTCATCGAGCGCCAGCTCTCGACCATCGCCGGCATCTCCTCGATGTCGTCGAACTCATCGCAGGGCTCGAGCCAGATCACGATCCAGTTCGATCTCAACCGCAATATCGATTCCGCCGCGCTCGACGTGCAGACGGCGCTGACCATCGCGCAACGCCGGTTGCCAATCGAGATGAGAATCCCGCCGAGTTTCCGCAAGGTGAACCCGGCCGATTTCGCGATCCTGTTCGTGGTGCTTGGCTCGTCCACGCTGCCGCTGTCGGCGGTCAACGAATATGGCGAAATCACCATCGGCCAGACTTTGTCGCAGATACCGGGCGTCGCGCAGGTCAGCGTCTACGGCGCGCAGAAGTTCGCCGTTCGCGTCCAGGCCGATCCGGAAGCCGCCGCGGCGCGCGGATTGTCGCTCGAAGACATTCGCGCCGCGGTTTCGGCCGCCAATTCGTCGACCCCGGTCGGCACGCTGAATGGACCAAAGCAGGACGTGGCGTTGCAGGCCTCCGGCCAGATGGACAAGGCGGCTGACTACAGCAAGATCGTGGTGGCCTGGCGCAACGGTTCGCCGGTCAAGCTCGATGAGGTCGCAAAGATCTACGACAGCGTCGAGAACGAGCGGATCGCAACCTGGCTGAACGACGAGCGCTCGATCGTGCTCGGCATCCAGAAACAGCCGGACGCCAACACGGTGGCGGTGGTCGATGGCATTCTGGCCAAATTGCCGGTGCTGCGGGCGCAGATCCCGCCATCGGTGTCGATCAACGTGCTGATGGATCGCTCGGTATCCATTCGTCAGGCGGTGGCCGACGTCGAGGAGACGCTGCTGATCGCGATCGGGCTGGTCATCCTCGTCATCTTCCTGTTCCTGCGCTCGGCGTCGGCGACCTTCATTCCGGCGCTGGCGGTTCCGATCTCGCTGTTCGGCACCTGCGCGGTGATGTACGCGCTCGACTATTCGATCAACAACATGACGCTGCTGGCGCTGACCCTTTCCGTCGGGTTCGTGGTCGACGACGCCATCGTCATGCTGGAGAACATCGTCCGCCATATCGAGCGCGGGATGCAGCCGTTTGAAGCCGCGCTGAAAGGCGCGCGCGAGATCGGCTTCACGATCATTTCGATCACGTTCTCGCTGATCGCCGTGTTCATCCCGGTGTTGCTGATGGGTGGCATCGTCGGCCGGGTGTTCCGCGAGTTTGCGGTGACGGTATCGGTCGCGATCATCGTGTCAGGATTCGTTTCGCTGACCTTGACGCCGATGCTGTGCGCGCGCGTGTTGCGGGCGCACGACCCGAACAAGAAGCCGAACATCGTGCTTCGCGTTTTCGAGGCGATGTTCGAATCCTGGCTGCGTGCCTATGAATGGACGCTCGACTGGGTGCTGGCGCGCAAGGCGCTGATGCTGGCCGTGACGCTGGCGACGCTGGGCGGCACCGTCTACCTCTATATGATCGTGCCGAAGGGCTTCTTTCCGCAGGAGGACACCGGCTTCCTGATCGGCGTGACCGAGGCTGCGACCGACACGTCCTTCGATGCGATGAAGGAGCGGCAGCAGGCGCTGGTCGCGGTGCTGAGAAGCGATCCCGCGATCGAATACATCAACTCCACCGTCGGCGCCGGCGGACCGAACACGACGGCGAATTACGGACGGCTGTTCATTGCGCTGAAGCCGAAGAAGGAACGCGACAACCTCACGACGATCATAGGGCGGCTGCGGGGCAAAGCCCGCCAGATTCCAGGCATGCAGGCGTTCTTCCAGCCGATCCAGAACCTCAATATCGGGGGGCGGATCTCCAAGAGCCAATACCAGTATGTGATGCAGAGCGGCGACACCGACTCGCTGTACCGGCTGGCGCCGGAAATGCGCGACAAGATCGAGAAGGTGCCGGGCCTGCTCGACGTCACCACCGATCTCTACATCAAGAACCCGCAGATGACGGTCGACATCGACCGCGAGAAGGCCGCGGTTTACGGCGTCACCGTCGACCAGGTTCGCAACCAGCTCTACAACGCCTACGGCTCGCGCCAGGTCGGCACCATCTACATGCCGTCGAACGACTACCAGATCATCCTGGAAGTGCAGCCGCAGTTCCGGGTCGATCCGTCCGACCTGTCCAAGCTCTACATGAAGACCCAGAACAACCAGACCATTCCGCTGTCAGCGGTGGCGAAGCTGGTTCCGACGGTGGGGCCGCTGCAAATCAACCATCAGGCGCAGCAGCCGGCGGTGACGATCTCGTTCAACCTCGCGCCGGGCTATTCGCTCGGGCATGCGGTCGACAAGATCACGACGCTCGAGCAGAGCTCCAACCTGCCGGCGACCATTGCCACCGGCTTCTCCGGCACGGCGCAGGTGTTCCAGGATTCGCTGCGCGGGCAGGGCGTCCTGATCCTCGCCGCCGTGTTCGCGGCCTTCGTCATCCTCGGCATACTCTACGAGAGCTTCATCCACCCGATCACCATCATCTCCGGCTTGCCGTCGGCCGGCATCGGCGCGATCCTGACCCTGATGCTGTTCGGAATGGAGATGTCCGTCATCGCGATGATCGGCATCGTGATGCTGGTCGGCATCGTCAAGAAGAACGCCATCATGATGGTGGACTTTGCGCTGGAACGCCGCAGCGTCGGCCTCAGCGCCGAGCATGCGATCCGCGAAGCCGCGCTGCTGCGTTTCCGCCCCATCATGATGACGACGTTCGCCGCGATCTTCGGCACGCTGCCGATCGCGCTCGGCGCCGGCGCCGGCGCCGAACTGCGCCAGCCGCTCGGCGTCGCCGTAGTCGGCGGTCTGTGCCTGTCGCAACTGCTGACGCTGTACATCACCCCCGTGATCTACATCTATCTCGACCGCATCGACCGCCGCCTGAAGCGCCGGCTCGAGCCGCAGCTCGAAGAAACCGACGGCGACAAGCGGCCGCGCGTGGTCGCGGCCGAGTAATGGTCCCTGCGCGGGCAATGCAGACCGCTTTGGGGTGCGTCGTCGTCCTGATCGCGCTTGCGTGCAGTGCCGGGACCAAGGCCGTTGCGGCCGAGCCGATCGAAATCTTCGATGCGCATCTGCATTACAATTGGGAACCGAAGCCCTTTTACCAGCTCGACGAGGTGCTCGCGCTGTTCAAGAAGCATCGCGTCACCGGCATCCTCGCGACCAGCCGCCCGAACAGTGGAACGCATGCGCTGGTGGATGCGAAGGCCGATGGCCTGCAGGTCGTGCCTTTCATTCGGCCGTACCGCGTCCGGTCAGATATCCAGAGCTGGTTCGGCGATCCCGTGATCTTCGATCTCGTGCAGGACGAATTCAAGCGCGGCTACTACCGCGGCATCGGCGAATTCCATCTGTCGGGCAAGTCGGCGGAAAACGAGTGGGTGAAGAAGACCGTCGATTTTGCTGTCGCCAACGACCTCTATCTGCATGCCCATGCCGATGACGAGGCGGTCGAGATCCTGATGCGGCACAATCCGAAAGCCCGGATCATCTGGGCGCATACCGGCTTTGGGCTGTCGACCGATCGCGTCACGGCGATGCTGTCGAAATACCCAAAGCTGTGGGGAGAGTTGTCGTATCGCAGCGGCATCACCGACGGCGCAGGCAAGCTGACGGCTGAGTGGCGGACGCTGTTCGAACGCTATCCTGATCGCTTCCTGCTCGGTTCGGACACCTGGGTGCCGGAGCGCTGGGCGAGCTATGGTGAGATCATGGCGAGCTATCGCGCATGGCTGGCGCAGCTATCGCCAAAAATCGCCGAGCAGATCGCGAGCGGCAATGCGAAGGCGCTATTCGCCGCGCCGCGCTGATATCGCTCAGATCGAAAAACTGGTGCCGCAGCCGCAGGAGGCGGTGGCGTTCGGATTGACCACCCGGAACGACGCGCCGATCAGGTCGTCGACGAAATCGACCTCCGAGCCGGCCAGGAACGGCACCGATGCCGGATCGACCAGCACCACCGCGCCCTCGCGCGCAATCACCAGATCGTCCTCGGCCTGGGCGTGCTCGACGTCGAACTTGTACTGGAAGCCGGAGCAGCCGCCACCTTCGACGGAGATGCGCAGCATGGCGCCGTCGCCCTCGGTCTTGAGGATTTGCCCGATGCGGCGGGCGGCCCGCTCGCTGACGGTGATGGTAGTGGTCATGCGTGGTCTCCGGTCGAAGGCGTCATACCCAATTCATTTGGTATCCCGCGCTCCCCATAGTTAAGTATGTAATCTCGCAGAATCAAATGGATAAGGACTAAAAAAACTTGTCGGTCGGAATGGCTGCCCCCCGCGCGCTCTATGCCTGCGATCCCGATCGCAGCCGCGGCCGGCTGTTTACGGAGCCGCCGAGCAAGACCCGCAGCCCGTTCCGGCGCGACTGCGACCGGGTGATCCATTCTACCGCCTTCCGCCGCCTGAAGCACAAAACTCAAGTCTTCGTGTTCCATGAAGGCGATCATTACCGCACAAGACTGACCCATTCGCTGGAGGTGGCCCAGATCGCCCGCGCGCTGGCCCGCCAACTCGGGCTCGACGAGGACCTCACCGAGACGCTGGCGCTGGCCCATGACCTCGGCCACCCCCCGTTCGGCCATGCCGGGGAGCGGGCGCTGGACAAATGCCTGCTGGCTCATGGCGGCTTCGATCACAACGCCCAGACCCTGCGCGTCGTCACCTCGCTGGAACATCGCTACCCCGAGTTCGACGGCCTCAATCTGAGCTGGGAATCGCTGGAGGGCATCGTCAAGCACAACGGCCCGCTGACGGAGCGGAGCGGGGCCCCGGCCGGGCGCTACAGCGACAGTGGGATCCCGGTCGGGATCGCCGATTTCAACCGCAAATATGATCTGGAGTTGTGGACCTACGCCTCGCTGGAGGCCCAGGTCGCAGCCTTCGCCGACGACATCGCCTATGACGCTCACGATATCGATGACGGCCTGCGCGCGGGCCTGTTCAGCGTTGACGACCTCAAGGTGATGCCGCTCACGGCAGCCATCATCGCTGACATCGGCAAGCACTATCCTGATCTCGATGACAGCAGGCGCGGGGCGGAATTGGTGCGCGAGCTGATTTCCTACATGATCTCGGCTGTTGTGGCGGAGGCCGGCAGGCGGATCGAGGCCGCCAAACCGCAATCGGCCCATGATGTACGCCACTGCGCTCAGCCGCTGGTCGCGTTTCCGCCTGCCGTGGCGGCGGAAGAGGCCGACATCAAGGCGTTCCTGAAGCTGCGGATGTACCGCCACAAGCGGGTGATGCGGGTGATGGGCGAGGCGGAGCAGATCGTGTTCGACCTGTTCGCGCGCTACCAGAAATCTCCGGATGACCTGCCGGCCGAGTGGGTCGAGGGCACCGAGCACGAGACCGAGGGCGAACGTATCCGCCGGATCGGCAATTTCATTGCCGGGATGACCGACCGTTTTGCCCTGACCGAGCATCAAAGGCTTTTTGACTCGACCCCGGATTTGCGTTAGGCGGCGGCCGAGGACTTCAAAAAATGGCCGAAAAACCCACTTCTCCGCACCTTTTTGCCGATGTGCTTGCACGCGTGCACAGGATTTGTGCCGTGCTAGCGGCCGAGGAAAACTGGCCCGCCGGCATCGATTTCTCCCGCGTGGTGGTCGAGCCGCCGCGCGATGCGACCCATGGCGACATGGCGACCAATGCCGCGATGGTGCTCGCCAAGGACGCTAAGGCAAAGCCGCGCGATCTCGCCGACAAGTTCGCCGAAAAGCTGCGCGCGGACGATCTGATCGCCTCCGTCGAAGTCGCCGGGCCAGGCTTCATCAATCTCACCTTGAAGCCAGAGGTGTGGGCCGACGCGCTGCGCACGGTGCTGCGCGAAGGCGCCGCCTACGGAGCGAGCGCGATCGGCGGCGGCGAAAAGGTCAATGTCGAATATGTCTCGGCCAATCCGACCGGGCCGATGCATGTCGGCCATTGCCGCGGCGCGGTGTTCGGCGACGCGCTATGCAGCCTGCTGCAATTCGCGGGTTATGACGTCACGCGCGAATATTACATCAACGACGCCGGCGCGCAGGTCGACGTGCTCGGCCGCTCCGCCTATCTGCGTTACCTTGAGGCGCTCGGCGAGGACATCGGCGCTATACCGGAAGGCCTGTACCCCGGCGACTATCTCGTGCCGGTCGGGCAGGCGCTTGCCGCCGAATACGGCGACAAGTTCAAGGCGATGTCGGAAAACGTCTGGCTGCCGATCGTGCGGCTCAAGGCCATCGACATGATGATGGACATGATCAAGACCGATCTCGCCGCGCTCCACATCAAGCACGATGTGTTTTTCTCGGAGCGCTCGCTGATCGAGTCCGGCAACAACAAGGTCACCGAGACCATCGATTATCTGCGTTCCAAAGGCGATGTCTATGAAGGCCGCCTGGCGCCGCCCAAAGGCAAGGTGGTCGACGACTACGAGGACCGCGAGCAAACGCTCTTTCGGGCCACCGCATTCGGCGACGATGTCGATCGTCCGCTGATCAAGTCGGACGGCGCCTATACATATTTTGCGTCCGACATCGCCAACCACAAGAACAAATTCGATCGCGGTTTTACCAACCTGATCGACGTGTTCGGCGCCGATCATGGCGGCTACATCAAGCGCATGCAGGCCGCGGTAAAGGCCGTGACCTCGGGCAAGGCGGCCCTCGACGTCAAGATCGTGCAGCTGGTCAAGCTGCTGCGCGACGGCGAGCCTGTGAAGATGTCAAAGCGCTCCGGCGAGTTCGTCACCTTGCGCGAGGTGGTCGACGAGGTCGGCTCGGACGCCGTTCGCTTCATGATGCTGTTCCGCAAGAACGACGCAGTGCTGGATTTCGACCTCGCCAAGGTGATCGAGCAGTCCAAGGACAACGCGGTGTTCTACGTCCAGTACGGCCATGCCCGCGGCCATTCGATCTTCAAGAACGCCCGGGAACTGGTTCCCGACCTGCCGGAGAGCGATTCCGCCCGGGCGGCCTATCTCGGGGATGCCGCGGTGGAGCGGCTGACGGACCCTGCGGAACTCAGCCTGCTGAAGCAGCTGGCGCTCTATCCCCGGATGATCGAGGCGGCGGCGGTGGCGCATGAACCCCACCGAATCGCTTTTTACCTCTATGATCTCGCGAGTGAATTTCACGCGCTTTGGACCAGGGGGCGGGATTTGCCCTATTTACGCTTCATTATCACTAATGATGCACAGATTACGAAGGCGCGACTGGCAATGGTCCAGGGCGTCGTCTCGGTTCTGGCATCGGGCTTAGCCGTTCTCGGCGTCCACGCTCCGACCGAGATGCGGTAGGCAGGGGCGAAGGCCCTCACAATGGGGATTGTGAGGGTATCTGGCAGGGGCCAATTCGTATTTCATGGCTCGTATGGTCATGGCGGGTTGGCGCTGTCCCGAAGGGGATGCATCTTCACGATGGCTGATCGATATCAGGAACGACCTTTTCCTTCCGACGCCGACGATGATCGCGGCGCGAACCCGGCTGCCCCGGCGAGGGGCGACAGCGATCCGCTGGCGGAGCTGGCGCGGCTGATCGGGCAGTCCGACCCGTTTGACGGCAGCACCAAGACCCCGCACCCACTGCAGTCACGGGCCAACGTGCGCCCGCAATACGACCCCGTGGACGAGGAAGAGGTCAGCGTGGCCGCGGGCCCGCCGCCATGGATGCAGCGCGCCAGGCACGATGCGCCGCCACCGCAACAGGAATACGAAGAGCCGGAGCCGGAATACCAGCCGAGCCCCGTGCATCCCTTGCACCGCTACGCCGCTCAGCAGCCGGCGGCACATGAACAGGACTATCACGAGCCGGCGCAGCAATACGCGGCTGAGCAGCCCGTGGATCCTTCGCGGTATGACGACGCGCTGTATGGCCAGCTCGAATCCGGGCAGCATGAATATGCCCGTGATCCGGCCTTTCCGGATGATCCCTACGCCTACCAGAGCGATTATGAGGAAGAGCCCGAGCCGCCGCGCAAGCGCAGCAACGGCTTGATAACGGTCGCCGCGGTGCTGGCGCTGGCTGTGGTCGGGACGGGGGCTGCCTTCGCCTATCGAACCTATGTCGGTTCACCCCGCAGCGGCGAGCCGCCGATCATCAAGGCCGACAACAGCCCGACCAAGGTCATGGCGACGCCCGGCGATGGCGCCGCTGGCAAGACACCGGACCGCATGGTGCCCGGCGATGGCGGCGAAAAGATCGTTTCGCGTGAAGAGGCTCCGGTCGACGTCAATTCCAGGTCCGGCCCGCGCGTGGTGTTTCCGCCGCTGAACCCGAATGGCGGCCCGCCCTCGGTCGCAAGCGTCTCTCCGGCCGCTCCGCCGCCAGCTGCCGCCGCGAACGGCTCGCTGCCGAACAACGAACCACGGAAGATCAAGACCCTTGCCGTGAAGGGCGACGCCGACAACGGCGGCGTTCCTGCAGGGGTTGCATCGGCAAAGCCGGCGCCGGCTGCCCGTACGGCCGCACCGGCGCCAGCCCCGGCCGCGGCGCCGCGCAACCCGTCATCCGCCAACGCCAGCGCCAATGGTCCGCTCGCGTTGACGCCGCAAGGCGGCGCAGCGCCCGATCCGGCGCCCACCCGTGTCGCCGCAACCAATCCGGCACAGGCTGCGCCTTCCGGCGTCGGATACCTCGTCCAGGTCTCCTCGCAGAAGAACGAGGCCGATGCGCTGGCTTCCTACCGGGCGCTGCAGGGCAAGTATCCATCCGTGCTGGGGACACGTTCGGCTTCGATCAGGCGGGCGGATCTCGGCGAAAAGGGTGTCGTTTACCGCTCGATGGTCGGACCCTTTGGTTCTCAGGAGGAGGCGGCGCAGCTGTGCGGCAACCTGAAAACCGCCGGCGGACAGTGCGTCATCCTCAGGAATTAATGGCCGTTTCCTTGACCCGGGAGCTGTGAGGGGCCTAATCGGCCCCCATGAGCAGCCGCGCATTCATCACAGGCATATCCGGACTGGAATTGAGCGCCGACGAGCGCGCTTTTATCCGTGCCGAGCTTCCATGGGGCTTTATCCTATTCAAACGAAACATTGAGACCCCCGCGCAAGTTGCTTCGCTTGTTGGCGAATTACGCGATTTGATCGGAAACGCCGAGGCGCCCGTCCTGATCGACCAGGAAGGCGGGCGGGTGCAGCGGCTCGGACCGCCACATTGGCCGGTCTATCCGCCAGGCGCCGTCTTTGGGGCGTTGTACGACATTGACCCCAAGTTGGGCTTCAAGGCCGCCCGTTTGAGTTCACGGCTGATCGCAGCCGACCTGATCGACCTCGGAATCACGGTGGACTGCCTGCCGCTCGCAGACGTGCCGATCGCCGGCGCCGACGCTGTTATCGGCAACCGGGCCTATGGAACCGACCCGGGCAAGGTCGCCGCGATCGCCCGCGCCGTCACCGAGGGGCTCGAGCAGGGCGGGGTGTTGCCGGTCCTGAAGCACATTCCCGGCCATGGAAGGGCCACAGCGGACAGCCATTTTCGGCTGCCGACGGTTGATTCGACGAGGGAAGAGCTCGATCGGACCGATTTTGCCGCCTTCCAACCGCTGGCGGACCTGCCGATGGCGATGACCGCACATGTTGTGTTTAGCGCGCTAGACCCCGTCCATCCGGCGACGACTTCTGCGACAATCATCCGGCAGGTGATTCGCGGCGTAATCGGGTTCCAGGGTTTGTTGATGAGTGATGACGTGTCCATGAATGCGTTGGCGGGATCGATCGCCGAGCGGACTCGAGCCATCGTCAACGCCGGCTGCGACATGGTTTTGCACTGCAACGGCAAGCTCGACGAGATGCGCGATGTCGCAGCCGAGACGCCGGAACTGACGGGCGAGGCCCTCAATCGCGCCAACCGGGCGCTGGCCTCGCGAAAGGCGCCGCTGCCGCTCGACCGGCAGGCGGCGCGGGCTGAACTGGACGCGTTGATGAATCGGGTAGGGACGGTATGACGGCGGAGATTCTATCGTTTGAGACCGGACGGCCCGCCGCTGACGGCACCGACAGCGAGCCCTCGCTGGTTGTCGACGTCGAGGGCTATGAGGGGCCGCTTGACCTGTTGCTGACGCTGGCGCGGCAACAGAAGGTCGACCTGTCCAAGATTTCGATCCTGGCGCTGGCCGACCAGTATCTCGTCTTCATCGAGGCGGCGCGAAAGATTCGCCTCGAACTGGCGGCCGACTATCTGGTGATGGCGGCCTGGCTGGCGTTCCTGAAATCGCGGCTGCTGCTGCCCGAGCCGGCGACGCCCGACGGCCCGAGCGCCGAGGAGATGGCGACCGCGCTCGCCAACCGGCTGCGCCGGCTGGAAGCCATCCGCGAGGCAGCCAACCGGCTGATGAACCGGCCGCAGTTCCAGCGCGATATTTTCCCGCGCGGCAATCCGGAATCGATCGCGGAAATCCGCCACCCCAAATTCACCGCGACCCTGTACGACCTGCTCACGGCCTATGCGACGCAGCGTCAACAGAAGGTGCTGGCAACGGTGCATCTGGCCAAGCGCACGGTGTGGTCGCTGTCGGAAGCGCGCGCGTCGCTGGAGCGGCTGGTCGGCGTGGCCGATGACTGGAGCTGCCTCGACGAGTATCTCCTCAGCTATGTCGTCGATCCCTCGCAGAAGGCGACGGTATTTGCATCCACCTTTGCCGCAGCGCTTGAGCTGGTGCGGGAAGGCGAGATGGAACTGAACCAGAAAGAGGCGTTCGCGCCGCTGTATTTTCGTAAGCGTCAGCCGCAAGCGTCCGGGGCGATGTCCGCTTCGGATCTCTCGGTCGAGTAAGTGGAAGAAGGAGACCTAGCCATGGCGAGCCTCGCGGAAAAGCGAATGGAAGAAGCCGAGGAACATTCCGTCGATCCCACGAACGAGCCCGAAGCGCGGCCCGAAGAATTGCGGCTGCTGGAAGCGCTGTTGTTCGCCTCCGCCGAGCCGGTCGATCAGGCGGCGCTGGCCAAGCGCATGCCCGACGGCGTCGACGTCAAGGTCGCCTTGGCGCAACTGCAGGCGGAATACGCCACGCGCGGCGTCAATCTGGTGCGGGTCGCGAACAAATGGACGTTCCGCACCGCCGGCGATCTGGCGTGGCTGATGACGCGGGAGAGCACGGAAACGCGGCGGCTGTCGCGCGCGGCCATCGAGGTGCTCGCGATCATCGCCTACCACCAGCCGGTGACGCGCGCCGAGATCGAGGAGATCCGCGGCGTGATCACCTCCAAGGGCACGCTGGATGTGTTGCTGGAGACCGGCTGGATCCGTCCCCGCGGCCGCCGCAAGACGCCGGGCCGGCCGTTGACGTTCGGCACCACCGACGGGTTCCTGTCGCAGTTCAGCCTGGAAGCACTCGGCGATCTGCCGGGCCTGGAAGAGCTGAAGGGCACGGGCCTGTTGGATTCGCGGCTGCCTTCCGGCTTCAGCGTTCCGACCCCGTCGGACGACGTGGCGCTGCGAGAGGACGAGGATCCGCTGGATGCCGGCGACACCCTGGAACTCCTGCTGGCGCCGGCCGCCGAGCCGGAGACGCCGAGCGAGGGCTAGGGCGCGGACAAAAATATCGAAAACAACCCCATGCAAAGTAGAACGGGCCCGGTTCGGAGCCTGTTCCGCCAAGGGCCGGTTAGTCCTCGAAACCGGATTAACGGTAGCAATAATACGTAGTCGCGACAGCGATTTGCCGCGGCGTAGGTCCTTGTTTTTGACACCTCCCGGGCCTACCTTCCGGCAAAGCTTGGGCCGGATGCCGGCCGTCTCTTTTGGAGGGTTGCAGGATGGGTTCGCTTAGTATTTGGCACTGGATCGTCGTGATCGCAGTGGTCCTGCTGTTGTTCGGCCGCGGCAAGATTTCGGACCTGATGGGCGACGTCGCGCAGGGCATCAAGTCCTTCAAGAAAGGCTTGCAGGACGATGACAAGCCTGCGGAAAAGCCTGCGGTCGAGCCGACCAAGACCATCGATCACAATGCGGCGCCGACGGCGGCACGCACCGATGTCGGCAGCAAGGCTGTTTGACGGTTTAGTCGTAGGCGCCCGTCTGGCGCGGACCGGTGTCCGGTGAAGCCATGGACGCCGGTTGAGAAAAGACGTGGGCCGCCCCAAAATCTTGCTATGGAGATTTGGGTGGGGCGGGGTCGCGTAAGCGGAAATTTTCATGTTCGACATCGGGTGGAGTGAACTGGTCGTCATCGCGGTTGTCGCGCTGATCGCCATCGGCCCGAAAGAGCTGCCGGGCGTGCTGCGCATGGTCGGGCAATGGATGGGCAAGGCCCGCAAGATGGCTAGCGAATTTCAGGGCCAGTTCCAGGAAGCGATGCGCGAGGCCGAAATGGCCGACCTCAAGAAGAGCTTTGACGAGGTCAAGGACGTCGCGACCGGCATGTCTCCCACCAATCTGATGACTTCGCTGCAAAAGGACGTCGGCGACGCCTTGCAGATCGGCGACATCGACAAGCCCGTCAATTCGCAGGTGGAAACCTCGATCGGTGAAACCGTGACGCCCGAAATCGTCGCGCCGACCACGCCGGCCGCCCCGACGGCCGAGACCTTTGTCGAGGCCGAAACCCATCAGGCTGCTTCCGAGCCGCTGGTGATTACACGTGAAGTTCAGGCCGCGCAGCAGCAGGACATCGCGCCACCGGCGCCGGATATTCTCAAGGACGCCAAAGCGTCATGAGCGACGAAGACATCGAGGCCAGCAAAGCGCCGCTGATGGACCATTTGATCGAGCTGCGCTCGCGGCTGATCAAGGCGCTGCTGGCGTTCGGTATAGCCTTCATCTTCTGCTTCTTCTTCGCCAAGCAGATCTACAACGTGCTGGTGTGGCCGTTCGTCTGGGTCGCCGGCCCCGAGAATTCGAAGTTCATCTACACGGCGCTGCTGGAATACTTCCTCACGCAGTTGAAGCTCGCGCTGTTCGGCGCCGGCTTCATTTCGTTCCCGATCATCGCCACGCAGATCTACAAATTCGTGGCGCCCGGGCTCTACAAGCACGAGCGCGGTGCGTTCCTGCCGTATCTGGTGGCGACCCCGTTCTTCTTCGTACTCGGCTCGCTCCTGGTTTATTTCATCGTGCTGCCGATGCTGGTGCGCTTCTCGCTCGGCATGCAGCAGTCCGGCGGCGACGAGACCGCGCAGATCCAGCTGTTGCCGAAGGTCGGCGAATATCTGTCGCTGATGATGGGGCTGATCTTCGCCTTCGGCATCGCGTTCCAGCTGCCGGTGATCCTGACGCTACTCGGCCGGATCGGCATCCTCACCGCAAAACAGCTGCGCGAAAAGCGGCGCTATTTCATCGTGGTCGCCTTTGTCATCGCGGCCGTCCTGACGCCGCCCGACGTGCTGAGCCAGGCCTCACTCGCGCTGCCCTTGCTGGTTCTCTACGAAGGCTCGATCCTCGCGGTCGCCCTGGTGGAGAAGCGGGCCGCCGCCGCAGCCAAGGCTGCGACCGGTACGCCGCCCTCCGCGACCCCGCCGCCCGCGGCCAATCCGGCCGAGTAGGGCGGCTTCGCCTGCGTTTCACCCGACGTGCGGCCCATGATTCGTCATGCCCGGGCTTGTCCCGGGCATCCACGTCTTTTACAGACCGTGCAATGAAGACGTGGATGGCCGGGACAAGCCCGGCCATGACGCAGGAATTTGGCCATGCACGATATCAAATGGATACGCGACAACCCCGATCTCTTCATGGAGGCATTGGCGCGGCGTGGCGGCGATCCCTCGGCCTTGACCGTTGCAATAATTGGGCTGGACTCAAATCGGCGGGACGCCATTCTTGTTGCTGAGAGAATGTTGGCGCGCCGCAATGTAGCATCGAAGGAAATAGGCGAAGCCAAAAAGAACAAAGACGACGTGCGCGCGAGCGGCCTCATGACCGAAGTCAATGAGTTAAAGGCGAAGCTTCCTGAGGCTGAAGCTAAGGTTCGATTATACGAAGAAGAGTTGAAACGGGCACTTGAGGAAATACCGAACTTGCCTCTCGCCGAGGTGCCGGATGGTTCGGACGAGCACGGCAATGTGCAGCGTCAGGTGTTCGGCAAGGCGCGCCACTATGGCTTTGCGCCGAAGCCGCATGACGATCTCGGCGGCGCGCTCGGCTATATGGATTTTGAGGCGGCGGCGAAATTGTCCGGCGCCCGTTTTGTGGTCTTGAAGAAAGGTCTCGCGCGGCTGGAGCGCGCGATCGGGCAGTTCATGCTCGATCTCCATACCAACGAGCACGGCTACACCGAGGTCAATCCGCCCCTTATTGTACGTGATGAGGCAATGCTCGGTACTGCTCAGCTGCCGAAGTTTAGTAACGATCAATTTCGGGTTGAGACTGAGGACGACCAGATAAGACATGCTTACATAAATTTCGAGCAAGATCGAAAAGTTGTTTTGGATTATGCCGAGAAACATGGAATTCAGGCTGCCCGCGACGCTGAGCACAAGGTTCTGGGATTTAGGTATAGGTCCAACCCTGATCGTCGTTGGCTCATCCCGACCGCCGAAGTCTCGCTGACCAATCTCGTCCGCGAATCCATTGTCGACGACAAGGAATTGCCGATGCGTCTCACGGCGCTGACGCCGTGTTTCCGTGCGGAGGCAGGTGCCGCCGGCCGTGATACCCGAGGCATGATCCGCCAGCATCAGTTTACCAAGGTCGAACTGGTCTCGATCACCACGCCGGAGAACAGCCGCGACGAACACGAACGCATGCTCTCCTGTGCTGAGGAAGTATTGCGCCGCCTCGACCTGCATTATCGTGTCATGACGCTGTGCGCGGGCGACATGGGTTTCTCCGCGCAAAAAACCTACGACATCGAAGTGTGGATGCCGGGGCAGGGCGACGGCGGTGCTTATCGCGAAATCTCCAGCTGTTCGGTGTGCGGCGATTTCCAGGCGCGGCGCATGGATGCGCGCTATCGCGGGCCCGACGGCAAGCCGCGTTTCGTGCATACGCTGAACGGTTCCGGCACTGCGGTCGGCCGCGCGCTGATTGCGGTCATGGAAACCTATCAGCAACAGGATGGATCGATTGCGGTGCCCGACGTGCTGCAACCTTATATGG
Organism: Bradyrhizobium sp. AUGA SZCCT0182; assembly: GCF_018130185.1. NCBI lineage: Bacteria > Pseudomonadati > Pseudomonadota > Alphaproteobacteria > Hyphomicrobiales > Nitrobacteraceae > Bradyrhizobium > Bradyrhizobium sp. AUGA SZCCT0182. Next base: position 195,687 of record NZ_JAFCLY010000008.1, on the reverse strand, counting down.
GCGGCCTCAAAGTGATCGAGCACGACAAATAGCAAAGTCGAAAATGGCCCTGCATCGCGACATCCATTGGATCGGCCGGCAATGGGCTGTCACCGGCCTCGGGATGCAGTTGATCGACCAGAAGCTGAAGGGCTTCTTTGATATCGAGGTCCCGCAATTGTGGGACGAGGCGCTGATCGAAACCACGCGCGCCAAGGAATGGCTCAACGTCGCGGATTTCGACAAGGGGCTCGAGGTGGCGCGAAAGCGGTTTCCTCCGGGCAGCGTGACGTCGCCGCCGGCGGCGGCCACCCCAGCGCAGCCGGCCGCATTGGCGGCAGTTCCGGAGGCTCAGCCCGTTCCACCGTTGACATCAGTTGCTTCGGCTCCGCCCATCGTAGCGGCTCCGGTTATCACATCGATCAAGCCGGTTAGAAAAGCGCCGGCGCCTGCGCAAATCACGACGCCTGCAGAACCGCTGTCGCAAGAGGCTGAAATGATCGAGCCGGCAAAATCGGCGCTGGGAAAATTTCAGATGCAGTTTCTGGGTTATGGCAAGTTCATTCGTCCCTGGCGGGTCCGAATGAAAGAGTGACGGTATTTTGGCGGTTTGCCTCGGCGGCGATAGCCGGATAATACGGCGCCCGGAAACCGGCCTCGACTCGAACCAGAAGGCATTTTGACGGATGCGCATTCTCTGCACCAATGACGACGGCATTCACGCTCCCGGTCTGAAGGTCGTCGAGGAGATCGCCCGCGCGCTGTCGGACGACGTCTGGATCGTGGCGCCCGAACTCGATCAATCCGGCGTCTCGCATTCGCTGTCGCTGAACGATCCGCTGCGGCTGCGCGAAGTTGGCCCCCGACACTTTGCAGTGCGCGGCACGCCGACCGATTGCGTGATCATGGGCGCGCGCCACATCCTCGGCGAGAAGCTGCCTGATCTCGTGCTGTCGGGCGTCAACAAGGGCCGCAACGTCGCCGAGGAAGTGGTCTATTCCGGCACCATTGCGGGCGCGCTGGAAGGCACCATTCTGGGCATTCCGTCATTTGCGCTGAGCCAAGAATTTTCCATCGACACGCGCCACGCGCCGCTGTGGGACACGGCGGTGAAATTCGGACCGGATATCGTGCGCAAGGTGATCGACGCCGGCGTGCCCAAGAACACCGTGATCAACGTCAACTTTCCGGCCTGCACCCCCGACCAGGTCAAGGGCATCCGCGTCACGCGGCAGGGCAAGCGCAATCTCGGTTTCCTGAAAGTCGACGAGCGTCACGACGGCCGCGGCAACCCCTATTTCTGGATCGGCTTCGAACGCGCCGCGGTGCTGGACACGCCGGCCGAAGGCACCGATCTCGCCGCATTGGCCGCGCGCTACGTCTCAGTGACGCCGCTGCGGCTCGACCGCACCGATGAAGCATTTTCGGAAGCACTGACGACGACGTTGAAGTGAGACGAAGCGTCATACCCGCGAAGGCGGGTATCCAGTACGCCGCGGCAGCGCGGTTCAATCGACGGTCTCTGGAGTACTGGATCATCCGCTTTCGCGGATGGTGACCGGCAGGGTGTGTGGATAGAGCGGCTAAGCCGCAGCGCTCTTCAGCGCGCTGTTGATCATCTGCGCCAGCGTTTCCAGCTGAAACGGTTTTTGCAGGGCCGGGCGGTCGCGATATTCCTCGGGCAGGCCGGAGGAACCGTAGCCAGTCGCGAAAATGAACGGGCGGTTGCGCGCCTTGATCAGTTCGGCCACCGGCGTGATCACCTTGCCGTTGACGTTGACGTCGAGGATGGCGAGATCGAAGTCGGTCGATTGGGCGAGCTTGACGGCTTCGCCGATTTCGCCGGCCTCGGCGGCGACGCTGTAGCCGAGCTCTTCGAGCATGTCGGCCACCATCATCCGGATCATGACTTCGTCTTCGACGAGAAACACTGAACAGCCCTGCGGCCGCGTCGCCATCATGATGGAATCCTTGCCCTTCCCGAGCTCAAGGTTCGCAAATAACACCAGTCGGCGCAACGACAAGATGGGATAGGCCAAGGCCTGCGGCCCACCCGTCAAGAGTCCGATTTTCCGGGCTCTAACGCTGCTTCCGGACCCTGGTTCCGCGATCGGAACCCATTTTTGAGGAAATTCTTCCTTAAAGCTCTGGTGGCTATTGCATCCAATCTCTGCCGAAGCACTAGATGAATGGCCAGCCGTGACCTTTGAGTCGCTAATGTCGCAAGAACCGCCCGAAAAGATGATGTTCCAGCTGACCCTGCGGCGGCGGGGGATCAGCGACCAGACCATCCTGCGCACCATGGAAGAGGTGCCGCGCGAGACGTTCGTGACCGCTGCCGATCGCGGCCATGCCTATCGCGACAGCGCGCTCGGCATCGCCTGCGGGCAAACCATCAGCCAGCCCTTCGTGGTCGCCTACATGACCGAGCAATTGCAGCTGCAGAAGCAACACAAGGTGCTCGAGATCGGCACCGGCTCCGGTTACCAGGCCGCGGTCCTGTCCCGGCTTTGCAAGCATGTCCTGACCATGGAGCGGTACCGGACGCTGGCCGACAGCGCGCGCGCCCGGCTGGAAAAGCTGGGCTACGACAATATCGAGGTCCTGCTTGGCGACGGTTTCGATATCCCTGCTGGTGCGGGGGATTTCGACCGCATCATCGTGACCGCGGCAATGGAGCAAATTCCCGAACAGCTGCTGGCGCGGCTGGAGCCGGGCGGCATCCTGCTCGCGCCGGTGGGGCCGCATCAGGGCGTCCAGACGCTGGTGCGCGTCACGAGGACTGACGCAGGGTTCGATCGCAAGGCGCTGGTCGACGTGCGCTTCGTGCCGGCACTGCCGGGAATTGCCCGCGAACTGTAGAAGCACGGGATTGGCGGTTTCCGCCAACATCTTATTTGAAGGGTTAAGCGGTTATTTACTCGGGACGTGTTTACTCAAAAGAGTATTTTGTTGCGTACAAGTGAGTAACCATGTCCCGTGTCGCCGAGTTACTTCGCTCGCGTCGCATGCCGCAGATTGCGGTGCTGACGCTGATGTCGGTTGGCTTTGCCGGCTGCAGCGCCGATATGCAGACGCGCTTGTCCCAAAACACTTTATCAAACCCGTTCAACTATCAGCCGGACGCGACCGGTACGGTGCAGCAGGCGCCGGCGCCCCAGGTCGAGCGTCGCGAACTGCCGCAATATGCGCGGCCGCAAGCCCAGGCTCCGCAGTATCAGTCGCAATACCAGTCGTCGGCCTTGCCGCCACCGCCGCCCGTGGTCACGGCGCCGCGGTCCTATCAGGCCGCAGGCAACGGCGTGTCGGGAGGAGGCCGCGGGCTTTCGTCCTATACCCCGCCGGGTCAACCCAAGCTTGAGACCACCGCCACCGTTGCGCCGCGCTCGGTTGCCGCTGCGCCCGCACATGGCGGCACCACGATCATCGTCGGTACCAGCGACACGCTCGACATCCTGGCCAAGCGCTACAACGTTTCGCCGGCCGCGATCCTGCAGGCCAATGGTTACAAGGGACCGCGCGCGCTATCGCCCGGCCAGCAACTGATCATCCCGCGCCAGGCCGTCGCCGCCGCGCCCGCGCCGGCGGTAGCGCCGCCGGTCAGCAAGCCGGTCGCGGCCGTGGCAGGGCCGTCGAGCGTACACGTCGTCAATCGCGGCGATACGTTGATGAGCATTGCACGCCGCAACAACCTTCCGGTGGCGGATCTCGCCAAGGCCAACAACCTCGACACATCGGCCAAGCTCAGCCTCGGCATGAAGCTGACCGTGCCCGGCGCCAAGACCGCCGCCGCACCTGCGGCGCAGCCGGTTGCACCGGTGCAGCAAGTCGCAGCGGTCGCAGCGCCTGCCGCCAAGCCGTTGACACCCGCCGCACAGCCGCAAAGCGCGCGCCTGGCGCAGTCGACCGTCAATGTCGAGGAAAAACCGGCGGCCGAAGCGCCGGCGGTCAAGTCCAGCGAAGCCACTGGCGCGCTGCCGACCTTCCGCTGGCCGGTACGCGGCAAGGTCATCACGACCTACGGCGCCAAGACCAACGGCAAGGCCAATGACGGCATCAATCTGGCGGTGCCGGAAGGTACCCCGGTGAAGGCTGCCGAAGACGGCGTCGTCGCCTACTCGGGCAATGAATTGAAGGGTTACGGCAATCTCATTCTGGTTCGGCACTCCAACGGTTACGTCACCGCATATGCCCATGCGAGTGAGCTGATGGTGAAGCGCGGCGACACGATCAAGCGCGGCCAGATCATTGCCAAGTCGGGCCAATCGGGTGAGGTGGGGTCGCCGCAACTCCACTTCGAGATCCGCAAAGGATCTTCACCGGTTGACCCGCTTCAATTCCTGAACGGGGCGTGAGGCGCTCAAGAGCGTCCACATCCAGAACTGTCGTCGCCCGCCTTGTGCGCAATTGCGCACTGGAGCGGGTGATCCAGTATTCCAGAGACGCGTGATTGAGCCGAGAGGCTGCGGCGTACTGGGTCCCCCGCTTTCGCGGAGGACGACAGTCGTGTGCTGTTTGCGCGTAACGAACTATTTCTCCGTCAGCCGCACACCCAGCCGTCCCGCCAGCTCCTGCGTGAACTGCCAGGCGACGCGCCCCGAGCGTGAGCCGCGTGTCGTCGACCATTCCAGTGCTTCGCGCTCCAGTTCCTCATCGGCAAGCTTGATGCCGTAATGGCCGCAATAGCCGCGGACCATCGCCAGATATTCGTCCTGGCTGCAGCGGTGGAAGCCGAGCCACAGACCAAAGCGGTCCGACAGCGAGACCTTTTCCTCGACCGCTTCACCGGGATTGATCGCGGTCGAGCGTTCGTTCTCGATCATTTCGCGCGCCAGAAGATGCCGGCGGTTCGAGGTGGCGTAGAGGATCACATTGTCCGGGCGTCCCTCGATGCCGCCTTCGAGGACCGCCTTCAGCGATTTGTAGGAGGCGTCGTTGCCGTCGAAGGAGAGGTCGTCGCAAAACACGATGAAGCGGAATGAAGAGCTGCGCACCCGGTCCATCAGGCCCGGCAGGCTCTCGATATCCTCGCGATGGATCTCGATCAGCTTGAGTTTTTCGGCCGGCTTGCGCTTGAGGTTGATGTCGGCATGCGCGGCCTTGACCAGCGACGACTTGCCCATGCCGCGCGCGCCCCACAGCAGCGCGTTGTTGGCCGGCAGGCCGTCGGCAAACCGCTCGGTATTCTCGATCAGGATGTCGCGCATCCGGTCGATCCCCTTGAGCAACCCGAGGTCGACCCGGCTGACGCGCGGCACCGGCGCCAGCCGCCCGTCCGGGTGCCAGACGAAGGCGTCCGCAGCCCCGAACGACTCAGGCCCCGAGGTCGCCGGGGAGGCCGCGGAAAGGTGGTTCGCGATGGCCTCCAGCGCGTCCGCGATGCGCTCGGCGGTGGCGTCTTTGGAGGGGGCTGCCGGACGTTTTGTCGCGGATTTCGCAGTCCTCCGCGGGGCTGCTTTGAAGGTGGCGCGAGCCGCTGTTTTCTTGGGCTTTTTCGACATTTTCCCTGTTCCTGACCGCGCAGCCATAACGGGCCTTGGAAGCTCCCGCAAGCGGCCTAAATGAGGGGGCTGGCAGCGTTGCAATTGGGACGGCCGCCGCTATAGTCCGCGCGAATTTGCCCGGACCGGCCAGACGCTTGCGTCGCCGGTCGTTTCCCGTCTCACGAGGATTGTTCGAATGCTGATTACCCCTGCGTACGCCCAGGCTGCAGCCGGTGGCGATGCCAACAGCATGTTGATGTCGCTGCTGCCGTTCGCGCTGATCTTCGTCATCATGTACTTCCTGATTCTGCGCCCGCAGCAGAAGAAGATCAGGGACCATGCCGAACTGGTGAAAAACATCCGGCGCGGCGACACCGTCGTGACCTCCGGCGGCCTGGTCGGCAAGGTGACCAAGGTTGTCGACGACGACCAGATCGAGTTCGAGATTTCCGACGGCGTTCGCGTGCGCCAGATGCGGCAGATGATCTCCGGCGTTCGCGCCAAGGGGGAGCCGGCCAAGGAAAAGGCCGAAACCGCCAAGGACGAGACGTCCGCGAGCTGATTTGCGCTCTGCATACTCCTGATCTGACGGGTCAACTCGATGTTGTATTTCACGCGGTGGAAGGCGCTGGCGATCATTCTGACCGCCTTGGTGGTGTGCCTGTGCGCCGTTCCGAATTTCTTCCCCGAGGCCAAGGTAAAGACCTGGCCGAAATGGGCGCAGCGCCACATCGTGCTCGGCCTCGACTTGCAGGGTGGCTCGTCGCTGCTGCTGGAAGTCGACTCCAATTACGTCAAGAAGGAAAAGCTCGACCAGGTGCGCGACGACGTCCGCCGTGTGCTGCGTGAGGCCAAGATCCAGTATACCGGCCTCAGTGCCCGTGCCGATGTCGTCGAAGTGCGCATCACCAAAGACACCGATGTGCCGACCGCGCTGACCAAACTGCGCGAACTGTCGCAACCGCTTGGCGGCCTATTAGGGTCGAGCGGCCAGCGTGGCCTCGAGGTCGCTGACGGTGGCGGTGGGGTGATCCGGCTGACAGTCCCTCCGGCCGCGGTCACGGAGCGCATCCGCCAGTCGGTCGAACAATCGATCCAGATCGTCGAGCGCCGCGTCAACGAACTTGGAACGGTCGAACCCTTGATCCAGCGTCAGGGCATCGACCGCATCCTGGTGCAGGTGCCGGGCCTGCAAGATCCGACCCGACTGAAGGACATTCTTGGCAAGACCGCCAAGATGGAATTCCGGATGGTCGATCTGACGGTGCCGCCGGACCAGGCACAACGGGGGAGCGTACCGCCGGACTCGGAGTTGCTGCCCAGCGCCGACCCGCAGTATCCGCAGCCCTATGTGATCAAGAAGCAGGTGCTCGTCTCGGGCGGTGACCTGATCGACGCCCAGCCGGGCTTCGACCAGCGCACCAACCAGCCGATCGTTTCATTCAAGTTCAACAGCTCCGGATCACGGAAGTTCGCGGCGGCGACAACAGAACACGTCAAGGAACCGTTCGCGATCGTGCTGGACGGCAAGGTGATCTCGGCGCCGGTCATCCAGGAACCGATCACTGGCGGCTCCGGACAGATATCCGGTAACTTTACGGTGCAGGCCGCCAACGACTTGGCGATTCTGCTCCGCGCCGGCGCGCTGCCTGCGCCGCTGACCATCATCGAGGAACGCACCGTCGGTCCGGGCCTCGGTCAGGATTCGATCGAGAAGGGCGAGCTTGCGGCCTATGTCGGGTCGATCCTGGTCATCGTGTTCATGCTGGTGACGTACCGGCTGTTTGGGGTGTTCGCCAATATTGCGGTCGCCATCAACGTCGCCATGATCTTCGGCATCTTGTCGCTGCTGAACGCCACGCTGACGTTGCCGGGCATCGCCGGCATCGTGCTCACGGTCGGTATCGCTGTCGACTCCAACGTGCTGATCTACGAGCGCATCCGCGAAGAGTTGCGCGGCGGCCGCACCGCGATTTCGGCGATCGACGCCGGCTTCAGGCGCGCGCTGTCGACCATTCTCGACTCCAACATCACGACCTTCATCGCCGCCGCGGTGCTGTTCTATATCGGCACCGGGCCGGTGCGCGGCTTCGCCGTGACACTCGGCATCGGCATCATCACCACCGTGTTCACCGCGTTTACCCTGACCAGCCTGATCGTCGCCGGCTGGGTACGATGGAAGCGGCCGAAGACCGTGCCAATCTGAAGCATGATCCCGAAAAGTGGACACCGGTTTTCGGAACAGATCATGCTTCCAAACGAAAATAGAGCGACGAACATGATCCAGCGTAGCTGGATCATGTTCGCGCGGAGAATGCGGAGCCAGCTTTGACACAATACGTCCTCATCGGGCTGGGCATTCTGATTGCCGTGCTTACCGTGGTCGCCATATTCGATCTGCTGCCGCCGCTGCGGATCGTCCCCGACGATACGCATTTCGATTTCACGCGCTTTCGCCGTATCAGCTTTCCGATCTCGGCGGCGCTTTCGATCGTGGCGATCATCCTGTTCTTCACCCACGGCCTGAATTTCGGCATCGACTTCAAGGGCGGAACGTTGCTGGAGGTGCAGTCCAAGTCGGGCTCCGCCGACATCGCCACGATGCGTGCGACCTTGAGCAATCTCGGCCTCGGCGAGGTGCAGCTTCAGCAGTTTGGTGGTCCGGCCGACGTCCTGATCCGGGTTGCCGAGCAGCCCGGCGGCGACAAGGCGCAGCAGGATGCGGTGACGAAAGTCCGCACCGCCCTCGGCGACAGCGTGGAGTATCGCCGCGTCGAAGTGGTTGGACCTCGCGTTTCCGGCGAATTGCTGGCTTACGGCATGCTCGGCCTGATGCTCGCGATCTTCGCGATCCTGATCTATCTCTGGTTCCGGTTCGAATGGCAGTTCGCGCTCGGCGCCATGATCGCCAACGTCCACGACATCGTGCTGACGATCGGCTTCATGTCGCTCACCCAGGTCGATTTCGACCTCACCAGTATCGCGGCGCTCTTGACGATTCTCGGCTACTCCCTGAACGACACGGTCGTGATCTATGACCGGATCCGGGAAATGCTGCGGCGTTACAAGAAGATGCCGATGCCGCAACTGCTCAATGAATCCATCAATTCGACGCTGTCGCGCTCGATCATCACCCACGTCACGGTGACGCTGGCCTTGCTGGCGCTGCTGTTGTTCGGCGGGCACGCGATCCACAGCTTCACGGCGGTCATGATGTTCGGCGTCGTGCTGGTCGGCACCTACACCTCGATCTTCATCGCGGCGCCGATCCTGATCTATCTCGGCGTCGGCGAGCACCGCGACGCGCCGGAGAAGCCTGCAAAGAAGTAGGCCGGCATGATCCCGAAAAGTGGGAGCCGGTTTTCGGACGTGATCATGCCTAATCAAAACACTGGTTCGTCGGACGTACCGCATTTTCCGAGGTCGGCGCCGATCGAGGCCTACGGCAAGGGCGGTTTTGCGTTCGCCGACATGTCGCATCGCGGCTCGCTTTTGTGCCTGCCGGACGGCATCTGGGCCTGGGATGTTACAAAGCCCAGCGAAATCGATGAGTACTCGCTGGCGCGCGTCTTCAAATCGGCCAATGCGATCGACACCCTGGTCGTCGGCACCGGCACCGACGTCTGGATTCCGCCCAAACATTTGCGCGAGGCGTTGCGTGCTGTGCGGGTGGTGCTGGACTCGATGCAGACCGGGCCGGCGATCCGCACCTACAACATCATGATGGGTGAGCGCCGGCGCGTTGCCGCCGCGCTGATCGCGGTGCCATGAGCGCAAGCGAGGCACCTAAGGATTCCGCCGGCTTCTGCGCCGACCTGGTGCGCACCCATGATTTCGTCCGCTACGCGTCGACGTTGTTCATGCCGGCGGCCCAGCGCCGCGCGCTGCTCGCGATCTACGCTTTTAACGCGGAGATTTCACGGGTGCGCGAGCAGGTCAGCCAGCCGCTGCCCGGCGAGATGCGGCTGCAATGGTGGACCGACATGCTGGCCGGCGCGGGCCATGGCGGCATCGAAGGCAACCCGGTCGCGGCCGAACTGCTGCAGGTGATCCGCGACAACCGCCTGCCGGTCGACCCGCTGTCCCGCCTGATCGACGAACACCAGTTCGATCTCTACAACGACCCGATGCCGTCGATGGCAGCACTCGAAGGCTACATCAACGACACCTCGTCGGCGCTGTTTTCGCTGGCCGGGCGTATCGCGGCGCGGCCTTCGGAAGCGGTCGATCACCTCGCGCGCCACGCCGGTTTCGCCCAGGGCCTGGTGCAGGTGATCGAGAAGTTGCCGTGGGATGCGGCGCGGCGCCAGCTGTTCCTGCCGCTGCAATTGCTGCAGCAACACGGCAGTGGCGTGGAAGAGGTGTTTACTGGCAAACAGACGCCGCAGGCGCGTGCGGCGATCGACCAGCTGATCGGCGAGGCGCGGGAGCATCTGGAAACCGCCTTCGAACTGCTCGCCGGCGTGCCGACGGAGGTGAGGCCGGTATTCCTGCCGCTGGCGCTGGTCCGCCGCGACCTGAAGCGGATGTCGCGGGCCGATTCCGATCCGTTCGTGCCTAAGACCACGTCGCGATTGCGGACGCTGTGGACGCTGTGGCGCGCGTCGCGCTCGCCGGAGTTCGGCGGCTAGGAATTTGCTCGCGTAGATGCGCCCGACGGCGAGTCCATATCGGCCGCTTCAAAATTGAACCGGTCCCGCAAATTCTTGCGGCTCTCCAGAATGTCCTTCAGGAAAGCGCGGTCGGTGTCGTTCTTCATCATCGGCTCGATCAGGTCCAGCTGGTTCATCGCGACAAGCTGCAGGATCTCGGTGCGAGGCTTGCCGGCGCTGTCGCGCGGCAGCGCGTGCACGACCTGGATATGCTCCGGCGGTTTGACGCCCTTGGCGGACGAAAGCTCGCTGCGCAGCTGCTTTTCGAGCGAGACTTGATCGGCCTCGACGAACGCATAGAGCCCGACGCCGGTGCGGCGGTCAGCAAAGGCGACGATAGCCGTGTCGCGCACGTCGGGGTTCTTCCGGATCATCTCGATCAGCACGGGCGCGTCATTGACCAGGCGACGGCCGCCGCCCTCCCGATCGGTGAAATTGAACAGGCCGCGGGTGATGGCCTGATAGACCTTCTTGCCGGTCATCAGCCAGACGCTGGCGACGACGGATTTGCGCGCCAGGATCTTGCGTTCCATCGGCGTCAGCGCTGCAGGCGCGTAGCTGCGCTTGTGTTTCAAGAGGTGCCGCAGATCCTCGTAGGCCGCGATGCGAAACAGCCGGCTGCGGCTCTTGAAGCAGGCGGCCAGCTGGAAATCGGTGAGATAGGCCTGCCCGTCGCTGCCGCGCAGCCAGTTCTGCTCCTTGGCGAGATCGTTATGGCAGATGCCGGCGCGATGCAGCTTTCGAAGCGCCAGCTTGGCCGAGCGGAAATAGCCGAGGTCGCCGTGGGGCTTGGCCATCTGCAGCGCGACGCCATCGATGAAGCCGCGCACCAGTGCCTGCCGGCCGGCCCACAGCAGCTTCGGGCCGACATTCAGGTCGCGCGCCAGCGCCAGCGCGCGGCGCTCGCGGGCGAACAAATGTCGGGCGAGGAGATAAGACCATACCGGCACCTGATCGAGCCGGCGCAACACCGCATCGACCTCGCCGGCGTCGCTTTTGAAGCGCCCGCGCTCGACGGTCGAAAACACGTCGCGCTTCAGCAGCACGCCTTCGGTCCATCGCGCCGACAGAATCGCGGCGTCATCCTTTGGCAAAGCCATGATCCTACGCCGCCGCTGCGACGCGCAGGTGATCGGCGATCCAGCGGTCGAGATCGGCCAGCGCCCGCGCGCTCATCGCCTGCTTCTTGGCGACCGTCTTCTCGTTGCCGCGCAGCCGTGTGCCGTCCGGCTTCTTGGTCGGCGGACTGGCAAGCGGCGGGAACAGGCCGAAATTGATGTTCATCGGCTGGAACGAACGCGGACCTGCGTCGACCGTCTCGATGTGACCGCCGGTGATGTGGCCAAGCAGGGATCCCAGCGCTGTCGTTGCCGGCGGCGGCGCCAGCGACTGCGCGCGCGCATCCGCCGCGGCATAGAGCCCGGCGATCAGGCCGATGCTGGCGGATTCCACATAGCCTTCGCAGCCGGTCATCTGGCCTGCGAAACGCAGCCGCGGCTGCGCGCGCAGCCGCAATTGGCCGTCCAGAAGTTTTGGCGAGTTCAGGAAGGTGTTGCGATGCAGCCCGCCGAGGCGGGCGAATTCGGCCCCCTCGAGCCCGGGAATGGTGCGGAAAACGCGCTGCTGCGCGCCGTGCTTCAGCTTGGTCTGGAAGCCGACGATGTTGTAGAGCGTGCCGAGCTTGTTGTCCTGGCGCAGCTGCACGATGGCGTAGGCCTTCACCGTCGGGTTATGCGGATTGGTGAGGCCGACCGGCTTCATCGGCCCGTGGCGCAGCGTCTCGTGGCCGCGTTCGGCCATCACTTCGACCGGCAGGCAGCCGTCGAAATAGGGGGTGTTGGTCTCCCAGTCCTTGAAGTCGACCTTCTCGCCGGCCAACAGATCAGCGACGAACGCGTCGTACTGCTCCTTGGTCATCGGGCAGTTGATGTAATCGGCGCCGGTGCCGCCGGGCCCGACCTTGTCGTAGCGCGACTGGAACCAGGCCACCGACATGTCGATGGAATCCTTGTGCACGATCGGCGCGATGGCGTCGAAGAACGCCAGCGCGTTCTCGTCGGTGAGCTCGCGAATCGCGTCCGCCAGCGGCGCCGAGGTGAGGGGGCCGGTCGCGACGATCACATTGCCCCAGTCGGCCGGCGGCAGTCCGGCGATTTCCGTGCGGTCGATCTCGATCAGGGGATGATCGTGCAGGGCACGGGTGACGGCGGCCGAAAATCCGTCGCGATCAACCGCCAGCGCGCCGCCGGCGGGCACCTGGTTGGCGTCCGCTGATCGCATGATCAGCGAGCCCAGCCGCCGCATTTCGGCGTGCAGCAGGCCCACCGCATTGTTGGCGGCATCGTCGGAGCGGAATGAATTGGAGCAGACGAGCTCGGCAAGCCCTTCGGTCTGGTGGGCCTCGGTCATTCGCACCGGGCGCATCTCGTGCAGGACCACGGGGATGCCGGCATTGGCGATCTGCCATGCGGCTTCCGAGCCGGCGAGGCCACCGCCGATCACATGGACGGTGTTAGTTGGATTCTTGGCTGCGGTCATGCGCGCAGGGTTAGCGCGTTTTCTCGCCAAGTGCACCTGCGGCAATGGCGTTTTCAAAACAGGAATCCAGACTCAGATACGACAACGCCCGCAGCGAGGCGGGCGTTATCCGTTCGTCAGGCGGCTGACAAAGGATCAGCCGTTGTAGGTCCCGGCTGCAACGCGCGGAATGTCCGAACGATCAAGGCCAATATCGGCCAGTTCGCGATCGCTAAGCTGGGACAGTTCGCTGACATTGCGCTGATAGTCCCGGAACGCCTGGATCATGCGGATGAGCGAGAGTAACATGGTAGTCTCCTTGAAATTACGATTCAGCTCTTGGAGGGAAGCCTCATCGTTGAAATGAATATAGCTGGTATTTTGCAGTGCAGAAGTTCCGATGTTGCGGTGCAGCTAATCCAAAAGCGCATGGCTAAGGTAAGATCCGATTAACCTTTCGGCAGGGCTGCCTCATCAAGTGGCCGAAGGGGTGTCTGGCCAGTCAATTGATACGAATTATCCTGTAAGATCGCGGCGTTGACGCAATCACGACGCAACCATCACTGCTTGATTCCGTGGTCTGAAATCGCCGCAAACGGACTTGAAACTCGTCGAGCCCGTCTCTCTGCGTAAAGAATTTCTGCATGCGTGATTCGCATGCACTCCGCAGCATAGAAATGAATTAAAAATCACTATCTTGCCTGCGGACCGCACCAAGCGTACCGCGACGGCCCAAGGCAGGGTCGCCGCCGGTGTCGTGCTTCGGCTGGCGAACTTTGCGCCGATCGCGGGTGACGACAGCTCTCCTGGCGCTAGACGAAGACGGTGCGAACAACCGATCGCGATGTGAATGCGACACCGCGCCAAGATGCGTTGGTCATCGTCACCGGTGTTGCACGCACCGTGGCGAGAACGAACGCTCACTGCAGCGCTGGATCGATCAACGCGCATGCTGCGCCGCGTCGTTACGCGGCTGTAATGAATTACGCAGCCGTAATGAAAAAGCGTCGTTTCGCATAAGCGCCTTGCATGCTGCGCTCAGCACCTCGCGCGAACGTTATTCCGAAATTTTCTGCAACCGGAAAACAATCATCGCGCAGATTCCGGCAATGACGCTGGTGCTGTCAAAAACAGAAAACGGAAAACAACATGCTCAATAAATTAATCGCAGCAGCCGCAATGGCTGCCATTGCCTACGCCATCGCTCCCGCAAACGCCGCCAAGGTGAACGCCGGCTGCAGCGGTCCCAACCTCGAAAAGACCGAGACCGCCATCGAAGCGATGGCGGACGGCGAGGGCAAGATTGTCGCGCAGAAGGAAATCGCCCTGGCTCAGGACGCCATGCTGAGCGGCAAGATGGGCGTATGCGGCGCGCATCTGAGCAAGGCGATGCACATAGGTACGGCGAAGTAGACGTATCCGGCGGAGGGCCTGTTGCCTCGGTGCCTGGCCCTCCGATTTCCCGATCCTTCAGGGCGCGCGCGCAAGCTGCGTCGCGAAATAGCCGATGGTCTTGGAATAGACCTCGCTCTTATTCCACTGCTGGATCACGGCAAAATTCGCGCTGCCGGGCTCCCAGTCCTTGCCGCGCTGCCAGCCATAGCTCTTGAGGTAGTTCGCCGTCGAGGCCAGCACATCGGGCGCACTGCGCAGCAGATCGCGGCGGCCATTGCCGTCGAAATCGACCGCATACTTGATGTAGGACGACGGCATGAACTGGGTCTGGCCGATTTCACCGGCCCAGGCGCCGCGCATATCCTGTGGTGAGATATCGCCGCGCTCGACGATGCGGAGCGCGTCCATCAACTCGGCCTTGAACAAGTCGGTGCGACGGCAATCATAGGCCAGCGTCGCCAGCGAGCGCAGCGTCGGGAATTTTCCGGTGTTGACGCCGTAATCGGTCTCCAGGCCCCAGATTGCCACCAGCACTTCGCCGGGCACGCCATAGGCCTGTTCGATGCGCCCGAGCACCGATCCATATTGCTTGAGCATGTTGGCGCCGCGCGCGAGCCGGGGCGGGACCATGCGGCCGGAAAATTCCTCAAAGCTCTGGCTGAAAACCTTCTGCGAATGGTCCCGCGTAATGACGGCCTTGTCGAGCGCCACACCGGTCAGTCCGGTTTGAATGGCCGCCGGCGAAATTCCTTTCGCCGCGGCTTCCTTCTTGAAGTCTTCGAGCCAGCCCTCAAACGTGCCGGTGCCACAGGATGCTGCAATCGATGGGCTTGCCGAAGTCAGGAGGAGTGCAGCCAGCGCCAAAGTCCGAACAGAAACGCGAGAGGTCATAGTGTCGTTCGCTCCAAAGTCGATTCATGATCGACATTAGTCTCGAAACCACACCGAATGTTCGGAGTAACAGCGGCCAAAACAAGGCCGCCATTTCGCCGGCGCTGACACAAACGTGTCATTGGCACAGGCGCTCAATTCATAGGCAATTCTGAACCCGAAGGCCGAGGCCGTGGGGCGGCCTAGGTTGGTCTTGCGCGATGCTTGCATGAATGGACGCCAAACCGCCGGTCGACAACCGACCGGCGGTTTGAGATCTCGCTACCCGCTGTAAGGCCTATGCGCCTTCCTTTGCGCCGCCAGGGAAACAGATTGGCCGGGAAGTCCGCCGCGGGCTTGCGCTCGCGCGGCGCGCGGGGCGGAAGCGGCTGAGGATTGAGTTCCGGTTCAATGGTTTCCCGGTAGAGATGCCAGGTGGCGTGGCCAAGCAGTGGAATGACGACGGCAAGGCCAAGGAAGAACGGCAGCGTTCCTGCAACCAGCAGCACCGCCACGGTCAAACCCCAGACCGCCATCGGCACGGGATTTCGTGCGACCGCGCGCAGGGACGTCACCATCGCGTCGCCGGCGCCGGCGTGACGATCGAGCATCAACGGGAACGATACGACGCTGATGCAGAGCGCAACGATGGCGAACAGGAAGCCGACGCCACAGCCGACCACGATCAGCCACCAGCCTTGCGGCGTCGTCAGCACGCGCGTCGCGAAATCCCGCATGCCGGTCGCGCCTTCATAACCGAACGCCGCGATGTAGATCGCCTGCGCGGTGGCTACCCAGGTCACAAACAATGCCAGCAGGAGGACGCCGAGCCCGAGCATGGCGCCGAACGAGGGCGAGCGCAGCACCTGGAGCGCATCCCACGCAGACGCCTGTGCGCCAGTCTCACGACGGCGGCTCATCTCATACAGGCCCAGTGCAGCGAAGGGGCCGAGCAGGGCGAAGCCTGCGGCCAGCGGAAACAACAGCGGCAACACCGAGTAACCGAGCACCGTGCGCGCCAGCACCAATCCGAGCACGGGATAGATCACGCACAGGACAATGGCGTGACTTGGAACGGCCTTGAAATCCTCCCAGCCGAGCTGCAAGGCCCGGTGCAAATCGGAAAGGCCGATGGTTCGGATCACTGGCGCTTTCGCGGTTTCCTGTCCGCTCTGCGTCAGAGATGTGACATTGCCTTGATATGAGGTGCCTTGAATTGGAGTCGCCATGGTCGTCTCCCTTTGGCGGCCGCATTTTGCGCTCGCTGGAGGGCGCAAACGTGCCGTTTCCAAACATGATCACGATCAGGCCAGACGCGAAGACAGGGAAGAATAACAGGCCATGCCGCGAACTGAGCCAGCAGCGTACCCCCAAACCGGGACAATAGCACTCACGCTTCGGTGAATGTTTCATTGGCAAGCCACAATTCGCTGGCTAAACTACAAGGCGAGCCCGGCCTGGTGCTGCCGGTCAAACAGTGCCGCTAGCGACATACCTATTCAATTCCACTGGGAGCCAACGATGAGCATTTTCGGAAAAATCATGGGCGCGATTTTCGGTACGAAGGCAGACGCGGCGCCAGCTTCCGGCGGAGCGGCTGCAGGCGGAGCTGCCGCCGGCGGATCCGCAGCACCGGCGGCAACGATCGATGTTGCTCCGATCCTGGACAAGGCCGTGGCTGACAAGGGCGAGAAGCTGGCGTGGCGCACCTCGATCGTCGATCTGATGAAGGCGCTCGACATCGATTCGAGCTTCACGGCGCGCAAGGAACTCGCCAAGGAACTCGGCTATACCGGCGACAGCAATGATTCGGCGAGCATGAACATCTGGCTGCACAAGCAGGTGATGACCAAGTTAGCCGCAAATGGCGGCAAGCTGCCGCCGGAAATTCACTGACGCTTTCGTTCTGATCAACAGGCAAAAGGCCCGCGGTGACGCGGGCCTTCTTTCTTTTGGGATGCGCGCGAGAACGATCGTTCAGGGATACGGCCGGCGCCCGGTGTAGCGCGGGGCGGAGTTAGCAAGGTCGGCGCGGCTGATGCCGATGTCGCGGAGCATACGCTCGTCAAGCCGGCTGATGCTTGCGAGTTCGGAGCGGTAGCGGGCGTATCGCCTGACGGCGGCAATCAGAGAGATCAACATGGTCTTTTCCTATCGGGATGTGAGAGGCACCTTTGCGGTGCTGATGGCCGTTGGTCGCAAGCTGCGGCGACGCGGTTCACTGCAATGCAGCAAAGCGCAGGTGCCATGCAATTTGTGCGAAAACGCTGTAAAGACGGCGTTTGAACAGAAAACGCGGACCCAAGAAACGCGAACCAAGGAGACCATCATGAACAGCCTCGACCGCAGGACCATTCTAACGACGGGAGCGCTCGCATTGGCGGGGGCGGCGGCAAGCGTTCCCGCCGCTGCGCAGGCCGGCCCGAAGTCGATGTTTCCGGTACCGGCGACGACCATTCCGATCGTCGGCGAGACCGACGTGTACCAGGTCCGCCGCATCTACTGCATCGGGCGCAACTACGCCGCGCATGCGCGTGAAATGGGGTCCGACCCGACCCGCGAACCGCCGTTTTTTTTCCAGAAGCCGACGGATGCGATCCAGAACGTCGCGGTCGGCAGTGTCGCCGATCATCCCTATCCCTCGCTGACCAAGAACTATCACTACGAGGTCGAACTGGTGGCAGCGCTCAAGTCGGGCGGCACCAACATCCCGGCGGAGAAGGCGCTCGATCACGTCTATGGCTATGCGCTCGGGCTCGACATGACCCGGCGCGATCTGCAGCGCGCGTTGGGCGACGAGAAGAAGCCCTGGGAGATCGGCAAGAGCTTTGACCGTTCTGCGGTGCTCGGCCCGATCCACCCAGCCGCCAAGACCGGCCATTTCACCAAGGGCGCAATCTCGCTGGCGCTGAACGGCACCGTCAAGCAGAACTCCAACCTGCAGAACATGATCTGGAGTGTCGCCGAGCAGATCGCCAAATTGTCTGATGCCTTCGAGCTGAAGGCTGGCGACATCATCTATTCCGGCACGCCGGAAAATGTCGGTCCGGTCGTGAAGGGTGATGTGCTGCTGTGCAAGCTCGAAGGGCTGCCGGATATGTCGATCAAGATTGTGTAGATGTTGTCGTCCCGGCGAAGGCCGGGACCCATACGCCGCAGCTTCTCGATTTTGATAGGTTGTGGTTGATACCTTTCGCGATAAGGACGGCCGGTGGTTATGGGTCCTGGCGTTCGCCGGGACGACAAGGGATTACCCCGTCAAATCGGCGAACTGCGGATTCTTGTGCAGATAGTCGACAACAAAACCGCAGCCGGCGATCACCTTGTGGCCGTCGGCGCGGATCAATTCCAGCGCACCCTTGACCAGTTCGGAGGCAATGCCGCGGCCGCGCAGCGCCCTCGGCGTCTCGGTATGGGTGATGATAACAGCCGACGGGGTCAGCCGATAATTCGCAAACGCTACCGCACCCTCAACATCGAGTTCGAAGCGGTTTTGGGCTTTGTTGTCGCGGACGGCCATCGAGGGGTTCCCATGCGGTTCACCTCAATCATCTAGGCATGTGAACCCCGTGATGCAAACGAGCGACCAACGGGAAAATCGCTTGCCGGGGTGACAACATGCGAATTTTGACCCTGCCTGACCGTTTCGCTGCTGGGCGCATCCCTGACGTTCTCGCAACCGCCTGCCGCATCCGCCGAAGGCGACCGGAACTGGCAGGCCTGCACCGGCACGACGAGCGCGCCGAATGAGAGGGTGACGGCCTGCAGCGTCGTGATCGATGGCAAGACCGAGACCGGCAAGAGGCTCGCCGGCGCCTATTGCAACCGCGGCCACGGCCTTACCGAGAAACGCGAGCTCGACGCCGCCATGGCCGATCTCAATGAGGCGATCAAGCTCGATCCGGACTATGCCTGTGCCTATTCCAATCGCGGACGGGTCTACGCCTTCAAGCGCGATCTCGATCACGCCATGGCAGACTATGACGCGGCGCTCCGCATCGATCCGACCTTCGCCTTGGCCTACAACAACCGCGGCGACGCCTGGTTCGGCAAAGGCGACCTCGATCGCGCGCTGACCGACTTCGACGCCGCCATCAAACACAACCCGTCGCTCGCCATCGCCTATGGCAATCGCGGCTATCTCCATCATCGCAAGCGCGACACGGCCCGTGCGATCGCCGACTACAGCATGCAGATCAAGCTGAAGCCGGACGTGCTGGCCTATATCAACCGCGGCAATGTCTACCGCGATACCGAGCAACTGGAGCGTGCCGCCGCCGATTACGGCGCGGCGGCGAAAATCGCACCGACCGATGCGCGGGGCTGGCGCAACCGCGGCATGATCCGGCTGTACCAGGGCGATACCAAGCGCGGCATTGCCGATTACGACAAGGCGTTGCAATACGATCCGGCCGACGCCTATTCCTGGAACAACCGCGGCCAGGCCAAGATGCGGCTGGGCGACAAGGCCGGCGCGGTCGTGGATTTCCGCAAAGCCCTGGAGATCGATCCCAGCCTGCGCACCGCCCGTGACGGCCTGCAGCTACTTGGCGCAGCGCAATAAGTCCGTTGAGGTCTTGCAACCGGGAAGGGTGTGCCTAAGTCTTTTGCAAGACATACGCCCCGATGCGGCCGGATGTGGTTCGAGATCGGAAATGTCAGGTATGGCCGGCCGCTGACGTATGCCTCTTTTCAATGGGAGGTTTACATGTCGGACTTTCGTTTCTTCAGAACGCATCGATCGTGGGAGGACTGGTTCGGCATGCTGCTTGGCGTGTTGATCGTGGTGTCGCCCTGGTTTCCCCTGCAGCCGGCCAACGAGGTCATGACCGCCGATCGCAGCACCATGATCCTCAACACGTTCGTGGTCGGCATGCTGGTATTCGGCCTCGCCCAGCTGGAATATGTCGCATTGCAGCGCTGGGAGGAGGTGGCGGAGATCGTCCTCGGACTCTGGCTGATCGCTTCACCGTGGATTTTCGGCTATTCCGGCGACGCGTTTCTACCGGCCTGGCACGCGATACTCGGCGCAATCGTGGCTCTGCTCGGCGCGCTTCAGCTGTGGCAGGATTGGCGCCTGAGCGACCAGGAACTCGCCAACCATCCGCAGTAAATCCTGCCACGGACCTGCCGGTCTGCGAGCGGCAGGTCCGCTGGTCTTTCGGGAGGTGGGGCGGCCAATACCCGCCGGATCGGCCACGGCCCCGGTTCAGGAAATCGGGAGGTCAGCGCACGCCGGTCCCCTTGCAGCGCTGGCATTTCACGACGTTGTCGCCCTTCTTCACCAGGCCCTTGCCCTCGCAATTCTTGCATTTCTGCTTCTTCTTGATGTTCGGGCCTTTTTCATTGGCCATCATGATCTCCCAGCGGCGTTTTTGACTGAGGGCACCATGAGCCAGCCCCGCAGCCGCGTCTATAAGCACGCAGCCTGAACCAGCACCGGGACGCCTGGACGCGCTGGCAGAGGCCGGGCTTTCTGCTAACGTCCGGCTGGGACGTTCAAATCAGTATTGAGAAGCGTAACGATGATGATTTCGCTTGGCTTGTGCAGTGCGGCAGTGCCGACATGACGGGAACCGCAACCACAGCCGCGCCGCGCGGCGGCTTGGCACGGATGTCGAACCGGGTGATGAATCTGGCGCATCTGGTGACCCAGAACGCCCGCCGCCATGGCGATCGCACCGGCTTTATCTACGGCGACCGGACTTGGACCTGGCGCGAGATCGACCGCGCCGTCTCGGCGCTGGCGGCGGCGCTTGCCGAACGCGGCCTCGTCAAGGGCGACCGGCTGCTGGTGCATTCCAAAAATTGCGACGAGATGTTCTGGTCGATGTTTGCCGCGTTCCGGCTCGGCGTGGTCTGGGTGCCGACCAATTTCCGCCTGATGCCGGACGAGGTCGCCTATCTCGCCACCGCCTCCGGCGCCAAGGGGTTTTTGTGCCACGGCGATTTCCCGGAGCATGCCGCCGCGGCCGCCAACCCGGCGCTGGAGTTCATCTGGCGGATCGGCGAGGGCGCCTTTGGCGAGAAGTCGGTGAGCGCCGCCATTGCGGCGCATGCGGGCGAGAGTTTTGCCAATGCCGCGGTCGACTACAACGACCCCTGCTGGTTCTTCTTCACCTCCGGCACGACGGGGCGGTCCAAGGCGGCGGTGCTGACCCATGGCCAAATGGCCTTTGTGGTCACCAACCATCTCGCCGACCTGATGCCCGGCACCACCGAGCAGGACGCCTCGCTGGTGGTGGCGCCGTTGTCGCATGGCGCCGGCGTGCACCAGTTGGTGCAGGCCGCGCGCGGGGTGCCGACCATCCTGCTGCCGTCGGAAAAATTCGATATCAACGAGGCGTTCCGGCTGATCGAGGCGCATCGCGTCAGCAACATTTTTACGGTGCCGACCATTTTGAAAATGATGGTCGAGCATCCCGCGGTCGACCGCTACGACCATTCCTCGCTCCGCTTCATCATCTATGCGGGGGCGCCGATGTACCGCGAGGACCAGAAGGCCGCGCTGAACAAGTTGGGCAAGGTTCTGGTGCAGTATTTCGGGCTCGGCGAAGTCACCGGCAACATCACGGTCATGCCGGCCAATCTGCATGATCCCGAGGATAGCCCGCATGCGCGGATCGGCACCTGCGGCTTCGAGCGCACCGGCATGCAGGTCTCGATCCAGGGCGATGACGGGCGCGAACTTAAAGCTTTCGAGACCGGCGAGATCTGCGTGATCGGCCCCGCCGTGTTCGCCGGCTATTACGACAACCCCGATGCCAACGCGAAGGCGTTTCGCGACGGCTGGTTCCGCACCGGCGATCTCGGCCATATGGACGAGGAAGGTTTTGTCTACATCACCGGCCGCGCCTCCGACATGTACATCTCGGGCGGCTCCAACATCTATCCGCGCGAGGTCGAGGAGAAGATCTTGACTCATCCCGGGATCGGCGAGGTCGCCGTGCTTGGGGTCCCCGACCCGTTCTGGGGCGAGGTGGGCGTCGCCGTCTGCGTCGCGCGCGAGGGTGCCGCTGCGGTGAGCGAGGCTGAGCTGGCCGCGTTCCTGTCGCCGAAGGTGCCGCGCTACAAGATGCCGAAGCGGTTCTTCTTCTGGGAGGCGTTGCCGAAATCCGGCTACGGCAAGATTCCGAAGCGGCTGGTGCGCGACGAACTCGAGGCGCGCGGGCTGCTCGACCTCACCAATCAAGACGCGCCACGATGACGGCGGCGAAGGCAAACCGGCCGGCGCCCGAGCCGATGCGCAGCATCGTCCAGCCCGGTCCGCCCAACCCTGAACGCATCCAGTGGGTCGAGGCGCGCGGCCGCGCGTTCTCGTTCACGCTGCAAGCCGGCCTGCCGCTGCTGGAAGCCGTGCGTCGCGGCTTTGCCGGGGCCGGATTTGCCGGCGGCGTGCTGAGCATGCGGGGCGGGGCGCTCGGGCCGCTTGCCTATGTGATGCCGGCGCTGTCCAAGACCGGCGCCAATGCCGCGTTCTACAGCGACACCTTCCGGCCCGAAGGCGTCACGCAGCTCAAATTCGCGGCGATGACTTTTGGAGAGCGCGACGGCGCGCCGTTCTTCCACTGCCACGGCCTGTGGACGGAGATCGATGGCGACCTGCATGGCGGTCATATCCTGCCCGAGGAGAGCATCGTCGCCGAGCCGTTCGCGGTGGAAGCGTTCGGGGTCGATGGTGCTGTCTTCATCGCCGAGGTGGATAGCGAGACCAATTTCAAATTGTTCGGGCCGGTGCCGCGCGAGGCGACCGATGCCGACACCACGAGCCGGGCCTTTGCGCTGCGGTTGCGGCCGAACCAGGATTTCGCGTGCGCGCTGGAATCCTTCTGCCGGCAGCACGGAATCTTTCACGCCCGGATTCATGGCGGGGTCGGCAGCACGATCGGCGCGCAGTTCACCGATGGCCGATGCGTCGTGCCGTTCGCGACCGAGCTAGCGATCCGTTCCGGCACCGTCACGTCAACCGCGGACGGTACGCTGGAGGCCGCGCTCGATGTCGCGCTGGTGGATTATCTCGGCGGCATCGCCGAAGGCCGGCTGATGCGCGGCGACAATCCGGTGTTGATGACGATGGAGCTGGTGCTCGAAGTGCTCTGATCAGCGTGGGAAGGCTGGTAATCCAGCCTCCCACCTGAACGACGTTTAGTAGCAGACCAGCTGGCGCTTGGCGACGTAGCCGATGCCGGGGACGAACGCGGTGCGACGCGCGTAGTAGCAATCGCTGGCGTAGCCGGTGTCGCCGATCAGGCCGATCGACAATCCGCCACCCCACCAGCCGTGGCCGTGGTGGTGATGGTGGTGGCCACCGCCGACAACGCCGGGCTTGATGATGGTGAGGGCACTGGCCGGGGAGGCTGCGGACACGGCGAGCGCGGCGGCAGCGGCAGCGATGAGTACGAACTTCTTCATGACACTTCCTCTGTTGGCCCGGCGCGATTGTCGCGTGGGCGTTTTCACAACGGCCGCTCGCTGGATTGCTGGCGTCCTGTTTGCGGGAGGTTGGTGGCGGGAAAAGTTTCATGGGTTCACGGAGCAATCGGCATCATGTGTGAGTTGGATCACTGACGAGATCGAACGTCGCGGGTTTGTCCTGAACCTTTTTGCTGGGTGAGAGATGCAGATGGCGTGCATCTCGTGCGCGAGGTACTGATTCACATTTCAAACAGAGACGATCATTCAGATATATGTTGCTGTCGTCCCGGCGAAGGCCGGGACCCATACCGCGTGATCTCTCAATAGTGGCTCGATAGCAGAGACCTTCCGCAAAACTACTCCCTGGGGTTATGGGTCCCGGCCTTCGCCGGGACGACGCGGGAATAGCTTCGCATTCTCGCGGCGCGATGCGCCCGAGGCTTGCTCGAAATCTTCCGCCCTCGAAATTCAGAGGGCGCAGGGAATGCCGGATGCGCGCTGCACCCGCGGTCTCGTGTGCGAATAGTGCAAAGAAAGCTGCACACGAGCATACAGGGCAGCGGAGAACATCCGACATTCCCTGCGCAGTGGCTTTACGGCTTATGACGCGCTCTCCCCGGTGAGACGGCCTCTATTGCCACCGTCGCCCCTCGGAAGCGTTAGCTCCCGCAGGACTTGACGCCGTTACGGGCGCCAGGACCACACGCTTTCGCCGTACGCTTCAGCCACGACCGTCAATCGCAACGTCTGCGTCCACCGCGACCCGTCCCTCGTCGTGACGACGGCCGACGCCCCTCTGAGTGGGACGGGATGGGTGAGAATGTGCCGGTGATTTGGGTCGAAGGAAAGGGAAATATTTTTGATTTTCGGAAATTCTGGACTTGACACAAATTCCGTAAATCAGAACTGATTTGCCCGACGGGTTGATTTGTCGCAGCCAGCCGTCATTGCGAGCGGAGCGAAGCAATCCAAGCCTCGGCCTGGCGCAATATGGATTGCTTCGCTGCGCTCGCAATGACGGAGAGAGCCCGTAGCCCGGATGAGCAACGCGATATCCGGGTCTCGTCTTTCCCGCATCTCGCTGCGCTCATGCGCGCTACGAAACTACCTGAGGAGACCGCCGACAGAGCAGGCCTTCAGAGCGCCTGTTACTTCAAATTCTGGGCGATGCCGTCGAGGGTCTGGGACCATTTTGAGCTCATGTCCGACTGGGCCTTCGATGTCCGCGTATAGATGTTGTTCGCTTCCTGAAGCGCGAGCTGAAGTTGCTGACCAAGGTCGGACCGTCCGCCGCTGACGCCGTTCAGTTCGTCCGTTGCGAGTTCGCGAATGTCGTTGTTCAGATTGGCCATGTCATTCCCCTCTTTGTCTGGGGCGAGACCATTCCCGCCGCGATGATAAGGGCTACGCGATGCGGTCGCGTCGCTCTGTGACTTCGGGCACATTCGAGAACTTGCGGGGCTTCGTTCTGGGGCAAAAGCTCCCGTTGCACACCGGGTGAACTTGAGGCTGCCGACCGCTACTAAGGGAACATGTGAGCGAGCCTTTAGACCAAGCCGCCGCCGTGGTGTGCTGCCGCTCTCAATAGCCCCGTGAGAATGAAGTCGGAGACGCTTGTCATGAATGAATGGATATCTTCGCTGGTCACATGGTTGCCGTTCCTGGCGGCGATCGCCGTGTGGTTTTGGTTCGCGCGCCGCAACGGCATGCAGGCGCGTGGATCGTCCGGTTCGACCATGATCGAGCTGTACGAACAGCAGGTCGCGGAGACCCGGCGGATGAACGGCTTTTTGGAGCGGATCGCGGCGTCGTTGGAGAAGCGGGAGAAGTAGGGCGCAATAGCGAAGCGTATCGCGCCGCACGAGCGGTGCCCCCAGGCGGAATACGCCGCGCGTTCCGGCGGCGCCACAAACCAGCCTCCTTTGGTATGAAAATGCGTGACGATAACGCCGCGTGCCTGCGCGGCGATAACGACTATGGGGAAACGACATGAGGATGACGACCGCGAGGGTGGGGGCCGTGGTGGCGGCGCTGGCAGTGATGGGGGTGGCCTGGGCGCACGGGCCGACCCGCCAGAAGGTGCGGGAATCGATCGAGATCAACGCGCCGCCGGCCAAGGTTTGGGCTGCGATCGGGAATTTCCAGGACATGAGCTGGCTGCCGCCGGTCGGCAAGACCGAGGGCACGAAAGGCAACGCGATCGAGGCCACGCGGCGTCTGACGCTGGCTGACGGTGCGACCGTCGATGAGGAACTCTACAAGTACGATGCCGAGAAGATGACTTATTCCTACCGGATCACCGCCGTCGACGTGAAGGTGCTGCCGGTCACCAACTATTCGTCCACCCTGACGGTCACGCCCAGCGCCGACGGCAAGGGAAGCAGCCTGGAGTGGGCCGGCGCGTTCTACCGCGGTTTTCCCAACAACGATCCGCCGCCGGAGCTGAGCGACCAGGCCGCCGTGAAGGCGGTGAGCGGTCTCTATAAAGCCGGCCTCGAGGCGCTGAAGAAGAAGGTCGAAAGCGGAAGCTGATCGTGCGGGCCATCGTCCTGGCGGCTGCGGTCGCCAGCATCGGCACGGTGTGGGCCGCCCGGGCCGAGGAGGCGTTTGTCACCAATCAGCTCAGCGAAAATCTCACCGTCGTCGACCTCGCGACGTCACGGCCGGTCGCGACCATCGCGATCGGCGGCAAGCCGGCCGGGGTTGCCATCACGCCGGATGGACGCTTCGCCTATGTGACGAGCCCCGACGCCAAGGCGCTCACCGTGGTCGATGCCGCCTCTCGCCAGGTCGTCGGCAGGATCAATGTCGGCGGTGGTCCGCTCGGCGTTGCGGTGGCGCCGGATGGCGGCGCGGTCTATGTCGCCGACTGGTACGCCGCGGCGGTGCGGGTGATTGATCCGAAAGAGCAGCGCGTGATCGCCGATATCGCGGTCGGCGCATCGCCGTCGGGGCTTGCGGTAACACCAGACGGGCGGCTCCTGCTCTCGGCGGACCGCGATGCCGACAGTGTATCCGTCGTGGATACCGCGACGCGCGAACGCCGGGCGGTCATCAAGGTCGGCACGCGCCCCTTCGGCATCACGATCGATGCGGACGGCCGGCGGGCCTACACCGCCAATGTCGGATCGAACGACGTCTCCGTGATCGACATCGCCGCCGGCAGCGAGATCGGGCGCGTGAAGACGGGCCTGCGCCCCTACGCGGTCGCGCTCGCCCAGGGCCGCGGCTTCGTCAGCGACCAGTATGACGGCACCGTCAGCGTGTTCGATCTCGCAACGCTTGCGCCGGTCAAGCGCATCCATGTCGGCGACTATCCGGAAGGGATCGCGGCGACGGCGGACGGCAAGCAGATCATCGTGGCGAACTGGGAGAGCAACTCGATCAGCGTGATCGATGCAGTCGAGCTGAAGGTGACCGGCGAAATCAAGGTCGGCGACGGGCCGCGGGCGTTCGGGATGTTTTTACGGCGGTAGTCGGCACTGGGTGGTGCTCCGCGGCAACCGGACGCGCGCGCAGGCCGGGCTCGTTGGTGCTATGATTGGCGGGAGAACAGAGAAAACAGGGAGGATGCCATGCAGCATACCCTGGTGCCAAGTGATCGCGTCGAGCACGCGAACGTCTACGGACGAGACGGCGCAAAGCTCGGCACGATCGAACGTCTGATGCTGGACAAGGTGAGCGGAACGGTCGCGTATGCCGTAATCAAAACCGGCGGCATGCTCGCCCCCCACCACCATTATCCGGTGCGGTGGGACGAACTCAGGTTTGATCCCGCGCGTCAGGCCTTCGTGGTCGAGCTGACGTTGGACGATTTGCGCGCCGGCCCGTCCGAGTTCGACGAAGACGGCTTCGACTGGGGCGACCGCTCAAGATCGTATCGGCACCCGCATTATTGGACGGTGTAGGGGGGCGGCGGGGTTAGCCCCACGAGTCTCCAATCGGAGCGGGTAGGGTGGGTAGAGCGAAGCGAAACCCACCATTCTGTGATGGGTTTCGCTGCGCTCGACCCAATCCTACGCGCTACCACAAAGGTTGACCGTCATGGCTCCCGTCGCTCACCCCGGCCGTTTATTGAAGCGCGAACTGGCTGCTCGCAAACGCAGCGCCAATCGTTTGTCGCTCGACATCGGCGTACCCTCAGGCCGCGTCACCAGCATTCTCAACGGTCGCCGTTCGATTACGGCTGACGCGGCGATGCGCCTTGGCTGCTATTTTGGCAATGGCGCGCAGTTCTGGCTCGACTTGCAGGGCCAATACGATATTGGCGTCGTTGAGCGGAGCCGAAAATCAGGCTCAAGCTTTGCCGGATAAGCTTTTTATCCATCGTTCGTGAAACTGTTTCTGCTGCTCCACCGTGGACGGAACGACCGTTTGATCTGCTTCAAAAATGTTGACAATATCTTTCCGCAAGGCCGGAGACCCTATGTGCATCCTGTATGCTAAGATCGCTGGCCCCATAGATTTCTGCATTCCAGACGGATAAACATTCTCGCTGGCACCAAAGCAATGGAGCAATGCGCCAGTTTTTTCCAAGTCGTGACGCAGGTTTTTCAGCGCCTCAAAGAAGTCCTCTTCGGACTCGGCGACCTTGGTTTCAGCGCCTTGCTCGAAAAAAAACCGATATATCTCTTTATCGACTTCCAAAATTTCATCGGCGGTAACTCTAGCGGACCGCCGCGACCCATCCGCAAGAACGACGACGATCTCGCCAGAGAAATATCGTTCCGATTCCATATTCCGGCCTAAGCGCCGATCAAGCGGATAGGGGAGTCAGCTCAAATACCCGGCCGTATTTCGACGCCTCGGCAATATCGCCTTCGTGCAATGCAAGCCGAACCGATTCAAGCTTCTTAGCATCATCAAGCGAAAGATATGGCGACCATCCGCCTTCATCTTCGATGAGTTCGACGGACACTTCGGCGACGTATTTACCGTCACGGACCAGCTCGATTTTCGTTCGTGTCATGGCGTCCTGCGCTTCATGAAATCCGGCGACCATCGCAGCGGATCGGGCCTATAGGCCGTCACAAGCACGGCCGGGCCGTCACTGCCTCTCCGAATACCCCAAACGACATGCACGGGGCGGTCAGAGGAGTCGCGCTGCAATACTAGAACTGTCGGACCTCGAGTTGCATCAAAATAATCCTCGATTACAACGGCTGATGCGATGCCGTCGAGTAGATCGTCAAGCAGAATATCATCCGCCGCCAATTCGCGAAAGCCGTGCAGAGAGGAACGAACCTCGCGGCGTGCCACAAGGATCTTGATCCGGGCAAGAACATCACTCAATTTTCCCGCCCTCGTCCAGGCATGCTACTCCGCCGCCTCACTCGCCCCCGCACTCTTCCTCGGCTTCCCCGCCGCCCGCTTCAGCACCGGCTCCAGAAACTTGCCCGTGTAGCTCCGCGGCGCCTTGACGATGTCCTCCGGGGGGCCCCAGGCGACGATTTCGCCGCCGCCGTCGCCGCCTTCGGGGCCGAGGTCGATGACCCAGTCGGCGGTCTTGATGACTTCGAGGTTGTGCTCGATCACGACCACCGTGTTGCCCTGCGACACCAGCTCGTGCAGCACTTCAAGGAGCTTGGCGACGTCGTGGAAGTGCAGGCCCGTGGTGGGTTCGTCCAGGATGTAGAGCGTGCGGCCGGTGGCGCGCTTTGACAACTCCTTTGCCAGCTTGACGCGCTGGGCTTCGCCGCCGGACAGCGTCGTGGCCTGCTGGCCGACATGGATGTAGTCGAGGCCGACGCGGTGCAGCGTTTTGAAAGTTTCGCGGACGCGCGGGACCGCCTTGAAGAACTCGGCGGCTTCTTCCACGGTCATGTCGAGCACGTCGGCGATGCTCTTGCCCTTGAACAGGACTTCCAGCGTCTCGCGGTTGTAGCGCTTGCCCTTGCAGGCGTCGCAGGTGACGTAGACGTCGGGCAGGAAGTGCATCTCGATCTTGATGACGCCGTCGCCCTGGCAGGCCTCGCAGCGGCCGCCCTTGACGTTGAAGGAGAAGCGCCCGGGCTCGTAGCCGCGCGCCTTGGCTTCGGGCAGGCCGGCGAACCACTCGCGGATCGGCGTGAAGGCGCCGGTATAGGTCGCGGGGTTGGAGCGCGGGGTGCGGCCGATCGGCGACTGGTCGATGTCGATGATCTTGTCGATATGCTCCAGCCCCTCGATGCGGTCGTGGGGCGCGGCGCCCTCGCTGGCGTTGTTGAGTTTTCGCGCGATGGCCTTGTAGAGCGTGTCGATCAGGAGCGTCGACTTGCCGCCGCCGGAGACGCCGGTCACGCAGGTGAACAGGCCGAGCGGAATTTCCGCCGAGACGTTTTTCAGATTGTTGCCGCGCGCGTTGATCACCTTGATCGTGCGGCGATGGTTCGGTGGCTTGCGCTCGGGGATCGCCACCGACAATTCGCCGGTGAGGTATTTGCCGGTCAGCGACTTCGGATTGGCCATCACCTCGGCGGGCGTGCCTTGCGCGACGATGTGGCCGCCATGCATGCCGGCGCCGGGGCCGATGTCGAGCACGAAGTCGGCGAGGCGAATGGCGTCCTCGTCATGCTCGACCACGATCACGGTATTGCCGAGGTCGCGCAGCCGCTTCAGCGTTTCCAATAGCCGCGCATTGTCGCGCTGGTGCAGGCCAATAGAAGGTTCATCCAGCACATAGAGCACGCCTGTCAGCCCCGAGCCGATCTGGGAGGCGAGGCGGATGCGCTGGCTTTCGCCGCCGCTTAGCGTGCCCGACGAACGCGACAGCGTCAGATAATTGAGGCCGACGTCGAGCAGGAACGACAGCCGCTCGCGGATCTCTTTCAGCACGCGGATGGCGATCTCGTTCTGCTGGGCGTTGAGCGCCTTGGGCACGCTCTCGAACCATTCGCCGGCGCGGCGCACCGAGAGTTCGCTGATCTCGCCGATATGCTTGCCGCCGATCTTGACGCACAGCGCCTCCGGCTTCAGCCGGTAGCCGTGGCAGCCCTCGCAGGGGATGTCCGAAAAATACTTTGCCAGCTCCTCGCGCGCCCATTCGCTTTCGGTCTCGCGAAAACGGCGGTTGAGGTTGGTGATGACGCCCTCGAACGGTTTCTTGGTGTCGTAGGAGCGCACCCCGTCCTCATAGGAGAACTTGATCTCGTCGTCGCCGGAGCCGTGCAGGATCGCGGCCTGCGTCTTCTTCGGCAGGTCCTTCCATTTGGTGTCGAGCGTGAACTTGTAGAACTTGCCGAGCGCGGTCAGCGTCTGGATGTAGTAGGGCGAGGACGATTTGGACCAGGGCGCGATCGCGCCCTTGCGCAATGTCAGCTCCTTGTCGGGGATGACGAGGTCCTCGTCGATATGCTGCTCGACGCCGAGGCCGCCGCAGGCCGGGCAGGCGCCATAGGGGTTGTTGAAGGAGAAGAGCCGGGGCTCGATCTCGGGAATGGTGAAGCCGGATACCGGGCAGGCGAATTTCTCCGAAAACAGAATCCGTTCCGGGCCGCTCTTGTCGTGGATCTTTGCGGTCTTCTTGTCGGACTTCTTTTCGGACTTCTTTTCGTCGTCGGTGCTGCCCGCGGGCGCGTCGGCGTATTCGATCACCGCCAGCCCTTCGGCGAGCTTCAGCGCGGTCTCAAAGCTTTCGGCGAGGCGCTGGCCGATATCGGGGCGGACCACGATGCGATCGACGACGACGTCGATGTCGTGCGGGAATTTCTTGTCGAGAACAGGCGCTTCGGCGAGCTCATAGAAGCTGCCGTCGATCTTGACGCGCTGAAAGCCCTTCTTGAGGTATTCGGCGAGCTCCTTCTTGTATTCGCCCTTGCGGCCGCGCGCGACCGGCGCCAGCAGATAGAGCCGCGTGCCTTCCGGCAGCGCCAGCACGCGGTCGACCATCTGCGACACCAGCTGGCTTTCGATCGGCAGGCCCGTCGCGGGCGAGTAGGGCACGCCGACGCGCGCCCATAGCAGGCGCATGTAGTCGTAGATCTCGGTGACGGTGCCGACGGTCGAGCGCGGGTTTTTCGACGTGGTCTTCTGCTCGATCGAGATCGCCGGCGACAGGCCGTCGATCTGGTCGACGTCGGGCTTCTGCATCATCTCGAGGAACTGGCGCGCATAGGCGGAGAGCGACTCGACGTAGCGGCGCTGGCCCTCGGCATAGATGGTGTCGAAGGCGAGCGAGGATTTGCCGGAGCCGGAGAGACCGGTGAACACCGCGAGCTTGTCGCGGGGAATCTCGACGTCGATGTTTTTCAGATTGTGCTCGCGCGCGCCGCGGATCGTTATCGCGCGCGTTCCCGAGCCGGCGTTGGTTTGGCGCTTCGCCCTCAGCACTTCATCCATATCGGCATTTCCAGGCGCGTGGAGGCGCGCCACGTTGGGCGCGCATGGCCAGGGAAGACCTAAGCCGGGCGCCGATGGCAGAAAGCTGGAACGTAGGAAGAACGGGGCGGGATTTCCAGTGCTCGCAGCGAGCCATCAACGGTTTGTTTTGCAATGAGTTGCCAAGGGATCGCAATGGCAGCAGATGGCAGCGGAGCCGTGGGCGGAACCAATGCGCTCAAGCAAAATGCGCTCAAACAAAAAGGCCACCTCAAAACAAAAATGGCCACCTCAAAACAAAAAGGCCGGCGCGAGGCCGGCCTTTTCATCAAATCGTTTGGTGCAGCGAAGCTCAGTACTTCGCGATGACCGGGCCGCCCCAGCGATAGTTGACGCGCACGGTCACGAGATCGACGTCCTGGCGGATGCGTTCGCTGAAGGTGCCGCCAGCCACATTCGTAAAGGTGGCGGTTCGGTTCCCCATGAACAGATGATCGTATTCGACGGCGGCCGACCAGTTCGGGGCGAAGCCGTATTCGAGGCCGACACCGACCACGCCACCCCAGCGGTTGTCATCGTTGGACGAGGCGATCAGAGCGTTGCCGACAGTGGCATTGACGCGATAGCGATCGGCGGTCACAGCCGCACCGCCCTTGACGTAAAACAGGACGTTGTTGGCGGCGTAACCGACCTGACCGGTGAGCAGGCCGAACGCGTCGACCTTCGAGCGAATGGTCGTTCCCGCGCCAAAGCCCACGGGTCCAAGGCTCACGCTGCTGCCGCTGAAGTCGGCCCAGTTGCCCTGTCCTTCGACGCCGAACACCCACGTGCCAGCCTGCCAGCGATAACCGATCTGGCCACCGGCGGTGCCGCCGCTTGCATCGTGGCAACCTTCGCTGGCAACGAACACGCCAGCGCCATTCAAGGCGTCCCAGCACTTGCGGCTCGTACCCCAACCACCGTTGGCGCCGACGTAGAAGCCGCTCCAGTCGTAAATGGCCGCGATCATCGGGGGCGCCTTGGTGTAAGGACGCGCAGCGAGATCAGCCGCAGCGGCGGGAGCCGCAAAGGCAACGAGAGCAACCGTACCCAGCAAAAACTTCTTCATTTCAAATAGTCCCCAGTCCGTTGTCCGCTTCCCGTTGGTCCCGAAGCGTTTTCGTCCAAGACGCGAGCGCCGCGCCGTTGGATAAATCCATACGCCGATTCAACCGGAAATGCCGTCTCCGAAATGCAACACTCGCGGGTGAAGTGCGGACCCTTCAAGGTAATGATTTGTTTAGAATATCCGTCGCGCAGCGCCGGCCACGGCACGATGCGAATACCGAAATACCGGCCGGGCGTGGATGACCTGAGGTTGCGTAGAACAAAACTGGAACAATGCCGCGGGCAATGCTATATGTGGATAACCGCTGCTTTGCCGAGGGATCGCTAAGTCGGGGCGGCCATCGGGCGTATAGGGTCGTCTCAAATGTCCTGACAGGATGAGGCGGCCAATCCGGCGGCCCGTGCCGGCCGATTGCAGCGGTCGGGCAGCAGTTTTTTGGTCCCGATTTTGAGTGGAGAGCGACGATGGCGGGAAGCGTGAACAAGGTGATCCTGGTCGGAAACCTCGGCAAGGATCCGGAAATCCGGCGGACACAGGACGGGCGGCCGATCGCCAATCTGAGCATCGCGACTTCGGAAACCTGGCGCGACAAGGGCACCGGCGAGCGCAAGGAAAAGACCGAGTGGCACCGCGTGGTGATCTTCAATGAAGGGCTCTGCAAGGTCGCCGAGCAGTACCTGAAGAAGGGCGCCAAGGTTTACATCGAGGGCGCGCTGCAGACCCGCAAATGGACCGACCAGAGTGGGGTCGAGAAATACTCGACCGAAGTGGTGCTGCAGGGCTTCAATTCGACCCTGACCATGCTCGACGGCCGCTCCGGCGGCGGCGGCGGCAGTTTTGGCTCCGACGATTCCAGCGGCGATTTTGGCGGCGGCCAGGCCACTTCCGCGCCGCGCCGCGCGGTAGCCGCCGGCGCCGGCCGCAACAACGACATGGACGACGATATCCCGTTCTGATCGGGGCCTGTCAGACCAACCGGGTTTGCGTGCTGTCCAAAAGACAGCGGGTTCGCACAAGCTCGGTTGGCTCGTGTGTATTCTTAAAAATCTGATCCAACGGGTTGATTCCATGGGCATGCGCTTGTGCGATGCAGCATTCTGACTCGCGTCTATGTGAATGATATTTACATTAGGATATTGATTTAACGTTTTTCGTCTTGCGTTCGGCGATCGCGCGGGCCGTCGCCGGATGGAACCCTGGGGAGCGTCCGTCATGAGCTTCGCGCCGCTGCTGGATGCCGCCCCCGCGATCCCGTTTCATGCCTTTGCGGCGATGGCGGCCTTTGCGCTTGGCGTGGTCCAGTTCGCGGCCCCGAAGGGAACGCTGCCGCACCGGACGCTTGGCTGGATCTGGGTTGGCCTGATGGCCGTGGTCGCGATCTCCTCGTTCTGGATCCACGAGATCAGGCTGCTGGGTCCCTGGAGCCCGATCCATCTGCTGTCGATCTTCACGCCCATCATGCTGGTGCTCGGCGTCTGGTACGCGCGCCGGCACAAGGTCCGCGGCCACAAGATCACGATGATCTCGATCTTTGCCGGCGCGCTGGTTGTTGCGGGGCTGTTCACCTTCGTTCCCGGGCGGATCATGCACGCGGTGGTTTTCGGCCAATAGGCGACGCTGAGAACACCGGTTTTGACGAGCTGGATTTGGCCGCGAAGCGGCCGTATCGGGAGCCCGGAAATGGCTGGCGCGATGACTTGCCGGAAGGGCGCCGCGGGTCCTGTAAGTCCATGAAAAAACGAAGGGAAAAACAGCTGGCCGGGAGCGCCTTGGGGTGGTTAAAAGCACCCCGATACGCTATATGATTCCCAGCCTAGAACTGACCGGATTCCCCCTTTGTCTGATAACGATGAGAACAAGCCCGGCGAGCCGCCGGCGCCTTCCGATATTCGTCCCGTTTCCATTCTGGACGAGATGAAGCGCTCCTACCTCGATTACGCCATGAGCGTGATCGTGGCGCGTGCGCTGCCGGATGCCCGCGACGGCCTCAAGCCCGTGCATCGCCGCATTCTGTACTCGATGTACGAGCAGGGGCACACGCCGGACAAGAAGTACGTCAAGTCCGCGCGCGTCGTCGGTGACGTGATTGGTAAGTATCATCCGCACGGCGACCAGTCGATTTACGACGCGATGGTCCGGATGGCGCAGGAATTCTCCATGCGCGTGCCGCTGATCGACGGGCAGGGGAACTTCGGCTCGGTCGACGGCGATCCCCCGGCGGCCTACCGGTATACCGAAGCGCGCCTGACGAAATCGGCGCTCGCCGTGCTCGGCGATATCGACAAGGACACCGTCGATTTCCAGGCCAACTACGACAATTCGGAGAGAGAGCCGTCGGTTCTGCCGGCCAAGTTCCCAAACCTCCTGGTCAACGGTGCCGGCGGCATCGCCGTCGGCATGGCGACCAACATCCCCCCGCACAATCTCGGCGAAGTCATCGACGCCTGCACGGCGCTGATCGACAACCCCGCGCTCGGGATCGACGACCTCATCAACATCGTACCCGGCCCCGATTTTCCGACCGGCGGCATCATCCTCGGCCGCCAGGGTATCCGTTCGGCCTATCACCTCGGCCGCGGCTCGATCGTGATGCGCGGCAAGGTCGCGATCGACACCATCCGCAAGGACCGCGAAGCGATCATCATCACCGAAATTCCCTACCAGGTGAACAAGGCCACCATGGTGGAGCGCATCGCCGAACTGGTGCGCGAGAAGAAGATCGAGGGCGTCTCGGACCTGCGCGATGAATCGTCCCGCGAGGGCCTCCGCGTTGTCGTCGAACTGAAGCGCGAAGCGGTGCCGGATGTCGTTCTGAACCAGCTCTATCGTTTCACGCCGCTGCAATCGAATTTCCCGGCCAACATGCTGGCGCTGGATTCCGGCCGCCCGCAGACCATGAACCTGAAGGACCTGCTGACGCTGTTCATCGCGTTCCGCGAGCAGGTCATCACGCGCCGGACCAAGTTCCTGCTCAACAAGGCCCGCGACCGCGCCCACATCCTGGTCGGTCTGGCCATTGCCGTCGCCAATATCGACGAGATCATCCGCGTGATCCGCGCCTCGCCCGATCCCACCACCGCCCGCGACAGCCTGATGGCGCGCGACTGGCCGGCGCGGGATGTCGAGGCGATGATCACGCTGATCGACGATCCCCGGCACCGGATGGCGCCTGACGGGACTGCGCGGCTGTCGTTCGAACAGGCCAAGGCCATTCTCGACCTCCGCCTGCAGCGCCTGACTGCGCTGGGCCGCGAGGAGATTTCCGAAGAGCTCGACAAGCTCGCGGTGGAGATCGCCGACTATCTCGAGATTCTGCGCTCGCGTGCGCGGGTGCAGGCCATCGTCAAGGCCGAACTCGCCGAGGTGAAGGCCGATTTCGCCACCCCGCGCAAGACCGTCATCATGGAGCAGGAAGACGAGGTCGAGGACGAGGACCTGATCCAGCGCGAAGACATGGTGGTCACGGTCTCGCATGCCGGCTACGTCAAGCGCGTGCCGCTTTCGGCCTACCGGGCGCAGCGCCGTGGCGGCAAGGGCCGCGCGGGCATGCAGACCCGCGACGAGGATTTTGTCTCCAGGCTGTTCGTGGCCTCGACCCATACGCCGGTGCTGTTCTTCTCCTCGCGCGGCCAGGTCTACAAGGAAAAGGTCTGGCGGCTGCCGATGGCTGCTCCCAACGCGCGCGGCAAGGCGCTGATCAACATCCTGCCGCTGGAGCAGGGCGAACGCATCACCACCATCATGCCGCTGCCGGAGGATGAGTCCTCCTGGGGCAATCTCGACGTGATGTTCGCCACGACCGGCGGCAACGTCCGCCGCAACAAACTCTCCGATTTCGTCGATGTCCGCCGTTCCGGCATCATCGCCATGAAGCTCGACGAGGGCGAGGCGATCGTCGACGTGCAGATCTGCACCGAGCGCGACGACGTGCTGCTGACCGCCGCCGGCGGCCAGTGCATCCGCTTCCCCGTCACCGATGTGCGCGTCTTTACCGGCCGCACCTCGATGGGCGTGCGCGGTATTGCGCTTGCCGAAAACGACAGGCTGATCTCGCTGTCGATCCTGCGCCATGTCGAGACCACCTCGGACGAGCGGTCGGCGTATCAGAAGATGCGCCGCGCGGTGGCCGGCGAGACCGGCGCCGAAGAGCCCGCCGATGTCGAGGCCGAGGAGATTTCAGGTACGCTCCAGCTCTCCCAGGAACGCTATGCCGAAATGTCGGCACAGGAGCAGGTGGTGCTGACCGTGTCCGTCAACGGCTACGGCAAGCGCACCTCGTCCTACGAATACCGCACCACGGGCCGTGGCGGCAAAGGCATCGTCGCGATGTCGGTCAACAACCGCAACGGCAAGCTGGTGGCTTCGTTCCCGGTCGAGGACAGCGACCAGATCATGCTGGTGACCGACAAGGGCCAGTTGATCCGCTGCCCGGTCGAGGGCATCCGCATCGCCGGCCGCTCGACGCAAGGCGTGATCGTGTTCGACACCGCCGAGGACGAGCACGTGGTCTCCGTCGAGCATATCGGCGACGACGGCGAGAATGGCGAGAACGGCAATGGCGGCTAGCGCCCTGTCAGGGCGCGGTCTCATTTCAGCGGAGCCAAATTCGGTTTGACGCGAGCTTGACGGAAGCCAGATTGCTGGGCGTTCGTTAATCGTGTCGGGCGCGCCACGCGCCGCTATTTCTTCGTTGCGGCATCCGCCGGAGCGCCCGGGACAGCGCGCGGCATCGATCGCGAACCAGGGTGCATGGTGATCGTGTGGCTGGACAAGTAGGTGGCGCACGTGCTGCCGCTCAATAGCGATGGGCCGCTGGCGGCGTTCTTCGACGGCTTCATGACGCGACGGAGCTGAATGCGGCGTGCAATTTGATTGGGACCGGATGCCTGCAACCGGACCGAGCCTGCGTATGTCCGTTGTTCGGGGACGACCGGAAGTGACCGGCACGCGGCCAACCGACGCGACTGACCCTTAGCTGACATCGAGCCTAGTCAGTCACAGGCCGGTTGGGGCGATTTGTCGCTCAACCGTGCGGTAGCAAAGTGCTAGGCTAAACCCAACGCCAGCGTGTTCTTCGGGGAAGGCATGCGACGGCGCTAGTTCATCACATTGATTGGCGGTGCATTGGCAATTTGGCCGCTGGCAGCGCGGGTGCAGTAGCCGGCGGGTGAAGATTACCGCATCGGGTACTTAGGTTGTGTCGGCTTCTCTGACGCACTCCTAATGCTGCCAGATCCGAGAAGGTCGGAACATCGAATGGCATTGGGAAGTCTGCATTGAAGATTAGGCTGCCGACGATGTTTGGCTTGAGAGATGACCTCGCGGTTGACCTTAGCAGGCGGGGTCCTGCGAGACATGGGAGCTGAGTTTTCGGGAGCGAAGAGGAGGATTTCATGGCTGGACGTGATTGGCGCATCGAAGCTAAGTACGTTGAATACTGCAGTTGCGACCTTGGCTGTCCATGCGAGTCGATGGCCGATCCGACATACGGGATCTGCACCGGCTTAGTAGCCTTCAAGATCGACAAGGGCCACTGCGAGAAACTCAGTCTCGACGGTCTCGCGGTGGTGGCCACTTTTTACTTTCCCAGAGCCATCCACCACGGCCACGGCGTCTTACAGCCGATCATCGACGAGCGTGCCAACGACGCGCAGCGGGACGCGCTGTTCTATGTCCTGTCCGGCGAGGACCAAAAGGCCGGCACGATGTTCCAAATTTTTTCAACCATTATCGAGACCATCAAGGACCCGCAGTTCTCGAAAATCACTTTTGAATGGGACTTGGCAAAGCGCACCGCACGCATTGAGGTGCCGGGCTTTGTCAGGGCCAACAGCGAGCCGATCCGCAATCCGGTGACCGACGAGGAGCACCGCATGCTGACGGTGCTGCCCAACGGCTGGGTGTTCCATGAAGCCGAAAGCGCCGCCGGATTCGCCAAGGGGATCGGCGCGATCAAGTTCGATCTTAACCGCCGGCACAGTTCGCTTGCTAATGTCGCTTGGGATCCGAACGGACTCGTCCACTCCTACGACGAATACAAGCAGAAATTCGGACGGCCATAGACGACCTCACTGGCGATGAAGCTGCTGCCGTCGATGCTCGAAAAGGTACTGCACCGAGACCGGGTGATCGTGGGGGTGGGGTTGCTCTCGGTCATCGCGCTGTCGTGGTTTTGGGTTGCGCTCGGCGCCGGCATGGACATGAGCGCGGTCGAGGTAACGCGCATGCCTCGAGACATGGTGATGACGCCGGCGATCTGGACGGCAGGCTATGCTGCGCTGATGTTGTTGATGTGGTTTGTGATGATGGTAGCAATGATGCTGCCGAGCGCCACGCCGATGCTGTTAATTTTCGCGCGCGTCAGCCAGCGTGAACGAGCGGCTGAACGGCCGTGGGTGTCGA
Organism: Bradyrhizobium sp. AUGA SZCCT0182; assembly: GCF_018130185.1. Taxonomy (NCBI): domain Bacteria; kingdom Pseudomonadati; phylum Pseudomonadota; class Alphaproteobacteria; order Hyphomicrobiales; family Nitrobacteraceae; genus Bradyrhizobium; species Bradyrhizobium sp. AUGA SZCCT0182. Next base: position 156,571 of record NZ_JAFCLY010000008.1, on the reverse strand, counting down.
CCGGCATCTTTGCCTCAGGCTATCTCGCAGCTTGGGCCTGCTTCAGTGCGGGGGCGGTCGCGATGCAGTGGGGGCTGGAAAAAAGCGGACTGCTGTCGGCAATGATGGTTACCACCACGGCCTGGCTCGGCGCCGCGATCCTGATCGCCGCCGGGCTTTGGCAGTTTTCGCCGATCAAGCATGCCTGCTTGCGCCAGTGCCGTTCGCCCGTCAGCTTCCTAGCCGCCCACTGGCGTGTCGGACGCGGTGGTGCATTCCGCATGGGCCTGACACACGGTGCCTATTGCCTAGGATGCTGCTCGTTCCTAATGGCGCTGCTGTTTTTTGGCGGTGTTATGAATCTTTGGTGGGTCGGGGGGCTCGCAGCGCTCGTCCTGCTCGAAAAGACTTTGCCGATCGGCCACTGGCTGGCCTACGCCGTCGGGGGCGCGCTGGTCGTTTGGGGCGTATGCCTGGTGGCGAGCGCCAGCAAGCACGTGTTTGACCTTCTTTGATTCCGAGTGCTCTCGCATGAGCACTCCATCTAGTCGCGTTGCAGTGCTACGACGTCTGGTTTCAGGGATAGGCCGGGCTCATGAAGGGGTAGGGCTGGACTTCCGTTCTTGGCAGCACGAAGCAGATCTGCCGGGGCGGCCTAGCGACGTCCGCTCTTTTGGATACAACGGACCTCGCAGTTCTGCGCGCGCCTAAGTCCAGAAAATGACCCATAGCCGACATGACGGCTGGGCCCACCGATGTCAATGCAACGGCGGACGTGGAGCGGGCAGGTCAGGATTTTCGTGTGAGCGGTAATTGCCGGAGAGCCCAAATTGCCTCAAGTGGCATTTTGCGGGCCCCTTATTCGTCAGCTTACCGCTGTCTCGCGTCCGCATTCGCCCATCTTGGACGTGACGCCGAGGCGCACGCGGCGGCGGCGAGTGTGCTTGAGCACGATCCCAATTTAACAATAACCACGTACATCGCTCGCGGCGGACGGTCAAACGCGAAGCTGTTTATCGAGGGCCTTCGGAAAGCGGGGTTGCCCGAGTAGCTCTGATGCTTGTTCCGGCAGAGACCACACGAAGTCGCGTTGTCGGTTTATCGGATAACCCAGTCAGTGCTGCTTCGGTGCTCGAAGCGCGTATAGCCTTTGATAGATCATCGGCTCCGGTATCCAATCAAGCAAGGTGTATCCAAGTGGCAGCTTGATCAGGCCGGCGATAATTCGAGATGAAGGCGGATGCCAGTAAACGGACAGGTTATGAAATTCAAGGGGAACGAACCCCAGAGTCGTGAACTCGTGCATCAATCGTTTATGACCGAAGTGTCTTCTGTAGTCGACGATTGGACCCGAAAGCAAAAGCATCTTGCCAGAGTGCTCTCTGGCGACCCTCTCCAGGAACGCTTCCCGCTCCGGCAGGGACAGATAGTAGACGCATTCGAGGGCTGCGATGACGTCGTACCCCTCGAATGAGGCTTGCAAAAAATCAACGCTTTCAAATCTGGCGTTTGGCAGGCTTAGCGATTTGGCGCGAGCAATTGCTACATCGCTGATGTCGATGCCAACCACCGATCGTGCTTTGTCAAAGATAGCTTGCGTCAAGTGGCCTTCGCCGCAGCCGAGCTCAAGAACGGATTTGTCCCGGATGAATGGCTTCAGGCATCGGCGCAACACCTTGTCCCTGAATTGGGCGTGGGAAATATGCCAGGGGTCAGGGGTCGCGTAATAGAGATTGAAATCTGCAGCCGTTCGCATGGCTGGTTTCCGCTTGGTTGAAAGATAAGCAATCTTCCCACTCGCCAAGAACGAAATGTCTGTGGCGCGTTGGCGAGATCCCGGTGCTTCAAGCCTTGCCTTTGGCGGCAACGCCTATTGCATGCTCACCCTTTCGCGCCATCGCGCTTCGAAAGTATCATAGTCCTTCAGTGCCCAGGCTTGGGAGTCCAATGGATTGCCGGACTTCTCTGTGGCCGCGGTTGTAACTTTTCCGGCGGAAACGGGTTGCGGGGATGCTTCCTTGGGCCATTCCAGCAACGATTTCGACAGCATGGGCTTGCCTTCGTACCAGCACTTTCGTCCATCGATCAGACGATAGGACCACCAACGCCCGTGCGTATTTGACGGCGTCGCGGCGCTGCATTGTTGTTTGGCCTGCGCGTTTGGCATCCCAACTGGCAAGAGCGTAGCAATCCAAACGGCCAAGGCGATTGGTGGGAGTTTTCTCATTTGCGCGCTTGTTGCTGCAAGCGGCTTACAGCGACTACCAAATCGGGGCGGCCGAGAACTTCCACCAAGCTGTCGAGGATAGTTTCATTGTTCTGCGGCCAGGGCCGAAGGTAATCTTCCAGTATGCGTTGCGCTTCGCTAATCGCCTGAACAGTCAATTGTTGATCGGTCATGTCTTCTTACCCATCAAACAAAACACGCCCCGCCGAAAGCGGAGCGGGAAATCAAGACCGTTTTGGGAATTATCCCCGTTATTCTGCCTTATTCGATCAATTTTTGTTTCAATGTGGAGGCGGTCGTGTGCGACCGTGGCGCGGCTTGCACTATCTGGAGGTTGTGCGACCGGACCAATACGTGGCGCACGTTCCTTCGCTCAATGGCCACAGGCCCCTGGCAGCGTTCTTCGATGCTCACGACGCCAACGGGCGGTTAGCGCCAATCGACGCTTTCCAACTCCCGGGTAAGTTCGGCAAGCCCGTCGTGCATGCCGAACTGTACCTTCCAGCACCATAGCTCCAGCGTGCAGCAGAGCCGGTAGAGGTCGATTGTGTCCTGCCAGTTCGGGCGCTCGATGACGCCATATCCGGCAAGCAATCCCGACCGCTTCAGTGCGTCCTGCGACTTTTCCTGCGGTTTGAAGTAGTAGAGCGCCTTGGCAATATCCATCAGTGGATCGCCGGCTGTGGCGTTTTCGAAATCGACGATGCCGGACAGAAGCGGTGCGCGGCTTGACGTCACCAGCACGTTTCCGGCGTGAAGATCGTAGTGACAAAGGCGAGGGACGACCGCTCCGTCGAGCAGATGCCGGCGCGCGGCAATGCCGACCCTGAGCCGCTCGGCTAGCGCGGGATCGCCGGCGCGCTCGCCGAACTCCGTCAGCTTCCGCTCGAACTGGGAAGACATGTAGTTGCGGTTGGTGGCGTGAGGCGTCCAGACGCCGTTCGGGCCGATATAGCCGAAGCTGTCGAGCGTGATGTCGTTGATCTCGCGCAGGCTCGCGCCCATCTCGGCGTAGATCGCAAACAGCTCGGCGTCCGGCAGTTCCGCCTCGTGCCTACCCAATACTAAGCCGTCGAGCTTGTTCATCAGGACGAAATGGAGGTCGATGACCGACCGCGTATCGTCGGCGACGAGAATGCGGGGAACAGGCGTGCTGATACCGCGCAGGAGGTCCAGCACGTGGACCTCTTTCGCCATCTTCCACGCCATCGACGCCGGATAGATTTTGAGAATGTAGGAAGAGGCATCTGCCAGCGTGATCTCGAATATCGCGCTGATCTCTCCGCCGCGCAGCTCGGTGGCGCCTACTACGGAAGAACGGGGAGCGAGGCGACCCGTGATCGCCCGCGCCTGGTCGATCGAGATTGCCAGCCGAGGCTTTAGCGGCGTTGGCGCGTTATCCGGCATGGACGTCGATTCCAGCGACTGCTTTGCCAAGCGAATAGCACGGGTGAAACGAAGCACAACCTGGGAAAACCATCGCCGCGTCGTGGCCGGCGCGGAAGAACGCAGCGCCCCGGGAACACGACGGCATTCGTTCCGCTGGTTCCACCGCACCAAACTTTTGCCAAACGTCGCCGCTACCTCGACCGCCGGCTGGCGGTCGCGATAAAGTTGTGGAACTCAATCATGTCGGCATACCCGAGCGTCACAATCGATAGAGAGCTGCGTCATCCAGGCGTCGAGGAAACTTGTGTAGAGACGGCGGGCCGATCCGATCTCGGCGGCGTCTTCGTCGCCGCACTTTATGCTGCGCTCGTCGTTCCCTTGATGACGGGGTGGTTGTACTTGCTCGGCCTGTCGTTCTGGAAGGTCATGATCTGGATGATTGCTTGATCATGCACGGTTCTCTGTCCGGCCCCCTCAGGCCCTGCGCGCGGAGCACATGAGATGCTGGACGTCCTTGCTATTCTGGTTTTGCTCGGGGTGGCCTACGCTGCTGGATATTACACGCGTGACCGTATGTCCCGAAAACGGCGTGAGAGCGCCCGCAGATGGAAGAACTACGTAGATGCGGGACGGCCGCTTCCCGCGAATACCAACCAGGCTCCCGCCAAACAGGCGCATGGCGATCTCGCTCAAATGCTGGGCCGCTGGGATGACAGGGCCCGAGCGCGTCGATCGCAGCAATGATCCTTCTGGAAGTGGTTGCTGACTGCTTCCTGAAACGCCGAAGTCCCCGGGGGGCATCCCGAGGACTTCAAATCAGAGCAATCTGACGGCTAATTAGTGGGGGCAGCGACCCTTATGGGGTGCGGTCGGCGGTAACCAGGCGCGCTTCCCGGATCAACGACTTGGAACCGGCAGCGCGGAGGCAGGAAGCCTCGAAATTCGGCCAAGCCTGCTGCGAGCAATCCTTGCCAACGGTGCGGATGTCGAGGCGGTCACCCTTGGCAAGCGCCTGCGGCACGCTGGCTTCAACCGAGGGGGCAAAGCCGGGCAAAATGGTCAGTGCTGTGGCGATGAGCGCTGCAAAGGTGATTGCGGAAAGTGCCTTGATCATGACGGTCCCCTGTCATGGGCCGTTCGGCCCGTCGTTTCGTTGGATGGATGTGTACCTAGGCGGCGTTTCCGGGTGTCTTCGCCAAGCCCAAAAATGGTTTCGTCCGGGCCGAGTTTTGTTTCGTCGCCCCGATGGGACGAAACATTGCCGGCTCCTTAAGCAGACGCGCCGACCCCAAAAGTGGTTCATTGGCCGATCCCAAATAAAAAGGCGGGTTTGCGGGGAACCGGAGCGGTTTCGAGCGAAGCCTGCCCCGGGCTTGATCCGGGGAGGTACCGGTTCGCGTGAAGAAAACGCGTCAAAACAAGAGACTGGCCCGCTTGCCGGGCCGCCCGGGGCGGGTTAGGAGGGTTCTATGCCCCGTATCGCGCTCTATCCCGGCTCTTTTGACCCCGTCACCAACGGCCATCTGGACGTGGTCCAGCACGCTGTGACCCTGTGCGACCGCCTGATCGTCGCCGTTGCCGTCCATCCCGGCAAAAAGTCATCGCTGTTTTCGACCGAAGAACGCCTGGAAATGCTCGAGGAGGTATGCGCGCCCATCGCGAAGAGCGCCGGTTGCGCCTTTGAGGCCTCCACCTACGACAATCTGACAGTCGCGGCAGCCCGGGCGGCCGGCGCCACCATCATGATTCGGGGCCTGCGCGACGGCACCGATCTGGACTACGAGATGCAGCTTGCCGGCATGAACCAGACCATGGCGCCTGAGGTGCATACGGTGTTCGTCCCGGCGTCGCCGGCGGTCCGCCCGATCACCGCCACACTGGTACGCCAAATCGCGGGCATGGGCGGCGACTTTTCCGCATTCGTGCCGCCCTCGATCGCAGCCAAACTCAAGGCCAAATTCGCCAGCTAGCGCCCGTCCTGCGCTCGCAAAGCCTTACTCTCTCGATCCCGGAGTTTTCATGATCCGCATTCTCGCTTTTGTCGCCGCGCTCCTTTGCGCGGCTCCCGCGATCGCCCAGCCGCTGCCGGCCAATCTCGACAAGGCCAATGCGGTCGTGATCGACACGACGAAAGGTCGCATCGTGATCAAGCTGCGGGCCGACCTCGCGCCCCAGCATGCCGAGCGCATCAAGCAGCTGGCGCGCGAGGGCTATTACAACAACGTGCCGTTCCATCGCGTGATGGACGGCTTCATGGCGCAGACCGGCGACGGCCAGAACTTCAACGGCACCGGCGGCTCGAAATATCCGAACCTGAAGCAGGAGTTCTCCAAGGTGCCGTTCACCCGCGGCATCGTCGGCATGGCGCGGCGCGGCGACAGCGTCGATACCGCGAACTCGCAGTTCTTCATCATGTTCGCGGAAGGCTCGAGCCTGAACAACCAGTACACCGTGATCGGCGAGGTCGTGTCCGGCATGGATGTGGTCGACAAGCTGAAAAAGGCGCCGCCGGGATCGTCCGGTGGACAGGTCACCGACCCTGACAAGATGGTGAAGGTACAAGTCGCATCCGATATCAAGTGAGCCATGACAACGTCGCGCAGCAAGCCGCTCCTCGGGTTTGCCGCGCTGCTGTTGTACCTGGTATCGACGGTGCAGGCCTCGGCACAACCGCTGCAACTCGACACACTCAAGGACATCTTTGTGCGGCTGCAGTCGTGCTGGAAGCCGCCGCCGCTGTCGCAAGCCAACCCGATCGACATCACCGTGGTCGTCAGCTTCAACCGCGCGGGCGTCATTCTCGGCCAGCCCAGGATTACCTATGAATCGGAACACGCCAGCGATAACGACCGGCTCAAATACCGCATCGCGGTGATGGAAACATTGCAACGCTGTACGCCGTTGCCATTTACCGAGGGACTGGGCGGTGCCGTTGCCGGCCGGCCTTTAGCGGTCCCTTTTCGAACCCGTAAACGTCCACCCAAACCTGATGAGAGAAGAGCATGGCAGCCACAGAAAATACTTTGATCCTTGAGACCACGCAGGGTCCCGTCACCATCGAGATGCGCCCGGATCTGGCGCCGGGCCACGTCGCCCGCATCAAGGAACTGGTGCGCGAAGGGTTTTATGACGGCATCGTGTTCCATCGCGTGATCGAGGGCTTCATGGCGCAGACCGGTTGCCCGCAGGGCACCGGCACCGGCGGCTCCGGCAAGAAGCTGAAGGCCGAATTCAACAAGGAGCCGCATGTGCGCGGCACCACCTCGATGGCGCGCGCCGCAAGCCCGGATTCCGGCGACAGCCAGTTCTTCATCTGCTTCGACGACGCGTCCTTCCTCAACGGCCAGTACACGGTCTGGGGCAAGGTCACTGACGGTATGGAGAACGTCGACAAGATCAAGCGCGGCGAGCCGGTGCAGAACCCGGACAAGATCGTCAAGGCGCATATGGCTGAAGACGCCGCGTAACGCCGCCGCCGTCAGTCCGGGGCGCATCGAAGATGCGAGCCCGGAATCTCGAGATTCCGGATTGCCGCGTTTCACGCGGCCTCCGGAATGACGCTGAGAGGCAACGCTGGAGCGCATTGCGCCATGCGCACCGATCTCTTTGACTTTGAACTGCCCCCCGCCAGCATCGCGTTGCGGCCCGCGAGCCCGCGTGACGCTGCGCGGATGCTGGTGGTGCAGCCGGGTGGCGCGTTGCAGGATCGCAGCGTCGCCGAGCTGCCGCAATGGCTGCAGCCTGGCGACCAGCTCGTCGTCAACGATACCAAGGTGATTTCAGCCCAGCTCAGGGGACGCCGCATCGGCCGCGAGACCGAACCGAAGATCGAGGCAACACTGATCAAGCGGCTCGACGGCTCGCGATGGCGGGCGCTGGTCAAGCCGGCCAAGAAGCTGGCGCCGGGCGACGTGGTGCGCTTCGGCAATGAAGGCAAGGTCTGCCTGCTCGGTCATCTCGATGCCGAGGTCGAGGCCAAGGGCGAAGAGGGCGAGATCACGCTGTCGTTCTCGTTTCAGGGACCAACGCTCGACCAGGCCATCGCCGACCTCGGCACGCCGCCATTGCCGCCCTACATCGCCTCCAAGCGTACGCCTGACGATCGCGATGCCGCCGATTACCAGACCATGTTCGCGGCCAATGAGGGGGCGGTCGCGGCACCCACCGCGGGGCTGCATTTCACGCCGGCGCTGGAGGCGGCGTTGCGCGACCGCGGCGTCGGACTGCACCGGCTGACTTTGCATGTCGGGGCAGGGACCTTCCTGCCGGTCAAGGTCGAGGAAACGTCAGAACACCGGATGCATGCCGAATGGGGCTCGATCTCGGCCGAGACCGCCGCCGCCTTGAACACGGCCCGTGCCAAAGGTGGCCGCATCGTCGCGGTCGGGACCACATCGTTGCGGCTGTTGGAAAGCGCGGCCGCCGAGGACGGCGCCATCCAGCCGTTTGGCGCGGAGACCGCGATCTTCATCACGCCGGGCTATCGCTTTCGCGCGGTCGATATTTTGCTGACCAACTTCCATTTGCCGCGCTCGACGCTGTTCATGCTGGTGTCGGCGTTCAGCGGCTTGGAGACGATGAAGCAGGCCTATGCGCACGCGATCGCCAGCGGCTATCGCTTCTATTCCTATGGCGACGCCTGCCTGTTGTTTCGCGCGCGGGAGTGAGTGATCGACGCTTTAGCTTCGTTCGACGGCGCGCTCGAGCTTCTTGCTCAAGAACCAGGACAGGCCGAGGAACACGACCAGCAGCGCGAAGGCCACGCCGGAGGAAGCATCGCTCATCATTTTCTCCGAGACCTGACCAAAAGCGTAGCCGGCCGAGACGACCGTGCAGGACCACAGGCCCGCCGCGACGAAATTGAACGCCAGGAAAGTGGACCAGGGCAGTTGCGATATTCCATACGCAAAGCCGGCGACGCCACGAATGCCGTGCGGAAAACGATGAAACAGGATCATCCAGGCATAGTGACGGTCGGCCAGCCGGGCTGCGATCTGGACGGCACGTTCCAGCCTCGGAAAGGATCCAAGCCAGCGTGTGCCATAACGCCGCCCGATCCAGAACCGGATGACATCACCGGTGAAGGTGCCGAGCCAGCAAACCGTGATCAGCGTGCCGAAATTCAGTGCGCCTGCATGCGCGGCGTAGCCTGCGAACAGCGTTAGCAGCAGGCTGTGCGAGGCCGCATAAGCAAACATCAGGCTGTAGGCCGCATCGCCGTGCTGGCGTATGAGATCGAGAAACGACGCTAGATCGGTCGGAAACAGCAAATCAGCCCCGCTTTGACGACTATCCCCCGGTGACACGTCCTGTCGCCCGGGGGACCAGCCCAAACGCTACTACGCTGCGGGAGCATTTGAAAGCAAAAGGCAGGCTGGGTTTATGGGCATATTCGCGCAGGGCGCAGGGTGGCCAGAACGCAGCGAACCCACCAACACATGTACGCTGTCGCGTGCCTAGGGGCGCAGGAAACGCGCTACAACGGCGGTCTGTCGGTCTTTCATATGTCGATCAACGCGGCTCGCTCGGCTTGTCCCGCTCCCGACCTTCGGCGGCTTGAGCGGCGCATTCATCCATGCCGTGGCACTTGCTCTTGTAATAATAGTACCACGATCCGGCTATGGCGCAGATCAAGACCAGCGCGAGGAGATAGACCCAGCTTCGCTTCGGCATCGTCAGCCTTCAGGTTCGGTAGCGATCGCGAACTTAACCAACGATTCGCCGTGAAGCCAGCCAGGCGCTGCGCGCCCCTCATCGATGTCAGGAATTTCTCATTTCCGGCGACGCAAAGGGCGCGTCAGCTCGACGGCACGCGATCGGTCAAATCCAGGGTTCTTGCAAATGCTCCTGTTGCAGCGCGCGTTGAACCGCAGGTCTTGCCAGAATGCGATTCATGTACGGACCGACATGGGGCCAGCTTGCTCCCGGACGCGGCATTCCACGTGACCATCGACACAGAGTAAGCGCACAAGCGTCAACTGCCGAGTAAGTATCACCCAACAACCACGGGCCACCGTGAGATTCGAGCGCACCGTCGAGCATATCGAACAAGCCATACACCTTCTGTTCAGCACACGCTCGCAACTCGGGAAACATGGCTGGATCGTTGGCCCATTTATGGGGATGCAGATACATCGATAATGCAGGCTGTAACGTACTCGAGGACCACATCAGCCACTTATAAAAGTGCGCGCGTTCGCCAGTCCCCATAGCCGGAGCCAGCTCACAACCCGGATAGGTATCGACCAAATGCAGGCAGATGGCTGCGGATTCGTACAAGACCAGGTCATCCTGCACGAGAACCGGGACTAGACCGTTTGGATTCAGTCGGAGATGATCGGGTCCCTTGTGCGCGCCGCCGCTCAGATTGACAAAAATGAGCTGATAGGGAGCGCCAATTTCTTCGAGCAATATATGCGAAAAGAGGCTGATGAATCCGGGATAGTAGTAAAGCCGTATCATCAGCGATCTCCTCGCGAGCAAAAGCGAGCATGCTTCGTCGCATGAAAATGATGCGCGAAGCGTGGAGTTGGTTAGCGACGTCTAACCTACTCCACGCGTTCACCTCACGCCATCGCGCGTTGTGGCAGCAGCTCCGCAATCTGGACGGCGTTCAGGGCGGCGCCCTTCAACAGCTGGTCTGCCGAGACGAACATCGCGATCGAATGGCCTGTGGGATCGCTGAGATCCTTGCGGATGCGGCCGACCAGCACGTCGTCCTGGCCTGAAGCGTCGATCGGCATCGGGAAGTAATTCTTCGCCCGATCATCGACGATTCTGACACCCGACGCCTTCGACAGGATCGCGCGCACCTCGTCTTCCGAGATCGGGCGCTCGCATTCGAAGGTGATGGCCTCGCAATGCGCGCGAAGCACCGGCACCCGCACGCAGGTGACGCCGATCGCGATCTTCTCGTCCTCGAAAATCTTCCGCGTCTCCTTGATGACCTTGGTCTCTTCGTCGTTATAGCCCGTCGCCGGATCAATCGCGGTGTTGTGGCTGAACACGTTGAAGGCGTAGGGAAGCGGGATCACCTTGGGCGTAAACGGCCGCCCCTCGAGGTTGGCGCGGGTCGATTCCCTGAGTTCCTCCATCGCCGCCGCACCGGCGCCGCTGGCGGCCTGATAGGTCGAGATGATCATGCGCTTGATGCGGTTTTGCCTGTGGATCGGCCACAGCGGCACTAGCGCCGTGATCGCCGAGCAATTCGGATTGGCGATGATGCCCTTGTGGTCGCGGATGCGGCCCGCGTTGATCTCGGGAATGACCAGCGGCACGTCCGGGTCCATCCGGAAGGCGGACGAATTGTCGACCACGACGGCGCCCGACTTCACCGCGATCGGCGCATACTTCTTCGAAATGCTGCCGCCGGCCGAGAACAGGGCGATGTCGACGCCGTGGAAGGAGTGCGGGGTGAGCTCTTCGATCACAACCTGCTCGCCGCGGAAGTTGACGGTCTGGCCGGCCGAGCGTGCGCTCGCCAGCGCCTTCAGCTTGCCGACGCGGAAATTGCGATTGTCCATGGTGGCGATGAATTCGGCCCCGACGGCGCCGGTCACGCCGACAATGGCCACTACTGGATCGTTGCTCACGTTCGTCTTCCTTTGGTTTGAGTAGGCTGCAGGCAATAAAAAAAGCCCCGGTCCTTTTCAGGCGGGGCTTCGGTTCAGATGATGCGATCGTTCGACTACGCGCGCACGGCTCCCGAGCCCCCCAAGGGTGCTTTGGTTTTCGCGGTACGTTTGGTGGTCGCGTTCATGGGGCGGACTTATGCGGGAGACTTGTGCCGCCGTCAACGGGTTTTGGAGGGAAAAAGAGGCTGAATGGCCTGTTGAACAGGGCGCATCTGTTACGCCATAAGCTCACCCATGGACGTTCCCAATCATTTCGAGCTGCTCACCACCTGCGGCCAGGCCCGGCTCGGCCGGCTCTCCACCCCACACGGCGTGGTGCGGACGCCGGCCTTCATGCCGGTCGGCACCGCGGGCGCGATGAAGGGCATGCACTGGCGCGAGGTGCGCGATGCCGGCGCCGATATCGTGCTCGGCAATACCTATCATCTGATGCTGCGGCCGGGGGCCGAGCGGATCGCCGCCCTTGGCGGCTTGCAGAAATTCACGGGCTGGCAGGGGCCGATGCTGACCGATTCCGGCGGCTTCCAGGTGATGTCACTTTCAGAGCTGCGCAAGGTGACAGAGCACGCCGTGACCTTTCGCTCGCATATCGACGGCGCCAAGGTCGAGCTGTCGCCAGAACGATCGATCGAGGTGCAGCGGCTGCTCGGCTCGGATATCGCCATGCAGATGGACGAATGCGTGCGGCTACCGGCCGAACGCGCCGACATCGAACGCGCGATGCAGCTCTCGTTGCGCTGGGCCGAGCGCTCAAAACGCGCCTTCGAGAGTGCGCCTCCCGGCTACATGCTGTTCGGCATCGTGCAGGGCGGCGACGTGCCCGAACTGCGCCATGTGAGCGCGCGCGGGCTGGTCGAGATCGGGTTCCACGGTTATGCGATCGGCGGCCTTGCGGTCGGCGAACCCCAGGCGGTGATGCTCGCCATGATCGAGGAGACCGCGCCCCGGCTGCCGCAGGATCGTCCGCGCTATCTGATGGGCGTCGGCACGCCCGAAGATCTGCTGGAGGCGGTAGCGCGCGGCATCGACATGTTCGACTGCGTGATGCCGACCCGCAACGGCCGGCACGGCATGGCATTTACCCGCTTCGGCCAGATCAATCTGCGCAATGCCCGTCACGCCGACGATCCGAGGCCGCTGGACGAGGAGAGCACGTGGCCGGCGACGCGCGAATACTCGCGCGCCTACCTGCATCATCTGGTGCGATCAGGCGAGACGCTGGGCGCGATGCTGCTGTCGGAAATCAATATCGCGTACTATCAGAGTCTGATGCAGGGCATGCGGGACGCGATCGGCAACGGCAGCTTTGAAGCGTTCAAAAAACAAACGCGCGCCGAATGGGCGCGCGGTGACATTGCTCCGAGGTAAAGGACCTCAGTTACAGGCGAACCTCCGGATCGAATGCTTGGTCACGAAGCCGTAACCGCAGGTATCGCAGGTCCAGAGATAACCGATGACGTTGTCATACATGTAGGCGGAAGCTTCCGCGGCCACCATGGAGTCCGCACATACCGGGCAGGTCGGTAAATCACAGCCACGCGGGTCGGGCCTAGATGCGACGGACAGGACTTCAGCAACTGCTGGCATCGTGACCTCCTTGCGATCTGAAGCGGAAGCTCAACTCACGACGAAAGTATAAACCGATTTATTTGACGTTGTCGCAACACAAATGCGTTGGAACGACGTTATCGGCGAACTTTCGATTTTGCGATGCAGCGAATTTTGACTCTGACGTTTCGGACTTGCGCATCAGCTCGGCCACCTCCTAAGTAAGAGAGCCCCGAATTCCGGGCATATTATCACTATAGGAGCGTTGTGATGGAGGCATCGTCAGCCACGGGTGCAGTGCACCGTCCCGGACGGGGCAGGGTGTTCGACAGCATCGTCGATGCCGTCGGCGACACGCCGATCGTCCGCTTGCGCAAACTGCCGCAAGCCCACGGTGTCAGCGCTACCATTTTAGCTAAACTCGAATATTTCAACCCGGCGGCAAGCGTCAAAGACCGCATCGGCGCGGCGATGGTGATCGCGATGGAGAAGGCCGGCGTGATCAACGCCGACACCGTGCTGATCGAGCCGACCTCGGGCAATACCGGCATTGCGCTGGCCTTCGTAGCGGCCTCACGCGGCTACCGGTTGAAACTCGTAATGCCGGAATCGATGTCGATCGAGCGGCGCAAGATGCTGGCCTTCCTCGGCGCCGAGATCGTGCTGACGCCGGCGGCGCAGGGCATGAAAGGCTCGATCGCGACCGCCGAAGAGCTGGTGCGCACGACGCCGAACGCCGTGATGCCACAGCAGTTCAAGAACCTCGCCAATCCCGAAATTCACCGCCGCACCACCGCGGAGGAAATCTGGAACGACACCGGCGGCAATATCGATTTCTTTGTCGCTGGCGTCGGCACCGGCGGCACCATTACCGGCGTCGGCCAGGTGCTGAAGCCGCGCAAGCCTTCGCTGCGAGTGATCGCCGTCGAGCCCGAGGAAAGCCCGGTGTTGTCGGGCGGACAGCATACGCCGCACAAGATCCAGGGCATCGGCGCCGGCTTCATTCCGGACATTCTGGATCGTTCCGTGATCGACGAGATCGTCAAGATCAACTCGGCGACCGCGATCGAAATGTCGCGCGCGCTGGCCCGCAACGAAGGCATTCCGGGCGGCATCTCCTCGGGGGCGGCGATCGCCGCGGCACTTGAGATCGGCAAGCGTCCGGAGGCCGCCGGCAAGACCATCCTCGCCATTGTGCCGTCATTCTCCGAACGTTATCTGTCGACCGTATTGTTTGAAGGAATTTAGCGATGGCGGACCAGCCGAGACGGCCGAGGACCCTGAACGACGCCCGCAGCGAGGCCGAGGCGGCGTTCAAGCGCACCACCACCAAGGTGGTGGAGGCGCCACCGAAGCCGACGGCGCTTCCCGGCGTGAAGGAACTGGTGTCGCTGCGCATCGACCAGGATGTGCTCGAATATTTCCAGGAAGGCGGCGCCGGCTGGCAGGACCGGATCAACGCGGCGTTGCGCAAGGCCGCCGGCAAATAGCCCTCGAAACAGATACGCGCGAATGCGTCCTGTCCTCGCCCGCTTCCGGCTGGTTGTCCTGAGCTGCTTCGGAGTGGCGATCGGCGGCTGCCTCGCCGATCCGGCGAGGGCGGATCAGGCGCCGTTCACCTGCACGATCCTGCCGGGCGACGAGATCGCCAGCATCGCGATGACGAACCCGCTCGCCAGCGACGCTTCCTGCATCGTCACGTGTAGATTCTCGACCACCAAATACGACAACAATCCGCAGATCACCTGTGCCAAGTCGGTGCCCTCGGGCAAGGAAGTGGAGATGTGCCGGCTGACGTCGGGCGGCGACAAATTCGTCAAACTGACCGGAGGCAACGCGGACTGCTTGGGGCTGTCCAACCCCAGTTCCGAATGAAAAAGCCCGGGATGATCCCGGGCTTTTTGCTGTCGATTGTGCGTAGGGCTTTCGCTCGAAAACGCTATTCCCTAGCGAAGCATGCCGCCCATGACGCCGCCGATGAAACGGCCGGCACCCGCCGGATCGGGGCCGCCGCCACCGCTGTGTTGACGCTGCGGCTGCGGTTGACCACCGCCACTATTGGCGCGGCGGCGCGGCTTTTCCTCGTCGCTGGAACTTGCGGTCGGCGGCGCCGCCACGATCTCGGTCAACAGGGCCTTGTGCTGCAGCCTGTTGAGGTAGCCGCTCTTGGGGTAGCCGCGGGCGGCCTGCCAGCGCGTGATCACGGCCCGGGTCGGTGCATCGAAGGTGCCGGACATTTTGGTGTCGAAGCCGAGACCGTTCAGGCGGCGCTGGACGTCGCGGCGCTGGCCCTTGTCGAGGCCAATCTGATCCTCGGTGGTCTGGTTCGCTTCGTCCTTGAACGTCGCCGGATCGATGCCGGTGGTCAGGTTGCGCGTGGCGTTGTCCGGTTTGCTCTCCAGGGAGGCGATCCGTGCCAGCGCCAGCGATTTGAACTGACCGTTGGGATAGCTCGACACGTAGGCGTTGAGCTCTTCCGCCTTGTTGGAGTCCTTGATCGAGCGCCAGAACTCGAGTTCGACGTCGCTGCCCGGTGCGGCGGCGACCACCGCCGGCGTGGTTCCGGGCGCGGCAGGCGCGGGCGCACCGTTGAGGTAAACCGCACCGGTCAGATTGGTGTTGCCCCAGGGCAATTGACCCTTGTTGGTTTCCTCCTGGACCTGCGCGCGGACCTTGGTCATCGCCTGCTGAAGCTCGACGCCGGGCTGGGTGAGGTTGGCGAGCAGCGCGCGGGTGAACGGGCTATTGCCGCCTTCCTTGCCGTCAAGCGCGGTCTGGCCGGGGCCGGTCGCAAACGCGATCAGCGTGCCTTCGCCGGATTTCATTTCGGCAAGGCCAGTCTGCACCGACACGCTGCGGGTGGACGGCGCGTTGGACTTGATCTTGGCGGCGAACGGATTGTCGCGGCAGGCATCGAGCAGCACCAGCTTGACCTTGGCGTCGCTCATGGTCTGGTCGAGCGTGAGGTCGATATTGATGGCTGCGCCGAGCTTGACGTCCATTTCCGATTTGATGTCGGCGTCGATCGGCAGCAGATAATTGGTGCCGCCGATGGCGATGCCGTGGCCGGCGTAGAAGAACACTGCCACGTCGGCGCCCTGCGCCTTCTTGCCGAAATCGAGCAGCTTTTCCGTCATCTTGTCGCGGGTCAGGTTGGAGCCTTCCACCACTTCAAAACCGACGTTGCGCAAGGCGGCTGCCATCGCCTTCGCGTCGATCGACGGATTGGGCAACGCGGCGACGTTCTTGTAGGTGCCGTTCCCGACCACGAAGGCGACCCGCCTTTCGGCGCTGGCGGCGCCGGCGGTGAAGACCATGCAAATCAGGGAAAGGACGAGGGTTGGGAAGCGCATCAGAAAAATCCCCCTGGCAGAATCGAAAAAGATTTCGGCGGCAACATTGGCCGCAGGTTACACGAAAAAAATCACACCGCGCCAGAAAAATGGGGAGCTTGCCCAAGTCCCTGAAGCCGTGCGATTCGCCGTTAAGCTATTGAATCTACCCGAGACCTCGTGCGATCCAGATCACAATTTGGTGGGTAAAATCCGAATTCAGGTTGCTGCCCGCGCGGGAACCGGATTGGTCGCGCGCAAGTTCAGCAGATTGCCGGCCAGGATCAGGATGGCGCCGAGCACGGTGAACAGGTCGAGCCGCTCCGCATAGATCAGCCAGCCCGCGGTGGCGGTTAAGGGAACCCGCAGGAAATCCATCGGGATCACCACCGTCGCATCGGCATGCAGTAACGCGCGTGCCATGCAGTAGTGGGAGAACGTGCCGCAGAAAGCGATCACGACGACCCAGCCCCAGGCGTTAGCCGGCGGCCACGTCCAGACGTAGAGCGCGGGAAAAAACCCGGCCACAGATTGTATCGCCAGCATCCAGAAAATGATCGCGACCGAATGTTCGGTCCGGGTCAGCGATTTGACCATCGCGATCGAGATGCCGAAGCCGACCGCGGCCGCCAGCGCAATCAATTGTCCGGGATTGACCTCGCCGGTCGCCGGGCGAACGATGACAATGACGCCGACGATGCCGAGCACGATGGCCGCGACCTTCCAGACCGTCATCCGCTCGCCGAGAAACATCGCGGCCAGGATCGCGGTCCAGATCGGCATCGTGAATTCGATCGCCACCACCTGACCGATCGGAATCAGCGTCAGCGCGAAAAACCAGCCGAGCTGCGCGCCGTAGTGAATGAGGTTGCGCGAGATGTGCACGTGCAGCCGCGCGGTTTTCAGGATGGCAAATCCGCCATTGGCGCGGATCATCGGATACAGCAGGAAGAAGCCGATGATCGTGCGCATCTCCATCAGCTGGAACACGTTCAGCTCGCGCATGCCTTCGCGGCCGGCGACCACCACGATCAGCATCAAGGCGAGCCAGCCCGACATCCACAGTGCAGCCAGTGATTTGGAAGGTGTGCGGTCCATGCGCTAGCGGCTGAGTTGGGCTGACTTAGAGGGGCAGGCGGGTATCGGCGAGCGCTCGGCGATTTGCAACGTGCAAATCTGCGGACGCAGCGATGCGCGGGCGCCAATTTCGCTGTGGGAGGCAGTGCGGGATCGGTGCTAAGGATCGGCCCGTCTCAGGAGGACTTATCCATGCGTATCCTACAACCGGCCGAATGGTCGAAACCCCGCGGCTTTTCACATGGTGTCGAGGTCGATGGTCCCGGCAAATGGATCGTGCTGGCCGGCCAGACCGGCGGCGACGAGAAGGGCGACTATCAGCCCGACATGGCCGCCCAGGTCGGCACGGCGCTGAAGCGGATCATCAAACTGCTTGGCGAGGCAGGGGCTGGTCCCGAACACATCGTTCGCCTGACCTGGTATCTGACCAGCCGCAGCGAATATGAGGCGGCGGGCGCCGGGATCGGTGCGGCCTGGAAGGAAACGCTTGGTCGCAACTTCCCGCCATCGACGCTGCTCTACATCGACGGACTGGTCGATGTCAGGGCCAAGGTCGAACTCGAAGTCACCGCTTACGTGCCCAAGTCTTGAATCGGACTTAAGGCGCGCTCGAACAACACAGGAAACATAGACCATGACCAACCGCTCGACTTCAGAAGCCCGATCGACTTCAGCAAGTTTCGTGACGGCCTTCGCAACCGGCTGGCCTGAAGCCCAACCCGACATCATGGTGCTGTCGCTTACGACCCATAACGGGGTGCAGGATTTTGCCTTCAACAAGGAACAGGCCCTGCTGATCGCAAAGACCATCAAGGAGACTGCTGCGAGGCTGGAGAAGCCCAAAACCGGCTAGTAACCGCAAATACCGCTCCTAACGAAAATCGCCCGCTCTTCAGCGGGCGATTTGGTATTTGCGACAGGACGGGCGGACCGCTGCGGCTTTACTTCGAAAGCGAAATGTTGGCGGCGCGGAACTGGCTGTCGGCCCGAATGCTGACGGACTGCTTGTTGCCGGCTGTCTTGAGCGCGATGTTGGCGTTGAAACCGACGGTGACGGCCGTGACCTGGAAGTTGCCGCCGCCGCCGCGGCCCTGCAGGCTGCCGGTAATGCCGCGGCTGGTTTCGCTCCACTGCCCGACAATCGCGCCGCCCTGGTCGACCACGTTGGCCGTCAGATTGAACCTATAGGCGTCGCTCGCGCAGGTGAGGCTCATGTCCATCTTGACGCCCGCAACGTCATAGACCGCGCGGCAACGGATGCGTTCGTTGGATCCGTCGTCCAGCGTGACGGTGCCGCCGCCCGCCCACTTGCCAGCCATGCCGGCGTAAGGCCCGGAGGACTGGGCGTAACTTGCTGGTACTGCAAGCGAAGTCATGAAAAACGCGACGGCTGCAATTGTCAGCCGCCGCGGATAGGCGAAGAATTCTGATGTTCGGCTTGTCTTACTGACGGGACGCTTCCCATCGACCGCTACACGGTACACCAGCTGATGCCCCATTCCATTTCCCCGATCCGGAGTTGCCACTGAGTTGACCGTTCGCATATGCACCATTGATCGAGACTCGCACAAGTCCCCCGGAACTGACGGTGCCGGAAACCGGAGCGCCGGAGCCCGTTACCTTGCCGTCGCTGACAGTGACGGTTGAGGCGGTGCGCGCATCGCAACTGCCGGTTTTGGTGACGACGGTAACCTGCCAAAGCCCGTCATAGGGCTGCTGGGCGGCGGCGGGAGCGGCCGCGAAGGCAGCGGTGGCAAGAAACGAAGTCAAAAACAGCTTGCTGATGCGGTTGGAACGCATGGATCAAATCCCCGAAAGGTGTGTGTGATGAGCGCGTTATCCGGTCACAATGTGTTCAAACTTTGTTGCGCCGCAATAACGGAGAAAGTTCCTAACAATTCAAACACATCAAGGTGAATCCCGTTCCGGCCTCGGAACGAATAAATGCGCGAAATGGGCTTCGATTCGGGTCATGATTCGGGTCCGGGATGCTTAACTGGCTGAAACGGATGGGTTTTCCTCGTTCGGTCAGTGCTTGGCGTCGGAAAGCTTTGGCGCGAGGGTGGCGAATTGCTCGTCCTGGGGCCGAGCGGGCAGGGTCTTGTGGATCCTGGCGTAATCGATGACTTCGCCGAGCAGCTTTTGGCCGAGCGGAGCGAGCGCGCGCTCCCAGAGCTCGCGTGCGGTCTCGCCTTTCTTGACGAAAACCCACTCCTGGGCCGCGATCGCGCCGGCGTCCATCCGGTCGGCGAGGTGATAGATGGTGCCGCCGGCGATCGGATCGCCTTCCTTGATGGTCCATTCGACCGCGGCGATGCCGCGATGCCGGGGCAGCAGCGAGGGGTGATAGCCGATACCGCCGAGCTTGGCGACGGCCAGTGCCTCGCGGGTGATGCGGGCGTGGCTGTGGGCGGTCACGATCAGGTCGCTGTCGGGGGCGATTTCCGCCGCGGTGACGAATCTGGCGTCGGCCTGCACGACGACCTCGACGCCAGCGGCCCTTGCTGCGGCCGCCAGCCGGTCTTCGTTATCGTGGACGACTATCCTCGCGATTTCGACGCCGTGTTCGCGCAGCATGGTGAAGGTCGTCACGCCGAAATGGCGGGAGCCGACGAGGGTGATCCGCATATGTTCCGTCCGTCGTTAGTCAGGCCGATATGCGGATAGCACACCAAAGCCGTCAGACTCGCCGCCGGGGTCGGCGAGTCCGGGTTATCAACAGTCAGGGTTATCAATGAAAGGGCGCGCCGGGCAAGTCGGCGTGCCGACGCCGCAGTTAGTTCCTGCCGGCGCAGCTCGGGTAGGGCGCGGGCTCGCCGGGCACGATCGGACAGACACGAATCGGCTGCAATTGGCGCAACCGCGCCAGCCATTTGGTCTCGTCAATTGCGCTTCGCCCAGTCGCCGGCGCGCGTTCGGCCCATTGCACCGTGTAGTAATCGGCGCTGCCTTTGACGGTGACGATGAGCGTGGTTTCGCTGTGTTTGTCGGCGCTGGTTTCGACCCGGCCGCAGCTTGCCACTGCGACATACGCATCTTGATCGCCGAATTTGGTCGCGCCAAATCCTTGCGCTGCGAAGGTGTCGGGACAGGCCGACTTGAAGCCACCGACCATCGAGCCCGCAAAGCGCTCCGGCGAAACCCCGGCGTTGCCGGCGGCCCCCTTGGCGCCGGTCACCGTGATCATCTGGGTCCAGCTCTTGACCGTCTCGCCCTTCAGCACGGCCTCGCGGACATAGTTCGTCCCTTTGGTGTTCTCGAACACCGTGGCGAAACTGGTCGGCAACGAAAAGGTGACGAGTTGACCGAAGATCGGCGAGATCACCTTGAACGCGGTGGGGGCCGGATTTTGGGCCGATGCCGACGTCGCGAGCAGCGCGCACAAGGCCGCCGAGAAAATCGTCACTCTCGTCATTGGCAGCTTCCTGGCCGACTTCGCCTTGCAATCCGCGCGTCCGATCATAGGCGCGCGACGGCGCACCGACCAGCGTGAGAGCGGTCACATCGGGAGAAACGACGCGGCGATACGTTCGCAAATCGAAGCAGGCCATCAGGCTGCACGAGATCTCATAAGGAACGTGACACATGAAACGCTTTGTGATTTTTGCCGCGGTTGCGCCGCCGCTCGGGTTCATCGTCGCGTTCTGGGTGATGCTCCAGATCGCCAACTGGGTTGCCGGCGGTCCGAGCACGTTCGACCTTGCACAAGTTATGATGCTGCCGACGGTCTATTTGGTCGGTCTGATTCCAGCGCTGCTGACCGCGTGGTTCGACCATGTGCTGGTTAAACGCGAGATGCCGTACCGGATCGCGCTGACGGCCTTGTTTGCGTACTTCGTCAGTTACGTGCCGCTGGTTGGCGCATTCCAGATGGGATTCATCCACGAACCATCCGTGGTGCTGCTCGGTGTTGTCGGCGCGGTGCCGGCTGCGGTGTGTTCGTGGCTGGCGATGGAGCGCAGACAGCCGGTTGGCGCGTGATCCCCAAGGAATCTCCAAGGTCAAGTCAGGATACGAAGCTCCGGCCTACCGGGGGTGCGGGGCTGGCCCTTGACCGGCTGTGACTGACGCGTCGCCACCAATTGAAGCTGGGTTCGCAGGTCGGCGCTGCATTGCTTCATCTGATTGCGCAGTTCGCGGCGCGTAAAGGCGGTGAGGGAGGGATCGGCCAGTTGCTGCCAGGCCGAGCGCAGCCATTCCTGCAGTGCGCGGATATCATTATCAAGGATTACGGGCTGGTTCATGCCGCCGAATCTCCGGATGTGATCGCCGCCAAGTTAGGTCTGATTCGTTTACAGATGCCTACTCCGGTAAATGACGGGCGCGACCTTTACCCCCGGAACGAGCGCCCCACATAAACGTTGGGTCCGCAGCTTTCCCCTGGAGATTCAATGTCCGGCCATTCGGCGCTTGTTGGCTTCGCAATGCTGGTCAGCCTGATCGTGCCCGGCAGCGCGTTCGCGCAGTTCCCGCCGCCCGCCGGCTCGGCCGGAGCAGGCAATTCTGCGATCAGCGGCATACCTTACGGTCCGGCCAATCCCAGCGTGGTCGGCGACCCCAGCGGCATCGGAAATGCCTCCCGGATCCCGCCACCCGGCACCAACAGTCCTGCGCCGTCCCCCAGCTACGGTTCGGTCAACGCGTCGCCCTCGGGTTCGCGCGTGGTCGTGCCACCCTATGCGGGCGCGTCACAACGGATCACCGTTCCACGCCAGGGAAGGTCAAAAAGGCCACCCGTGCGCCCGCGCGGCCGGGTTGAGACCAGCACGTTCACCGGGATCTGTCGGGGCTGCTAGCGGCGCGTTGCCACGGGACGCGGCCTTGGGACAAGGCCATGCGTCGCGCCGGAGCCCTGCCTAATGCGGTTGCAGATCGCTCGCCTTCCAGCCGGTGGAAAGCACAAGGAACAAGGCGCGATACGCGTGGTAGCGCGCGGCGGGCCGGGTTTTCTCCCGTCCGCCTGCAATCATTTTCCCGCTCTGATCGCGCACTTGCCAGCAAAAGTTCCGGCGGCGCTTGAAGATGACAAATTGCAGCATCGGAGCCCGGAACACCGCGCGGGGCCCATTATTCCAAAGAAAATGCGAGCAATGCATGTTTCGGTTCATGGCGTGCGCTGCTCCGATTGAGAGCGGGAGGAACGTTCAACGCGTTATGGCCGATTCTCTTCCAAAATATCCGATTCGCAGGCTTGATTGCGGATCGTAGGGGCTGGCCCAGGCGGGTTCGGTATTTGTTGCCGACCGGTGCGGATTCCAGCGATTCCAAGAATGAAACCCCCGCCGGCCTGTGAGGATCGGCGGGGGCGAATGGGAAAGATGGTGCGAGGCTGGGGGTTGCCCAGGTGTCGCGCCAAGGACCCGCGTGAAATCAGCCCTATCGAACAGTTCCGGGCAAGACGATTTTGTAAGCAGTGCTGCCTGCGTTTCGTGCACGCTGCGCCAACGCGCGATCTTTGCGCGCGATCTTGGCGGCATCACTCGACCAATCGATCACTCCGCGATGAATGACGTCGTCTTGGTCCCGGAATCGTAGCGCAGCCTGAGCACGTTGAATTTGCACAGGTTGACGTTCTTCCAGAGCACCGATTCATCGTAATTCGCCCAATCCACCTTGATGTTCCAGACGCAGCCGTCCTCGTCCTCATCGAATTCAACGTAAGCGGTGTCCTGGTTCTTCAGGGTCTTGTCGAGTTCGTTCTCCCATTCGTCGAGGCCGTCATCGGGCGAATTGAAACCCAAAAACTTGATCGCATAGCCGGTCTCGTTGATGACCGAGACGTTGCGGTTGTCAGCCCCTAAGGCGGGCGCGGCGGCGAGCGATAGTCCAAGCACAATCAACGCGGATAAAATCGTTTTCATTTGAAATGCTCCTGGCGGCACAAGGCGTGCGGCGACGCGTTTAGCAACCTTTGCGTTCGCGGTCCTCTCACGCAGCGCACGATGATCGTAATCTGGACATCCGTATTCGTCCGGGTTAGCGGCACACGGCTTCGCAATCTATAACGGCGTCGCTAACAGCGGGGGGCAGGGCATTCACTCATCACAGTGAACGCCTTTCCACTGGAGGCTCACGAGGCCCGGACTCCTAGGCACTCCGGGCCTCGTCTACCTCACCCACACATCCGCATATCCGCTCAGCAACCGACGGCGATCTTTTCACCGCTGAGATTGCGAACACTTTCATTCTGCAGCTTCCGCGCGGGTTCATCCGACTGTCGCAAAACCTTCGGGCTGCGGTCAATTTGGACGGGCACCCTTCGTCGCGATTCGACGAGGGCGCCTTCAATGCCGATTGGAATACGCGCGAAGCAAGACCTGACTGGACAGGGCTTGACCAGACGTCAATTGCTGGTTCGGACTGCATCCACCGCTGCGGTCGCAGCATTGGGAAGCGTTGCCAAACCTTATCTCAGCCGCGCCGCGGATCGTCCGCACATCGCCAGCGGGATCGCGTCGGGCGACGTCTCGGCCGATTCCGCGGTGATATGGGCAAGGGCCGATCGGGCCGCGCGCATGCAGGTGGAGTGCTCGATCGACGAGAGCTTCAAGTCCATCCTTCGCGTCGCATCGTCGGAAGCGCTGCCCGAGCATGACTTCACCTCGAAGCTTTTGCTCGAGGGCCTTCCGCCCGGGCATGATATTTTCTATCGGGTGCGTTTCGCTGATATCGGCGAGTCCAGGATTTCGGGTGAGGCGCAGGTCGGCCATTTCCGCACCGCGCCGGTGGCACGACACGCGGTATCGTTTGTCTGGTCGGGCGATACTGCCGGCCAGGGCTGGGGCATCGATCCCGCCCGCGGCGGCATGCGGACTTACAAAACCATGCTCGAAAATCGCCCGGACTTTTTCATCCATTCCGGCGATCACATCTACGCCGACTGTCCGATCGAAGCCGAATTGAAGCTGCCGGGCGGAGGCTTGTGGCGGAACATCGTCACCGAAGACAAATCCGTCGTTGCCCACAGCCTCGCGCAATATCGCGCCAACTACAAATACAATTTGCTCGACGAAAATCTGCGCGCCTTCAACGCGCAAGTGCCGATGCTCGCGCAGTGGGACGATCATGAAGTCACCAATGACTGGGCGCCGATCGGCACCGCTGACGAGACCGGCTACGCCGAAGACGGCAGCTCCCACCTGGTGGCGCGGGCGGCCCGCGCGTTTCATGAATTCATGCCTATCCGCAACCTGGCTGGGCAGGCGGGGCGGATCTATCGCAAGGTCGCCTATGGGCCGCTGCTCGACGTCTTTCTGATCGACATGCGCAGCTATCGCGATTCGACCGGGAATAATCGCGACGACCGCAGCGACACCTGCATTCTCGGCCCGGCGCAACTGGCCTGGCTGAAGCGTGAACTCACGGCCTCCGATGCGACCTGGAAGGTCATCGCCGCCGACATGCCGATCGGATTGATCAGCGAGGATGCGATTGCGCTTGGCGATGGGCCGCCGGAGCGGCGCGAATGCGAGATTGCCGATCTGCTGTCCTTCATGAAGCGCATGGGTGTCAGCAACACAGTGTGGCTGACGGCCGACATGCACTATACGGCCGCGCATCGCTACGATCCGAACCGTGCGGTATTCCAGGATTTCGAGCCGTTCTGGGAGTTCGTCTCCGGGCCACTGCATGCGGGGACCTGGGCGCCCGCCCAGCTGGACAATACGTTCGGACCGGCTGTGGCGTTCCAGAAAGGCTGCAGCGCGGAGCAGGGCGAAAACCTCGCGCCATGTTTCGGACTGCAGTTCTTCGGCCGGGTCGATATCGATGGCCGATCGGAGGTCATGACGGTAACCTTGAAGGATGTCGACAATCGGGATCTATGGTCGGTGGATATCGACCCGCGGCCGGATGGACGGCAGAAGCAAGTGCTGTCTCAACACATCTGACGCAGCAGCAATGTGGATGCGTCTAACTCTGGCCTGGCAGGAGGTCGTACTGCCTGGCGATCCGGAAGCGGGAATCCGCACTGTCCTGACGGAATAGCGCAAGCCTGTCGATCGCGAGGGTCTCGAGGCCGAGCGTGGAAAAACTGTTTCTCAGCATCGCCAGAACGGTCTCCAGGCGGCTTGCGTCGAGCCGGCCGGTCAGCGTCATGTGGAAACGAAACTCTTCCATCACGTAGGGATAGCCCCAGCTGTCGAGATGGGCGCGCTGCGCCGATGTCAGGCGGGAAGGATTGCGGCGCGCACGGTCCGCTTCGGTGAGCGGCGTGCGGAACGCATCGAATTCGCTGACGCAATCGGCCGCAAG
This sequence comes from Bradyrhizobium sp. AUGA SZCCT0182, assembly GCF_018130185.1. Classification (NCBI taxonomy): domain Bacteria; kingdom Pseudomonadati; phylum Pseudomonadota; class Alphaproteobacteria; order Hyphomicrobiales; family Nitrobacteraceae; genus Bradyrhizobium; species Bradyrhizobium sp. AUGA SZCCT0182. The sequence goes on along the minus strand of NZ_JAFCLY010000008.1, from coordinate 131,132 downwards.
GCGGATCAATTCCGCCGGCGGATCAGCCGGGATTACCGCAATGAAGCCACTGATGGAGCCGACCACCGGCCTGATGACCGGAATCGCCCGGGGCGTTGCGGCGAAGGCGGCACACGCCGCGAGGAGTTCGGCTTCAGTCCTTCCTTGTGCCAGCGAGAAGGGCGCCTTCAGCGTGGCGTGAAAGCCGTATTTGCGGGGATCGGCCGTCAGGTTGCGCCAATCCGGCGCAGCGCTGACGACGTCTTCCGGAAACGGCAGGTCTTCGCCGCCAAAGGCGTCATAGCCAAGCATTTGCGCGCCGAAGCGATTGAGGTCGCTGGCCTGCACCGGGGCGTAGTAGATCGCGTAACGCGGATAATTCGACATTGGCACAGGATACAGGATAGAGGCGTGTCAGGCGGCTGCAATCGCCTTGCGCGGAGCGAGGGTCGAGTTGCGCAGGCGGCCAGCTTCCGTCAGATGCACCAGCCGTCCCGCGGCCATGACGGCGACGACACGCGGCCGCAACGGCACCTTGTCATCAACGAAGATGATGTCGGCACGCTGGCCGGTGGCAAGAACGCCGCGATCGGTGAGGCCGGCGGCCCGGGCGGGGGCTGACGATATCAGCTGCCAGGCCTCGTCCAGCGGCAGCACGCCATCGGCAGCGAGACGGAACGCTGCCAATAGCTGCGCCGGATAATAATAGTCCGACGCCAGCACCGAGCATAAGCCCTTGGCGATCATGTCGGACGCCTTGGTCCAGCCGGTGTGGCTGCCGCCGCGGACAACATTGGGCGCGCCGAACACGATGAAGTCGCCGGCCTCTGCCGCCTCGCGCGCGGTTTCCTCATTGACCGGAAACTCGGCAATGCCGACGCCCTGCGCCCGAAACGCCTTCCGCATCTCGGGGCTTTCGTCGTCATGCGACAGCATGCGTACATTGGCGTCACGCGCCGCTTTCGCCAGCCGGGCGATCGAGGCCGGCACCTCGTGCGCGCGGACAACGACGCGCGTCACCAGCAAATCGAACGCCTCGTTCGAAAGCCCGGTGCGTTCGACCATGCGGCTGCGCTTTTGCGGCTTGTCGAGGTTGGCGACCGTCCCATCCATGTGGTCGTTGAATGCGAACAGGTCGATGCGCCCGTCCGACAACCATTCGCTGATCTCGGATTCGGCGTCGAGATTGTAGGTCTCGTGGCGCAGATGGAAGCGGGTGTCGGCCGAAAGCTGCGGCCGCATCGACTCGATCGCTTCCAGCAACCGCCTTGCGTTGTCGCCCGAGCGCAGGCCCGGCTCCCACGACCAGGTCGTGCCGTGGTAGACCGTGGTGATCCCGTTGCTGATCGCCTGCCGGTCGCTGTCACCAAGGGCGACGTCGATGGGGAAATCGACGCCCGGGCGCGGCATCATCTGCCGTTCAAACGCATCGCCATGAAGATCGACGATCCCAGGCAGCACCAGCAAGCCGCCGGCGTCGATGCCCGGCGAAGCGCGGCCCTGGTCGGCGCCGATGGCGCTGATGTCACGGCCTGCGATCCGCAGCGAGGTCTCGTGGATTTCGTGGCCGAGCAGGGCCCGGCCGCCTTCGATGAAAATGTCAGTCACGATGCTGCACCCTGATGCCTGATCTGCGCGCGGACGGAGCCCGCGCCTGCTTCGTATTTTGCCAGAAAATCCTCGACCGTGAGCTTGCGGAAATCGGGTAGGGCGCGGCGCAGCGTCTCATGGTCCCAATTCCACCAGGCAAGCTCGGCGAGCCGACCGGCGACATCTTCCGAGAACCGCCGTTTGATCGGCCGCGCCGGATTTCCGCCGACGATGGTGTAGGCCGGGACGTCCTTGGTCACGATCGCGCCGGCGGCGATCACCGCGCCGGTGCCGACGTTGCGGCCGGGCAGGATGATCGCGCCATGCCCGATCCAGACGTCATGGCCGATATGGATGTGGTGCGCGCGCCGCCATTCGAAGAACCCGGCGTCGGCGCTCTCGCCGGGAAAATAGGCGCTGGCCCGGTACGTGAAGTGCGCCTGCGTCGCGCGGTGCATCGGGTGGTTGCCGGGGTTGATCCGGGTCATCGCCGCGATCGAGCAGAATTTGCCGATGGAAGTGTAGGTGATCTGGGCGTCGTTGACGACGTAGGAATAGTCGTCCATCGACACTTCATGCAGGATCGTGCGCGCGCCGACTTCGCAATAGGCACCAAGCTGGGCGTCGTGCAATTTCGCCGTGGGATCGACGGTCGGGTCGACTGAAAGCATTTTGCCGGCCATACGGGCGTCTCTCCGCGACAAAGATGGTGTCACGATGGCACCTCATCAACGGGCATGATGACATCTTCGTGACGGTTGCATGACTGATGTCGCGGGTGTTCGCGGGTGTGGACGGTCGCTGCACCGTGTCGCGGTTGTCACACAACTGTAAAATCCAATCGTTAGCGATGGTCCACGGTCGGGATTCTGGAGCATTGCATGCTGGTGGTGGAAGGTTTGACGTGCCGTTTCGGCACAAAAGCCGCAGTGGATGATGCGTCATTCTCGATCGCGCCCGGTAGCTTTGTCGGCGTGATTGGCCGCTCCGGTGCCGGCAAGTCGACGCTGCTGCGGATGATCAATCGCCTCGCTGAGCCTTCCGAAGGCCGCATCCTGTTCGAAGGCGTCGACGTCACCGCGCTGCGCGGCAAGGATTTGCGGCAATGGCGCGCCCGCTCGGCGATGATCTTTCAGCAGTTCAATCTGGTCGGCCGGCTCGACGTGCTGACCAATGTGCTGATGGGGCGGCTCGCCGAAATCCCGTCCTGGCGTTCGCTGACGCAAACCTGGCCCGAACGGGACAAGGCGCTAGCGATGTCGGCGCTCGAGCAGTTCGACATGGCTTCGCTTGCAGCCCAGCGCGCCGACCAGCTTTCCGGAGGTCAACAGCAGCGGGTCGCGATCGCGCGTGCGCTGGTGCAGGAGCCGGATATCATTCTCGCCGATGAGCCGATCGCTTCGCTCGATCCACGCAACACGCGGATCGTGATGGATGCGCTGCTGCGCATCAACAAGCATTTCGGCATCACCGTGATCTGCAATCTGCATTCGCTCGACCTGGCGCGGACCTATTGCGACCGCCTGATCGGCATGTCCGCGGGCCGCATCGTGTTCGATGGGGCGCCGGCGACGCTGACGGATCTCATCGCGCGCGAGCTTTACGATCTCGAAGCCAACGACGTCATGGGCGCTGCACCCGCACATGCGCCTGGTGGTGCTGCCGTCCCTGAGCTGGGCACTGCGGCGGCGGCCTGAGCGTTCTTCTGTAACAGGGCGGCCGATTGCAAACCTGCAAACGGCCGAAAAAATCAACACAACAAGAGGGCACACCATGATCAATCGTCGTATCGTTCTGGCCGGCGCAGCCGCGCTGGCGTTTTCGGCCTCCGCCGCCTCTGCGCAGGACTGGAAGGGCAAATATCCGGAACTGACCTTCGCCGTCGTGCCGGCGGAAAACGCCTCGGGCGTGACCGAACGCTGGGCACCGTTCGTCGCCTATCTATCCAAAGAGCTCGGCGTGAAGGTCACGCTGCGCATTGCCAACGACTACGCCGCCGTCATCGAAGGCCAGCGCTCCGGCAACATCCATATCGCCAGCTACGGCTCGGCGTCGTTCGCGCGCGCGCGGATGACCGGCGTCAAGACCGACGCGTTCGCTAACGACATCAATGCCGATGGCTCTACGGGTTATTACTCGGTGTTCTTCGTCAAGGCGTCGAGCCCGTACAAGAACCTCGACCAGCTGAAGGGCAAGAATCTCGCTTTGGTCGATCCGAATTCGACGTCGGGCAACAACGTGCCGCGCTTCGAGCTCGACAAGCTGGGCATCTCCGATGCCGACACGTATTTTGGCAAAGTCGTGTTCAGCGGCAGTCATGAGAACGCCATACTGGCGCTCACGCAGGGCACCGTCGAAGTCGCCGCCAATCAATGGACCACCGACAACGACTCCACGCTGGCCCAGATGCTGACCAAGGGCATGCTAAAGAACGCCGACGGCACAGTGATGAAGAAGGATGATTTCCGGATCGTCCATAAGTCTGCGCCCATTCTCAATGGGCCTTATGCTTATAATTCGGACCTTCCGGACGGCCTGAAGGCCGCCATCGCCAAGGCGTTTGCGGATGCACCGGCCAAGGACAAGGCCGCCTTCGACCGTCTTTCCGACGGCCAGAAAAAGGCATTCAATCCCGCCACGACAAAGGATTGGGACGGCATGATCGACCTGATCAAGTTCGTGGACAATCTTCGCAAGAAGAAGGCGTCCTGATCGATTGGCGGAGCGAGACCAGGCCGGGTCCATGCGACCCGGCCTTTTTCCGTTCAGGACATAACCGGCACAGCAGCCTTCCATGACATCAGCCGTATCCATCCTTCCAGCCCAGCAACTCGCGGTGCTCAACGACGCTTATCGTGCGGCGGTGGCGCGCAAGCGGCTGCGGATGACGCTGGCAACGGCGGTATTCTTCGCGGTTCTCGTCATCGCCGGGATCGGGGCCGAGGTTAATCCGGTAATTTTCGTCAACAAGATCGGAAATTTCGTCAGCTACTTCGACCGCATCGGCACGCTGGAGAGCGGCGCGCGGGTCTGGGCCGATATCGGCGAGTGGTTCTGGGGCTGGAAAAAATGGCTGGCGCTGCTCGGCGAGACCGTCCTGATCAGCTACGTCGGTACCCTGGCCGGGGCGATCCTCGCTTTTGCGCTCAATTTTCTGGCCGCTGAAAATACCTCGCCGGCGCCATGGCTGCGATTTACGGTTCGCCGCCTGATGGAGTTCTGCCGTACCGTTCCGGACATCGTGTTTGCGCTGATCTTCGTGATCGCGTTCGGTCTCGGGCCGATGGCCGGGGTTCTCGCCATCATGATCCATTCGGTCGGTGCGCTCGGCAAATTGTATTCCGAAATCGTCGAGAACATCGACATGAAGCCGGTCGAGGGGGTCCGATCGACCGGCGCGAGCTGGATATCGTGCATACGCTTCGCCGTCGTGCCGCAGGTCGCGGCGGGTTTTGCCAGCTACACGTTGCTGCGCTTTGAGATCAACGTGCGCGGCGCTTCGGTGATGGGTTTCGTCGGCGCCGGCGGCATCGGCCAGGAACTCGTCGTTGCCGTCAGGAAATTCTTTTATTCCGACGTCAGCGCGATCCTGCTGATGATCATTGTCACCGTGTTCCTGATCGATATCGGTACCGGATGGGCGCGCGGGCGGCTGTTTGGCAGGGAGGCGCGGGCATGACACGGTTGCCTGCGCCTGACTCCGGGGATTTGCGCGGCCGCTATCCCGAGGTCTTTGACCGGCCGGTTTCCTCCCGTCTCGCGATCCCCGCGATGCTGCTGGCTGCGTTCGGGATCTTCGTGTTCGGGCTGGTCGAGCTGGAGTTTTCGCCGGCGCGGATGCTGGCGGGGCTGAGCCAGCTCGGCTGGATCACGATGATGATGATCCCGCCCGATCCCGGCAGTTCGCTCCCGGTCTATCTCGTTGCGCTCGGTGAAACCCTGTCGATCGCGCTGCTCGGCACGACCCTTGCCGCGTTGCTCGCGCTGCCGGTCAGTCTGCTGGCGGCAAAGAACATCGTTCCGTCGGGTATCTTCCGGTTCCCGGTTCGCCGCTTTCTCGATTCGATCCGCGGCGTCGACACGCTGATCTGGGCGCTGGTCTGGATCAACGTCGTCGGCCTTGGGCCGTTCGCGGGCGTGCTGGCCATTGCGGTGGCGGATTTCGGCGCGTTCGGCAAATTGTTCTCCGAAGCGATCGAGGCCGCCGACCGGAAGCAGGTCGAGGGCATCCGGGCCTCCGGCGGCAATGCGCTGCACGAAATACGGTTTGGGCTGATGCCGCAGGTGCTGCCCGTCATCGCAGGGCAGGTGCTCTATTTCATCGAATCGAACACCCGCTCGGCTACGATCATCGGGATCGTCGGCGCCGGCGGCATTGGATTGCAGCTGGCCGAGCAGATCCGGGTGCTGGAATGGCAGAAAGTCTCATTCCTGATCCTGATGATCCTGGTCGCGGTGGCGGCGATCGACTGGATTTCAGGCAAGCTGCGGTTTGCGATCATCGGCCAGCGCGCGGTGGTCTGATCCAGCGATCTAATCGCTTTCGACGATGAACTCGACGCGCTCGGCGGCGAAGCGCGAGCGCTTGGTTACGATCGGCTGGCCGTCGGGATCGACGTCGGTGCTGTCGACCACCAGCACCGGGCGGCCGAGCGCGAGATCGAGCCGTGCGGCGTCGCTGGCGTCGGCTATGGCGGCGGTGATCCGGGTGGACCACCTGCGGTAATCGCGGATGCCGTAATGTGCGACCAGCTTGGTCATCGAGCGCACGCTGGCGAAGACCTGTCCCGCGTCAGGGAAGCGCTCGGCGGAAAGCCATGAGGTGCTGACGCAGATCGGTGTCCGGTCGGCCAGCCGCAGCGCCTCGATCCGGACCAAGGGTGCGCCCGTCTTCAGCCCGAGTTCCCGCGCCAGTTCACGTGTCGCGACATCGTCGGACGCTTCGATCAACTGGCCGCGCGGTTCATGGCCGCCGGCGCCTACGATCTCGGAAAACCGCGTCCGCGAGCGCAAGGGATAGGCGAGGCGCTGGGTCTCGACATAAGTGCCGCTGCCGCGCTCGGCGCGCACCAGCCCGCGTTCGGCGAGCGTCGCCAGCGCCCGGCGCACGGTATGGCGGTTGACGCGATAGGTTTCGGCGATCTCCATTTCACCCGGCAGCTTTTCGCCCGCGGCGAAGCGGCCCTCCGCAATGGCGCGTTCGATCCCGTCGGCGACCTGCCGCCACAACGCCACACCGGTGGCCGCATCCTGCATGCTCATGGTGTGAATATATCCGGGACGGTCATCCGAAAAAACAACCCTGTTGTCACCAAACAGTCATGGCGTTTGGTTATGAAGTTGTCTATTAGCATAGACAACTTGATTCCGGCAAGGTGGATATGACGGCAACCGAGAACGACAAGCAGGCGCAGCGCAAGGCCGTCATGGCGGTGCTGGCGCATTCCGATCCATCAGAGATATCCGGCCGTCTGGCGGCGATCACGCTGCCTGATCACGAGAATCTGCGCGAGCCGGAAAACGGCCTCGTGATGGTGCGCGGCCGTATCGGCGGCGACGGCTCTGCCTTCAACCTCGGCGAAGCCACGGTATCGCGTGCGGCGGTGCGGCTTTCGACCGGCCAGGTCGGATTCGGCTACACGCTCGGCCGCGACCGCGAGAAAGCGCGGATGATCGCGCTGTGCGACGCCATGGTGCAATCGGATGAATTCGCCGGCCTCATCGAGACAAAGGTGATCGCGCCACTGTGCGCGGCAATGACCGCCACGCGGAACCGCAAGGCGACCGAGGCTGCGGCGACGCGGGTCGATTTCTACACCTTGGTGCGGGGAGAGGGTTGATGACGACGGTTGCCGAACTGCCCGCAGGATTTGCCGACAAGGTGCTGTCAGCGCAATCGACCTTCCGCTCGGTGATGGATGCGATGGCGCGTCCCGGCAGCGTGCAGCGCATTGCGGCCGTCGCCGGCACGCCCGCCGCGATGATGCGCGGCACCGCGGCTATTGCGCTGACCCTGTTCGACCATGATACGCCGATCTGGCTCGACGGCCGGATGTCGGCAACGACGGACGTTGCCAAATGGCTCAAGTTCCACACCAGCGCGCCTGTGATCGCGGATTCCTCGATCAGCAGCTTTGCCCTGATCGGTAGTCCCCGCGAGCTTCCGGCGCTCGATCGTTTTGCGTTCGGCAGCAATGAATACCCGGATCGTTCGACGACGTTGATCCTGCAGGTCGACAGCCTGTCGCAGGGGCCCGCCCTCGAACTGCGCGGCCCCGGCATCGACGGCACAGCGATCCTGCAGGCCGCGATCCAGCCCCATGATTTGTTCGAACGGCTTGCCGTCAATGTGCCTCTGTTTCCGCGCGGCATCGATGTCGTGCTGGTCCATGACGATGCAATTGTCGCGATACCGCGCACCACGCGGTTCGCGAGGGGAGGCTAGACATGTACGTTGCCGTCAAGGGAGGCGAACGCGCCATCGAGAACGCCCATCGCCTGCTGGCGCATGAGCGGCGCGGCGACCGTGACGTTCCCGAGGTTTCGCTGTCCCAGATATCCGAGCAGTTGTCGCTCGGCGTCGACCGGGTCATGACCGAGGGCTCGTTGTACGACCGCGAACTCGCGTCGCTCGCGATCAAGCAGGCGCGCGGCGACATGATCGAGGCGATCTTCCTGGTCCGCGCGTTCCGCGCCACCCTGCCGCGCTTCGGCGCTACCGAGCCGGTCGATACCGGCGCGATGCAGGTGCGGCGGCGGATTTCCTCGACCTTCAAGGACATTCCCGGCGGGCAAATCCTCGGGCCGACTTTCGATTATACCCATCGTTTGCTGGATCCTCAGCTTGCCGAGGGGTTTTCTCCGGAAACGCCGGAGACGAGCGAAGCGTCGCTCGCGGCGACGCCTCGCGTGACCGACATTCTCGGCCGGGACGGCCTGATCGAGCCGTCGCCTAAGGCAGATGCGGAGACGCCGGTCGGCGACCTCACGCGCGAGCCGCTCAGCTTCCCGGCGGACCGCGACCTGCGCCTGCAGAACCTGGCGCGCGCCGACGAAGGCTTTCTGCTGGCGCTTGGCTATTCCTCGCAGCGCGGTTACGGCCGCAACCATCCGTTTGCCGGCGAAATCCGCTTCGGCGAAGTCGAGATCGAATTCATGGCCGAGGACGTAGGCTTCGCCGTGCCGCTCGGCGCGATCGCGATGACCGAATGCCAGATGGTCAATCAGTTCAAGGGCTCGGCCACCGAAGCGCCGTGTTTCACGCGCGGCTATGGGCTGGCGTTCGGGCAGAGCGAGCGCAAGACCATGTCGATGGCGCTTGTCGACCGCACGCTGCGCGCCCGCGAACTCGGCGAGGAAGTGATCGCGCCGGCCCAGGACGAAGAGTTCGTGATGTCGCATTCGGATAATGTCCAGGCGACCGGTTTTGTCGAACATCTCAAGCTGCCGCACTACGTGGACTTCCAGTCCGAACTCGGCCTGCTGCGCAAATTGCGCAAGGAGTTCGCCGAGGCCACGGAAGCGCCGCCGATGCAGGAGGCTGCGGAATGAACGCGCCGAGGTATAATTTCGCCTATCTCGACGAACAGACCAAACGGATGATCCGCCGCGCGATCCTGAAAGCGATCGCGATCCCCGGCTATCAGGTGCCGTTTGCCAGCCGCGAGATGCCGATGCCCTATGGCTGGGGTACCGGCGGCGTGCAGGTGACCGCGGCGATTCTCGGGCCCGACGACGTGCTGAAGGTGATCGACCAGGGATCCGACGACACCACCAACGCGATCTCGATCCGAAAGTTCTTCGGCAAGACCACAGGCGTTGCGACCACGACCGCTACGGCTGACGCCACTGTGATCCAGACAAGGCACCGGATTCCCGAAGCGCCGCTGCATGGCGGGCAGGTGTTGGTCTATCAGGTGCCGATCCCCGAGCCGCTGCGCTTCCTCGAGCCGCGCGAGACCGAAACCCGGCGCATGCATGCGCTCGGCGAATACGGCCTGATGCACGTCAAGCTCTACGAGGACATCGCGCGCTTCGGTCATATTGCGACTTCCTACGCCTATCCGGTGAAGGTGAACGCGCGTTACGTAATGGACCCGTCGCCGACGCCGAAATTCGACAATCCCAAGATGGACAACTGCCCGGCGCTGCAATTGTTCGGCGCCGGCCGCGAGAAGCGGATCTACGCGATCCCGCCGCATACGTCAGTGGTCTCGCTCGATTTCGAGGACCATCCCTTCACGCGCTACCGGTTCGACGCGCCCTGCGCGCTGTGCGGGGCCGGGGATTCCTACCTCGATGAGATCGTCACCGACGACAAGGGCGGCCGGATGTTCGTCTGTTCCGATACCGATTATTGCGAGAGCCGCCAAACGGCCGGGCATCGCGGCAGCGAAAGCGCGGCGCCGCACAAGGAGAGGGCGCATGGCTGAGCAAACCCTCGACGATCAACCGCTTCTGGTCGCCGAAAATCTCGGCAAGACCTATGGCCGGCTGATTGCCTGCCGCGACGTGTCCTTTGCGCTCTATCCCGGCGAGGTGCTGGCCGTGGTCGGCGAGTCCGGGTCGGGCAAGTCGACGCTGCTGCAATTGCTGTCGGCGCAACTGGCGCCGACGGCGGGCAGCGTCTCGTACCGGATGCGCGATGGCGTGCTGCGCGATCTCTCCGCGTTGGGCGAGGCCGAACGGCGTTTCTTGTTTCGCACCGATTGGGGTTTTGTGCATCAGGATCCCGCGCAGGGCCTGCGGATGGCGGTCTCGGCCGGGGCCAATGTTGGCGAGCGGCTGATGGCGGTGGGCTGGAATCACTACGGCCGCATCCGCGACACGGCGTCGTCCTGGCTGGAGCGGGTGGAGATCGATACCGACCGTATCGACGATGCGCCGCGGACCTACTCCGGCGGCATGCGGCAGCGGTTGCAGATCGCCCGCAATCTCGTCACCGAGCCGCGGCTGGTGTTCATGGACGAGCCGACCGGCGGCCTCGACGTGTCGGTGCAGGCGCGGCTGCTTGATCTGATGCGCAACCTCGTCAGCGAATTGGGCCTCGCGGCCATCGTCGTCACCCACGATCTTGCGGTGGCGCGGCTGCTCTCGCACCGCGTCATGGTGATGAAGGGCGGTCGGGTCATCGAAACCGGATTGACCGATCAGGTGCTCGACGATCCCCGCGAACCCTACACCCAGTTACTCGTTTCCTCGATTTTGCCGGCATGAGTTGGGCCAATGACCGCGATGATCGACATCACTAACGCCGAAAAAACCTTCACCATGCATCTGCAGGGCGGGGTCGAACTACCCGTCGTGCGCGGGGTCTCGTTCCACGTTGTATCAGGCGAATGCGTGGTGCTGTCGGGACCGTCGGGCGCCGGCAAATCCTCGATCCTGAAGATGATCTTCGGGAATTATCGCTGCGACGGCGGGCGGATCGGCATCTGCCACCAGGGCACCGTGATCGATCTCGCCACCGCCGAACCGCGTCAGGTGCTCAGCGTGCGCCGTTCCACCATCGGCTATGTCAGCCAGTTCTTGCGGGCGGTGCCGCGGGTCGCGACCATCGACGTGGTGGCCGAGCCCCTGATCGTGAACGGGATCGCCCGCGCAGAGGCGCGCGCGCAGGCCGGCACGCTGTTGCGCCGCCTCAACATTCCTGAGCGGCTGTGGGCGTTGCCGCCTTCGACGTTCTCGGGCGGCGAGCAGCAGCGCGTCAATATCGCGCGCGGCTTCATTTCCGATCTGCCGATCCTGCTCCTGGACGAGCCGACTGCGTCACTCGACGCCGCCAATCGCGCCGTCGTGGTTGAATTGATCGATCAGAAGAAACATCAGGGGGTGGCGATGGTCGCGATCGTCCATGACGACGAGATACGCCATCTGATCGCGGACCGGATCGTCGATGTGACGTCGTTTGCCTCGGCGGCATAGGGAAGAGAAGTGAGATGAGCGCAACGAAGCACGAAACCATTTTGGGCAATGCCGGCATCATCCTCGCCGATCGCGTGATCGCGCGCGGCTGGGTCGCCATATCAGATGGCCGCATCGCCGAATTCGGCGAGGGCGATGCCCCCGGGCGAGCTGTGGACGCCGCCGGCGACCTCATCATGCCCGGCCTGATTGAGCTGCACACCGACCATCTCGAAGCGCACTACGTGCCGCGGCCAAAAGTGTTCTGGGATCCGATCGCCGCAGTCGTCTCCTATGACGGACAGCTAGCCACCTCGGGCATCACGACAGTTTTGGACTCGCTGCGGGTCTGGCGCGAGGACGGCGCCGAGGAGGTCGATGGCAGGGCAGGCATACTCGCTAAGGCGATCACATCGGCGCGTGAGGAAAATCTGCTGCGTGCCGATCACTTCCTGCATCTGCGCTGCGAAATCCCGATGCCGAGCGTCGTCGAGGAAGCCAAGGAGCTGATCGACCGGCCGGACATCCGGCTGATGTCGTTGATGGACCACACGCCGGGACAGCGCCAGTTCCGCGACGAAGTGAAGCTGCGCGACTATTACCGCGGCAAGGGCGGCGGCATGACCGACGCCGAGCTCGACGTGCTGTTCGAGCGGCGCTTTGCCTACCAGAAGACCTATGCCGCGGCCAATATGCGCGAAATCGTGGCCTTGGCGCATCAATACGCGATACCGCTCGCCAGCCATGACGACACGACAGAGGAAAATGTCATCGACGCCGTGCGCGACCGCGTCGCGGTGGCCGAGTTTCCGACCACGATGGAAGCCGCGCGCGGCCTGCACCAGGCCGGCATCGGCATCCTGATGGGCGCGCCGAACGTGGTGCGCGGCGGCTCGCACTCCGGCAACATCGCCGCCGTCGATCTCGCCCGCGAGGGGCTGCTGGACATCCTGTCGTCCGACTACATTCCTTCGAGCTTGCTGATGGCAGCCCTGCAATTGCCGCGGCATGTTCCCGCCATTGATCTTGCTTCTGCCGTCCGCACCGTCACCAAGACGCCGGCCGAGGCCGTGGGGCTTTCGGACCGCGGCGAAATCGCGATCGGCAAACGCGCCGATCTGATCCGGGTGCATGTGGCGCGCGACATCCCGGTGGTGCGCAGCGTCTGGCGGGAAGGGCAGCGTGTGGCATGACCGACACTCTCACCACATCAACAGGCCATTCGGACGCGATCGGTCCGGGCCGGCTCATTCTGGTGGTCGGGCCGAGCGGCGCCGGCAAGGATACGCTGCTTGGGCTTGCCAAGGTGGCCTGCGCCGATGATGGCGCCATCGTATTCCCGCGGCGCGTGATCACGCGGCAGGCCTCGGCCTCCGAGGACAATGAAGAGGTCAGCGCCGGCACTTTTGAAGCGGCGCTGGCGCGTGACGAGTACGCCATGCACTGGGAAGCGCACGGCCACCGCTATGCGATATCGCGCGCCATCGACGACGAAATCCGCGCCGGGCACACTGTTGTCGCCAATGTTTCGCGCACCATCATTCCAGCGATGCGCCAGGCCTATGCCGACGTCACGGTGATCTCGATCACCGCGCCGCCGAACGTTCTTGCGGAACGCCTGGCGATGCGCGCCCGCGGCAGTGACGGCAAGATCGAGCACCGGCTTAGTCGGACGGTGGACGAGGCCGCGCCTGACGTCACCATCGTCAACACCGGCAGCGCCGAGTTTCACGCGCGTCAGCTGGTGCGGGCGATCAAAGGCGAGAAGTGGGACGAGTAAACGGGGGGACGCAAATGTCTGTCATCACGACGATCGAGCAACTCGAAGCGATCTATGGGTTTCCCGGTGAGGCCTCGACGGTCAAGGTCGCGGACCGCGTGACGGCGTCCTATCGGGCGCTGATGGATCAGTCGCCCTTCGTGGCGCTGGCGACCTGCGGACCGGAGGGGCTGGATTGTTCGCCCCGCGGCGATCTGCCCGGCTTCGTGCGCTTCCATGATGAAAAGACACTGATGATGCCGGATCGCCGCGGCAACAACCGCTGCGATTCCCTGCGCAATATCGTGCGAGACCCACGGGTGGCGCTGCTGTTCCTGATCCCGGGCTCGGGCAGCACGCTGCGCGTCAACGGCCGCGCGCATGTTTCCGCCGAGCCCGAGCTGCTGGCGTCGTTCAAGATGGACGGCAAGGCGCCGCGCACCGTGATCGTCATGACGGTGGACGAGATCTATTTCCAGTGCGCTCGCGCCATCGTCCGCGCCGATCTCTGGAATCCCGACAAGCGCGTCGATCCGAAGACCTTGCCGACACCAGGCGATATTCTGGCCGAGATGAGCGACAACACCGTGGGCGGCGAGAAATACGACCGCGAATGGCCGGAGCGCGCGCGTCAGACGATGTGGTGAAGGCCGGTTCGGAAGCGCCGTTCGCTTTCCGGTTTAACAGCTGCGCCTCTACTCCGGCAGGTCGGTTTCTCTTCGCTGATTTCCGCACATGCGTTGCTGCGTTGCACGGGGGCATGGGCCGCTATCCTCATCTATTTGGGGGATGCCGCCCGGCTTGACCGGCCTCACGATTATCGTGACACTTCGGGTCGCCAGTCTCCGAAGGGGCGGGGATGGCATTTCCAATAGGGAGGTTTTGATGATCCGTTTTTCAGCTATCGTTGCAATTGCGTTCGCGCTCGCTGTTTTCGTCGGGGGATCGCTTGCGCAGGCCCAGAAGGCCTCAGACCCAAAGAGCCAGCCCGGTAGCGGCCAGTGCCGGCTTTCAAACGGTCAAAAATGCTAATCTGATTCGACCAGCCAGCGCGTAGCGTGGTTGTTCTGGGCTCGCCGGCCCTGCCGGTGAGCCCATTTTCGTAGCCCGTACTACCCTTGATTCGTTACCGCGGGGCCCTGACTTGTGGGGCTGTTGATGAAAGCGTTGAACCGCAGCGAGGCCTCGGCAAATCTCTTCAGAAACTCGGCCGTGCTCGCCTCGGCTTCGGGCAAGACATTGTCCACAAGCCCGCCACCCGCAACGGACCCAAGTTCCTCAACGCTCAGTTCGCGATTTTCGCTGTCCATTGTCTCGCACCATTTTTGCAATGTCTCGCAGGCTCCGATCATGGCGGACCACAATCAACGGAGATGTGACGTAAATCACGAAACGAAAGAGGCCGCCGGAGCGGTGGCTTCTTTCACGGGTTCTTGCCCGGTTGAGTGTTCTGAATGGGTCGGCCGGACGGGCGCTAGATTCCGTGGCTATGCCGTATCTTCAGAATCTGAACGGACTTCGGAAGCTCGATCAGAAAATCCTTGTCGCGCTCCAGATGATGGATCTTGAATGGGTCTCCGCCCGTGAACCTGCTCATCGATTCCAGGCCTTCCCAATACGAGATGGTGACAAACTCGGTCTCGTTTTGTCTGTCCTCCCTGAACGTCTGGACGGCAAGGGCCTTCTCGATCAGCGGCTTGATGCCGACCTCGTAATTATAGGCCTCGTACGCGTCTGCCACGTCTGGATTGGTCCTGCCGCGCCAAATGCGGGCGATCTGGGGTTTGGTCATGTTGCGCCTCCGGTCGGAAAACCCGCTTCCGGAAAAACCGTTCCAACAACCCAAACGGGATTCGTCCCTGTTGGGGGCCTGGCATCTGGGCACCTGAACCGGTTGTTAAGAATTCTGCCGGACGAAACAAGCTTGAAACAATCGCGAAACGAAATCGCCATGAACCCCTCGAAATCTCGGTTCGACTAACCCTCGAACAGGAGATGATGACGATGATTAAAGTTGGTTCAAAGGAAGAAGTTGCCCTGCTGCTCGCATTGTTTGGCGTGCTCGATCTGCCGGTTCAGGCGCCGAAGAAGCGCAAATGACACTGCTGGTCGCCCCACTGTTGTTTGTCTTGCTGGGCGTCGGGGCTGTCAAAGCCAAAAAGGCAGGCCTCTCTGGCTGGGAGGTCGTCCTCATGGTCGCCGTCGGCAGCCTGTGCATTCTCGTGGTGACATTGGGAATCCTGATGTGGGGATTTCGCAACTTCGGTTAATTCCGATTGATCAGCCATACGCCTGCGCTGCTAAGCGTCTAAAAGTTGTCATCGGCGCAAAATGTGGATGTTATCGTTTCCGAGGGGCGCCTGTGGGTTGCCGGGCTATTAGCTATGTGGCCGTTCCTGCCGGCCTATTCGGTCCAAATGCGCTCTCCGCACTGCTTGCATTCAAACATATGAGTGACAACTCCGCTTTCAGATTCCATGATCGTCTTGAGAAGAGTGAGTCTTCCTGCGCAGAAGCGGCAGTCATGGTTTGATTGATCCCGAGCAGTGGCGATCTTCTCAGCTCGAAATAACTCCATGACGCCCCCTTTCCACAAAGGGTAGGGTACGGAGCGCCGGTTTCGTGAGGCGTAATTGGGCAACAAGTCTTGCCCCGGGCGACAAAGTTAAAGGCGAAGGCCGGTTGTCCACAGCAATCCACCGCCGCGCCGCCACGCTCGGGTCGTCAACCTTCGTGCCGAAGGAAAAAGCAATCGCGCCGCCGCAACGCCTTTTGCCGTCAGACGGCCGGCAACCGCCGCCGCCGGCTGCTTCAAAGTCGCCCTAATTTGCTCTGTCGGGAACCGGACTTTAAGTGATAGAGTGGGTCATCATCGGAATGAGCTTGGCAATTACCGATGCAGCCGGTCAAACGTATCGCGCTTCGTTTCTTGGGTGGCAAGATCGCGGATCAATGCCGCTTCGGCTGCGTCCCTACGAAGTGTTTCGAGCGAGGCTTGATAATCCTTCACGGGTTTTCAGTCCCGGTAGCGGCGACCTGGTTGTTGAACAGAGCGCACCGACTACGCCGAAGCGACCCGTCGGGATTGAACGTAAGAACCGCTTGCAAAATCTCATCCGACGCGCGGAAGTGCAGGACAACATCGCTGCCGTCCCATTGCAAATCGATGAGATCGCCGGCACGCGTTTCAACGAACCGTTGATGCCAGTACGCAGCGATAGCGTGCGTGCAGCGCAATTCTTTCTTGCCCCACAGTCGCAGTGCAGGGAAGCATCATCGGCATAACAATCAACAATTAAAAGGTCGCCCGCGCGATAGGCATCGAGCCAATCAATCGCGATTGCTATCAGATCACGGAAGACATCGTCCCATATCCACGCCCGCACGGCTATCATTGCGCGCTCGAAGCGCGCGCAGATATGAGCAAAATTACGCGAAACTCGCTTGTTAACGTGCGCCGACTTTTTGTTGCTTTGCCTCAACCGCGAATGGCACAAACTGCACATGCCAAGGGATGCAAGCGGGTATATCGTGTTGAATTCGCGAACAATGCCCCGTGAGAGCACCGTGCCATGGCAATCGAATTCCTCTATCGCGCAGGCATCATCGCCCTTGGCCTGATGAACGTCGGGCTGGTTGCTGTCCTATTGTTCGCAGGCCGCTAAAGCCGCAGCCGGCGACTTAAAAATAGCGGCTCATCGCCGGATGCATCCGCTCTTGACGTCCAGTGCACAAACGGCCGCCGCCATGGGCAGGGTCTCGGGATGTGTGCCTGACTTGACGCTGGCAGCCGAGCGCCGTGCCACCGGCGCACGGCCGCCTCAACACGGATTAGTAGCGCGGGCAAACCCAGTTGCCGTAGGTATCGTAACCGCAGCCGCCGCCGTAATAGGCCCCTGCCGCCGCAGCGCCAACAGCAGCCGCGCCGACCGCTGCCGCACCGTAGCCCCGACGATACCCGTAGCCGCCATAACCGTAGCGACCGCCGCGCACTGCGACAGCGCCACCCCGAGCGCCTCGAACTGCGACCGCGCCGCCGCGGTAGCCACCACCGTGAAATCCGCCACCACCGCGATAAGCGCCACCGCCGCGACCACGGGCGTAGGCATCGTCTGGGATCAAACTGGCGGTGAGCAGAATAAGTGCCGCAAAAGCAGCAAGAATATAGCGAAGCATGGCTGAACCTCTTTCTACAAACCCTGCCGGACAGGAAATTGCTGCGCTGTCAGTGTGGGGCATTGATGTAGATCAACGGAACTTTTGCCTAAATTCATGGGGCGAGATGTCGGGTGCTGGCGGGGCTGGAAGGCAAGCGGCGGGTCAAGGGCGGCGCGGCGCTCCGGCTTTATCTGCCAGCGCGATCTGGTTCGCTTCCGGGGTGAGGCCGGCGTTGTCAAGTGCGGCGCGCCATGCCGGCATCCCGATTACGACTGAAAGTGTGGGGCTGGCGATCAGATAGACGGGCGAGCCACCCTCGCGGAAAGCCATTTCGATATCGAGAAGGAACCGTGGTCTTAAGCGACGGGGACCGCAGCGTACCATGCTGTGCTCAAGCGTGGAGAATGCAATGGCTCCCCTTGGCCTACCCTGAGATCAGCGCGTTCACGCACGCCTGCAAGCGCTGGACCGGAGTGACCCCAAGCCAGTGTAGCGGTTATCGGCCGCGGGACCGGCGTCGGGATTTTCTTTCGACAGGCATCGGGTCGCCACGTGCCCGTCACTATCCGCCGCAGTAAAGGACAACGGCGATTTCAGCCGCGTTCAGCCGCGACAAATGTACCGAACCAAACCCACAAAGATCGTCAGCGCAATGCGGTGCCAATCGAGGCGCCCGCATCGTTCAGAAGAAACACCGGGTGCCAGCGGAATTTGCGGCGCTCAGACGAGCGGCTGATCGAGGAGCTGTGGGCAACCGTCGGTGTAAATCAATGGCAGTTTCAATCACTCTTGGTCGAACGTCGCGGGTGCCGATCCAGGCGAAGTCTTTGCGCTCGCATGCGCTTTATCTCGTCGTCGAGAGCGTCCATTTCCTCAGTGCGTCGCGCGTTCTTGGATTTCGGCGCATCGGCGGCGCGCAGTTTTTCCAGTGCTTTCTCGACAGAGAGTTTCGGTGTTTCGGCCATGGCAAACCTCATATCCGAGCGAGACACGTTCGGCCCCCATACAACCTCGTAGCGGCGCCGGCTACCGTCAGAACTGACGCGGCGACCCGAATTAGTCTTGGCGATCGCGAAGCTTGCTCCCAGTGCTTCAGATACTGCGCAGGCGTCCGTTGATCTAGATCAACAAGAATGTGCGGCGACGAGTTTTCTTACGCCCCGATGCCCGCCGAGATCACCAGCAGGAGAGGATCCGGAAGGCAACCGGACGGCCCTATTCCGAGGAGCGGCCAACACCATGAACTCTCTGCTAAGGGAGATCCGAGAGACTCCGTTGCTGTGGATGCTGATATTTGTGCCCGCCGTGCTGATCGCAGCCAAGGTTGTGCCGACCGCCCATACGCTCCTGTTTGTGCTCGCAGTTCTCGCAATCGTTCCGCTTGCTGCCCTTCTTAGTCATGCAACCGAAGCCGTCTCCGAAAAGACGGGTGACGCAGTCGGTGGGTTGTTGAATGCAACGCTTGGAAACTTGACCGAGTTGATTATCGCTGTCACTGCGCTGCGAGCCGGAGAGTACATGCTGGTGAAGGCGTCGATTGCCGGCGCTATCGTCACCAACTCGCTTTTCATGCTGGGAGCCTCCTTTATGTTGGGTGGCCTCAGGTATCATGTTCAGGAGTACAATCGTGCAGGAGGCAGGATGCATTCGGCCTTGCTGTTGATGGCGACCATTGCGCTCCTTGCTCCGGCAGCGGTCTCCGAACTCGATTTGGCGCGCGGCGAGGTGATGGCTCAGAATTTCAGCGCCGCCCTGGCTATCCTGCTCATCGTGGCTTACGGATTGAGCTTGCTTTTCTCGCTAAAGACCCACAAGGAACTCTTTGCGAGCGAGGATCACGGCGAGGCGGGGGAAACAAAGTGGCCGATCAACCTAGCGGTCGGAACACTCCTCGCTGTTACCGTGTTGGTGGCGCTGGTAAGTGAAATTTTCGTTGAGTCGGTGCAACACGCGGCGACGACACTGGGGATGAGCCCGGCTTTCGTCGGGTTCATCATCGTCGCCCTGGTCGGTGCTGCAGCTGAAATGGCCGTGGCCTTTTCCGCGGCGCGCAAGAACCGCCTGGATATGAGCGTTAGCATCGCGCTCGGAAGCGCGTCCCAGATCGCGCTGTTTGTAGCACCGGTGCTGGTGCTCCTGAGTTACGTCGTCGGGCCCAAACCAATGGATCTGCAATTTTGGCCCGGTGCCGTGACCATGGTGATGATCGCGACCGTGACGGCGACCTTCGTTACGAACAGCGGTCGTTCGGCATGGTTCATCGGCGCTCTCTTGATATTCATCTACGCAATATTTGCCATGACACTCTATATGGTTCCGCCCGGATCGCACGGACTGGCGTAATGTAAGGAGTGTTCGATCCTGTAGGAATGAGCGCCGCAGCGTACCGGTTTGAGGGCAACGAAATAGGCGCGACATGCGACTAGGCTCCTACAGCTGCTTCACTGCGTTTCTAGCCATTATCTCGTGCACGTCTCATAGCGCGATCGCGCAGAGCCTTACGCCGTTCCGCTATGAATCCCAGGCGCAACGCCATTGTCCCGGGGACATGATCGTCTGGCTCGATTTCAGAACAGAACGCTATTACCTGAAGGGCCAGAGGCGTTACGCGTCGGGATATAGCGGCAGCTTCGTATGCAGGAATGAGGTCCGGAATAGCAGCTACCGGCGCTCGCCCTTGGGCTTGAGGTAGGCCTGAACCGTCGTGAACGAACGCGCCGTGTCTTCCGCGACTTCTCGACACCGCAGTGCGCTCCAAGCGCCCCGTGCAGGTTCAGGTCCGGACGGGGCAGTTATTGTCGCGCTGAAAGTGTTTCTAACCGAGCTTCAGTACCAGATGGAGTGTCTGCGGGTCTCGGCGCGCGGCGGGCCTGAAGCCGAACTTTCCGAATACCTTTATCATCGCTGCGTTTTCGGGCAGAACTTCTGCCGTTAATTCTTGCAGCCCGGCATCGCGCGCGAACTTGACGAGATGACGCATCAGGATCGAGCCGATGCCTCGGCCTTGCCAGGTATCGACGACGACAAATGCCATCTCGGCCCGCCCGGGCTCGAAGACAATGTACCTGCCGCCTCCGGCAATCACCTTGCGACTGGCTTCCTCTGTGATCGCGACAATCGCGACGTGATTCTTGAAATCGACGTCCATGAAGAAGGCGCGCTCCTTCTCCGAGAAGTGGCGCTTCATGACGAAGAATCGGCGCTGCAATGATTGCGCGCTGGTCTTTTCGATCGCAGCGAGCATGTCTGCTTCGTCCTCCCGCCGGAGCGCGCGGATTTCGACTTGGCTGCCGTCGCGCAGCAGCTCGCGTCCGGTGTAGTTGATCGGCTCAGACATTGGGCCTCATGTGCTGGCGAACAAGGCTGCCGTCTCGATCGACGTCCGCCGATGAAGCCCGGGCCCGGATTGCGGTCGTTTGATTTGGATCAAGACTTCAGCGCGAAAAACGGCCGGTAGCTTGACGACAGCATGCCCACTCCCAGATGAGGGCGCGTCCTTGAAAACCTTTCGCCAGCTCCGGTCCGGAGAGGACCTCATCCAGCTTGCGATCCGGCTCGGATTGCTCGCTTTCCTGGTCTACTGGACGTTCGTTCTCATCCGTCCCTTTGTGCCGATCCTGGCCTGGAGCATCGTACTCGCCGTCGCGCTCTATCCTGTCTTTAATCTCCTTTCCAGGCTTCTCGGCGGTCGTCCGAGGCTCGCAGCGGCAATTCTCACCGTCATCAATCTCGCCATCGTCATCGGGCCGGCGACCTGGCTTGGCTTGAGTGCAGTGGAGGGAGTGAAGGATTTCGCCGCAAATCTGAGCGCTGGTAACCTGGCGGTTCCATCACCGCCGGACGGCGTCAAGAATTGGCCGCTCATCGGTCCTCAGCTTTTCGAGCTCTGGAACCAAGCGTCCGACAACATTCGAGCGGCCCTGCGCGAGGTGGTGCCCCATCTGAAGCCGTTGGCTGGCACCATGCTCGGCCTCGCGGGCAATGCCGGCGTGGGAACGTTCAAGTTTCTCCTGTCTGTGGCGCTGGCCGGCTTTCTCTTTCCCTACGGCTCGCAGCTAGTAGGGGCGGGCAGGGGCTTTCTCCATCGCATCGTGCCCGAACAGAGCGAACATTTTCTGGAACTGGCGGGTACGACCATACGCGCGGTATCCCAGGGCGTCATCGGCGTCGCGATCATCCAGTCCCTTCTGGCGGGCATTGGCTTCAAGCTGGCAGGCATTCCCGGCGCCGGCCTGCTGGCCTTCGTGGTTATGATCCTGACTATCGTGCAGATCGGCGCGGCGATCGTCCTGGTTCCCGTGATCGTCTGGATCTGGATCGACAAGGACTTTACCACAGCGGTTCTGATGACGGTGTTCCTGGGCATTGTCGGCATACTCGACAACATCTTGAAGCCGCTCTTGATGGCGCGCGGCCTGACGACGCCGACGGTCGTCATCCTCGTCGGGGTGATAGGAGGAACGCTCGCGCATGGAATTGTTGGTCTCTTTATCGGACCGATCATTCTCTCCGTGTCCTGGGAATTGACGGTCGCCTGGATACGCATCGATCGTACCGACGCGACATTGCCGGATCGACTTTCGAACGTTGACATAAATCAACGTTCGATGCCGCGAGGCTCGTTGAGTGAACTTCCCGACAAGTGAGGTCGAAACATGGCGATGGACAAAGCAACGTTGCCGGGCGGTCCGATGTCAGGGCTAGTCGCTTCGGCTGTAGAGTACATGATGGACGCTGGCCAGCGCAGCGTCCTGTTCCTGGACGTCCTGCGTCAACGCGGCGATCAGTATCGGGAACACGTGGCGCAAACGGCACCGCATGTCCTGCAATACGCCGCCGAACTGATCACCGACGGCCGCAAGCTGGATGAACCGGTGAATTATGCGCTCGTACGCATCATTCCGCCCAAAGGCGTCGAAATAGATCTCGACCGGCGACCGTTCATCGTGGTCGATCCCCGCGCCGGGCATGGTCCGGGAATCGGGGGATTCAAGGCGGACAGCGAAATCGGCGTTGCGATGAAAGCGGGTCATCCCTGCTATTTCATCGGATTCCTGCCCGAGCCGATGCCTGGACAAACAATCGAGCGCATCGCGCGCGCCGAAGCCGTGTTCATCGAGACGGTCATCAGCCGCCATCCGCAGGCCGACGGCAAGCCTTGCGTGATCGGAAACTGCCAGGCCGGCTGGGCCGTCATGATCCTGGCGTCGCTGCGGCCGGAACTGTTCGGACCCATCATCATTGCAGGCGCGCCGCTTGCCTATTGGGCAGGCGTGCATGGCAAAAACCCGATGCGCTATTCGGGTGGCCTGCTCGGAGGAAGCTGGCTAACCGCGCTGACTAGCGACCTCGGAGCCGGCAAATTCGACGGCGCCTGGCTCGTGCAAAACTTCGAGAGCCAGAATCCTTCGAATACGCTGTGGACCAAGCAGTACAACGTCTACTCAAAGGTCGATAGCGAGGCCGACCGATACCTCGAATTCGAACGCTGGTGGGGCGGGCACGTCAATCTGAACGCCGAGGAAATCCAGTTCATCGTCGATGAACTGTTCGTCGGCAATAATCTCGCCGCCGGTCGGATCACGACGTCTGACGGTCAGCCGGTCGATTTGCGCAATATCAGATCACCGATCGTGGTATTTTGCTCAAAGGGGGACAATATTACCCCGCCGCAACAGGCGTTGGACTGGATCCTCGATCTCTATGCAGACGTCGACGAAATCAGGGCCTACGGTCAGACGATCGTCTACACGGTTCACGAGAGTGTCGGCCATCTCGGCATTTTCGTTTCCGGCGGCATTGCCAAAAAGGAACACGCTGAATTTTCCA
Organism: Bradyrhizobium sp. AUGA SZCCT0182; assembly: GCF_018130185.1. NCBI lineage: Bacteria > Pseudomonadati > Pseudomonadota > Alphaproteobacteria > Hyphomicrobiales > Nitrobacteraceae > Bradyrhizobium > Bradyrhizobium sp. AUGA SZCCT0182. The sequence goes on along the minus strand of NZ_JAFCLY010000008.1, from coordinate 107,914 downwards.
GCAATATCGATCTGATCGATGTCCTGCCGCCCGGTCTCTACGAAGCAACTTTCGAGGCCAAGGGCACCGATACGACGAATGCCGACCTCGCCGCCGGCCAGTGGGTGATGCGCTGCGAGGCGCGGACGCTTGAAGACATCCGTGCCATGGGCGGCAATTCTCCCGAGGATGAGCGGCGGTTTGCCGCCGCCAAGCGCGTTTCGGAAATCAATCTCACGGCCTACAAGAAGTACCTCCAGCCCTGGATCAAGGGCATGGTGAAGCCTCAGGCGGCGGAGATGATGCGCAATCTGCATCCGTTGCGGCTTCAGTATGAAGCTTTCAGCAGTCGGAATCCGTTCATGGCGATGGTGAAGTCGCTGGCGGAGCGGGTGAGCGAGGATCGCAAGCAGGTCTCGACAGACAATCCCTTCGTTGCCTTTCAGGAGCAGATCTCCAAGCAGATCGTCAATGCGCTGGACAGTTGGCGGGATTCGCAGGAGGCGCTCAGCGAGGCGACCTTCCTTGCGGTCTACGGCTCGCCGGCGTTGCAAGCGGCTGTCGGAATCGATCCGCAATCGGCCCCATCGCGCCGGCAGGAAATGTCTGCAGCACACCGTGAAATGCTCCAGAGGCGGATAGCCGAGCTGAAATCCAAAATCAGCGAAGGCGGCCTTCGCGAAGCGGCCATTCGCGGTCTTCTGTATGTCGGGTCGGCGAGGGGGATGGTGGACGAGCGGAGCCTAGAAGCATTGCGCAACGTTCGCCGTAGCGACTCCGGAGCGCGGCTAACGCTGACAGAGTTCAAGATGCTGGTCCGCGAGCAATTTTTCATGCTTCTGCTGGATCAGGAGGGAGCACTGGCGGCGATACCGAAGCTCTTGCCCGACAATGCAAAAGCACGCCAGGCGGCTTTCGCAGCGATTCGCGAAGTGCTGTCCGCGAGTGCCGCAATATCGGGAGAGGTCGCGAAGCGTCTGAAGCGTGTTGCCAAACTGTTCGGCGTCGATGCGGGCGAATTTTCGGATAAGGCTTCGAAGGGCGCCCCTTTCGATCCGAAGGCGAAGGCATCGTAGCGTTTACTGGAAAGATCCGGAGCGACATCATGAAAGCCATGCCAGCCGATTCAGGAAAAGCGCGCTCTCCGAGCAAGTATGACCGTCTGATCGCCGCGGCCAAGGCGGTGCCACCGGCGCCGACCATTGTCGTGCATCCCTGCGATGAAACCTCGCTGCGCGGCGCCGTCGACAGCGCGGCGGCGGGCATTATCCGGCCGGTGTTGGTCGGGCCTGAAGGAAAAATCAGGGATACGGCCAGCAAATACGGCCTCGATATTTCCGGCTTCGAGATCGTCGATGCCCTGCACAGCGAGGCCGCGGCTGCAAAGGGTGTTGAGCTCATCCATGCCGCCAAGGGCGAGATGCTGATGAAGGGCAGCCTGCACACCGACGAGTTGATGCGTAGCGTCACGGCAAAGGTGGACGGCCTGCGGACTGACCGGCGGATCAGCCATGTGTTCGTGATGGATGTGCCGGCCTATGCCGAGACGCTCTTTGTAACGGACGCGGCCATCAACATCTTTCCAGATCTCGATGCCAAGCGGGACATCATCCAGAACGCGATTGATCTCTATACGCAAGCCGGCTTCGGCAAATCACCGCGTGTGGCGATCCTGTCCGCCGTCGAAACCGTTACCTCCAAGATTCCATCCACGATCGAGGCAGCGGCGCTCTGCAAGATGGCGGATCGCGGGCAGATCACCGGGGGCGTGCTCGACGGACCACTTGCCTTCGACAATGCGATCGATGTGGAAGCGGCACGGATCAAGGGAATCAAATCCGAGGTTGCCGGCCGGGCGCAGATCCTGCTCGTTCCCGACCTCGAAGCCGGCAACATGCTGGCGAAGAATCTCGCCTACTTCGCCAAGGCGGATAGTGCCGGCATCGTGCTCGGCGCCCGGGTGCCTGTCGTTCTGACGTCGCGTGCGGACACAGCGCGCGCGCGGATGGCGTCCTGCGCGGTTGCGGCTCTCTATGCAAATGCAAGGCGCCAGCGTGCTCCAAATGTTGCCGCGTGATTGCCATGGATACGATCCTCGTCGTCAATGCTGGCTCCTCGAGCGTCAAGTTCCAGATCTTTTCGGTCGAGGGAGAGGGAAAGCTAAAGCGGCTGATCAAGGGCCAAATGGATGGCATTGGCAGTCGTCCTCGCTTGCGGGCGAGTGGCGCGGACAGTGATCCATTGGCCGACCGCGCCTATCCGATCGAAGCGGTTCCGGATGTTCCGGCCGCGATGGGTATCGCAGGCGGATGGCTGCGCGACGAACTTCGCATTAGCCCGATGGCCGTCGGTCATCGCGTCGTTCATGGCGGTCCGGACTTTGACCGGCCGGTGCTGATTGACCACGGCGTCGTAGCCCGGTTGGAGCGGTTCGTCGCGCTGGCCCCGCTTCATCAGCCGCATAATTTGGCCCCGATCCGGTCGCTGCTGGCCAATTTTCCAGCTCTTCCGCAAGTGGCCTGTTTCGACACCGCGTTTCACCGCACGCACGACGCCGTGGCTGACTACTATGCAATTCCGCATCAGCTTCATGCCGAGGGCGTGCGGCGTTACGGATTTCACGGTCTCTCATACGAATATGTCGCGAAGACCTTGCCGCAAGTCGCACCCGCAATCGCAAAGGGGCGGGTGATTGTCGCCCATCTCGGTAGCGGCGCCTCCATGTGTGCGCTGAAGGGGGGACGCAGCATTGAGAGCACCATGGGGTTCACCGCCCTCGACGGGCTGCCCATGGGAACGCGCCCGGGGCAAATCGACCCTGGGGTCCTGCTCTATCTGATCTCCGAAAAGGGAATGTCGGCCGCCAATGTCCAGAACTTCCTCTACCGCGATTGCGGATTGAAGGGGCTCTCGGGCATCAGCAACGATATGCGTGAACTGGAAGCTAGCGAGGATCCCAAGGCGAAACTGGCGGTCGACTATTTCGTTTATCGCATCGGCCTCAACGCCGGCATGCTTGCGGCCGCGTTGCAGGGGCTGGACGCTTTCGTCTTTACCGCCGGTATCGGGGAAAACTCGGTGGCTATCCGGGCACGCATCGCCGACCAACTGAGGTGGCTTGGGGTGACCCTCGACGAGGCCGAGAATTCCCGCCACGCGCGCCTGATATCCCGTTCCGACAGCCGTATTCCGGTCTACGTCATACCGACCGACGAGGAGCTGATGATCGCGCAGCATACATTGTCGCTGCTGTTGAACACGCCATCGTCCAGCGCCAGACATGAGAGGGTGTCATGATTCCCGTATTCCCGGATTCCAAGGTCGCCCTGAAGGGCAAGAAAGGCCTGATCGTCGGCATCGCCAACGACCAATCGATCGCATGGGGGTGCGCCAAGGCCTTTCGTGCGCTCGGGGCTGATCTCGCCGTGACCTATCTGAACGACCGCGCCAGAAAACACGTCGAGCCGCTCGCACAGGCATTGGAGGCGCCGATCTTCATGCCAATGGATGTCATGGTCGAGGGCCAAACGGAGCAGGTGTTCGAACGGATCGGGAAGGAATGGGGGCAGCTCGATTTCCTGCTGCACTCGATCGCCTTCTCTCCGAAGGAGGCGCTCCATGGACGCGTGGTGGACGTCGGCCGCGACGGCTTCCTCAAGACGATGGACGTTTCGTGCTGGTCATTCATGCGAATGGCGCATCTGGCCGAACCGTTGATGAAGAATGGTGGAACTATGTTCACCATGACCTATTACGGCAGCCAGATGGTGGTGGAGAACTACAATGTGATGGGTGTGGCGAAAGCGGCGCTCGAAGCAGCCGTTCGCTACATGGCCGCGGAGCTGGGCCCGAAGGGCATCCGCGTTCACGCGATTTCACCCGGCCCGCTCGCCACGCGCGCAGCGTCGGGGATTCCCGAATTCGACGAACTGATGGACAAGGCGCAATCGAAGGCGCCGGCGCGCAGTCTCGTCAGCATCGACGACGTCGGCAACGCAACCGCATTTCTGGCGCTCGACGGCGCCAAACTCATCACGGGCGGCGTGCATTATGTCGACGGCGGCTATCACATCATCGACTGAGTGCGTTTGACGCGGTCCGCCGCGCCGCCTAGCGATAGTGCAGGGCGATCAGCTCGGCGACGCACGCGGGGTGCTTGCCGCCCTCGATCTCGATCACGAGATGATAGTTCACGCGCAAGCCATCCGGCGGCACGTCTTCCGCTTCCGCGACCGTAACGCGGCCGCGCAGCCTTGAACCCGCCGGAACCGGCGCAAGATACCGTATCCTGTCCGCCCCGTAGTTCAGGGTGTTGCGCAGACCTTTCAGCCCGATCACCGATCGAATGAAGAGCGGCGCGAGCGCGAGCGACAACAGTCCGTGAGCGATGGTGGTGCCGCCTGGCAACTCCTTCTTCGCGCGCACCTGGTCGATATGGATCCACTGCTCGTCGCAGGTCGCTTCCGCGAACTGGTTGATTCGTTGCTGCGAGACTTCGACCCAGTCGCTTGTGCCGATCTCGGAGCCGAGAGCGGATTTGATCTCGTTGAAGTCGCTGAATATCCGCATGCTCGTTACCTTGTCAGATCCTCATTTCGGGGACCGTATCGGGAATGACGAGCTCGGCATCCGTTACGGCGATGACCTCGGCGATGCTGACACTCGGCGCGGTTTCCAGCAGGGTCGCTTTACCCTCCGGGAAAGCGATGACGGCCATGTCAGTCACGACCAAACTTACCGGCCTTGTCGACGTCAGCGGCAGGGTACATTTGGCGACGATCTTCGATTTTCCCTTCGCGGCGTGCTGCATGGCAACGATGACCCGCTTGGCGCCGCTGACGAGGTCCATTGCCCCGCCCATGCCCGGCACCATCTTGCCGGGGATCATCCAGTTGGCGAGATGCCCGTGCGCGTCGACCTGCAGGCCGCCGAGGACCGTCACATCGACATGGCCGCCGCGGATCAATCCGAAGGATATCGCGCTGTCGAAGGTGCTGGCACCCGGCAGAGCGCTGATCGGGCGTCCGCCCGCGTCGGTCAGAAGCGGATGAGCCATGCCTTGCTCCGGCACCGGTCCTGTCCCGATCAATCCGTTTTCCGACTGAAAGAACACCGTAAGCTCTGGTGGAACGTAGTTGGCGACCAGCGTTGGAATGCCGATCCCCAGGTTCACGAGATCGCCGGTATGGAGCTCCCGCGCGACGCGCCGGGCGATGATCGTCTGTGCATCCATGGTTCACCTGTTTGTAATCAGGTAATCGACGAGCGGCGCCGGGGTCATGACGTGATCGGGTGCGATGACGCCCACGGGCACGATGTGCTCCGCCGTTACGATCACGGTGTCGGCCGCCATCGCCATCACCGGGTTGAAATTGCGTGCGGTCAGCGCGTAGGTGAGGTTGCCGAGGTAATCGGCCAGAAAGGCGTGGACCAAAGCAAATTGCGCCCGCAGCGCAGTCTCGAGCAGAAACGTCGTTCCGTTTACCTCGATCTGGCGCTTGCCTTCGGCCACCGAGGTGCCGATGCCGGTTGGCGTGAGTACGCCTCCGAGACCGCAACCACCCGCGCGAATGCGTTCGACGAAGGTCCCTTGGGGTACGAGATCGACGGCGATCTGATTGGCCAGCATCTGCTGCTGTGCCTTCGGATTGAGGCCGATGTGGCTTGCAGTGAGGCGCGAGACGAGAGCCGCATCGAACAGCTTGCCAACGCCCTTGCCAGGCACCGCAGCGTCGTTGCTGATCAGCGAAAGGCCGGTCTTCTGCTGTCTGACCACTTCGTCAAGCAGGCGTTCCGGCGTTCCGACACCCATGAAACCGCCAACCATGATGCTCGCCCCGGCCGGGATCATTGCAACGGCTTCTTCGACGGAAACGGCCCTCATGATTGAAACTCCGGTCGATCAATGAAAGGGCGGAAGTAGCAGCGATGATGAGGAGGGCCGTCGCCACATCTTTGATCTGCGTCAAGGCTTTCCGCTATTCCGCGCAGGGAATGGTAATGTCGACGCCTTTGAGCGCTTGCGCCCATAACGGGCGAATCTGCCACAAGGCGGCGGGTGTCTCTACCTCAAAGAGTTGAAGTCAGTTCCAAGGCCGGCAGAGGCGCTCGATGGCCCTTGCCGGTCGCACCCAGCAAGAGAAAGCAATGGCGCTTCAATTCCTGATCGGCTTCGTCGTCAGCGTGATCAACATTATGATCCATGCGCTGGTGACAGTCGGTGCGGTCGGCATTGCCCGCTCCGCGGGATTGCGGCACCGCGAGCGGCCGAGATTGCACTTGATGACCGTGATGGTTGGAACTGCGGCGGCCCTGATGGTGGCGCACACTCTGGAGGTCTTTGTTTGGGCGCTAGCCTATTCGCTCGTCGGTGCGGCCCCTGCCGACAGCGATCTGCTCTATTTCGCCTTCGTAAATTACACCACCCTCGGTTACGGAGATATCACGCCTGTACAAGCCTGGCGACTGACCGGGCCGATGACCGCAATGAACGGTATCCTGATGTTCGGCTGGTCAACCGCGGTTCTGTTCGAGGTGCTCCGCAAGACGCTCGAGCGCTTCGCGTCGATCGGCGCTCCCGGTTTCAGTTCTGCAGATCGAGGGTAGCGAGCTGCCGTCGATTCAGAAGGACAATCTGGCGCTGATTGCTGCCGATGAATCCGATGATGCCGTGTTCATGCAGCCGCGATAGTGCACGAGACACCGTTTCCAGTGTCAGCCCCAGATAGTCGGCAATGTCGCGCCGCGACATCGGCAGTGGCATGACGCCTGCCGCCGTAAGTCGTCGGTCCATCTCGATCAGGAAGGCGGCGACGCGCTCCAGAGAAGTCTTGCGACCGAGCAGCAGCATGTGGTTCTCCGCATGCTGCAGATTGTCCGTGGTCATGCTGAGCAGGTTCCGCGAGACCATGGCATCGCTCTCCGCCACCATCTCGAGGCTCCGCCGTTTGATCAGGCGAACCGTGGTGCTCACGATCGCCTCTGCCGTAAACCGATGCTCGTTTCCGTTTTCCAGTCCGAAGATGTCGCCGACGAGGTGGAATGCGCCGATCTGGCGACGGCCGTCCGAAAGCAGCTTGTAGCTTCGCACTGCGCCCGTCTTGACCTGATAGACGTAGTCCGCAGGCTCCGTTTCCCCGTAGATTTCGGTACCTTTCTTGTAGGTAAATTCGTTTAAACTTACTTTTGGATTTGAATCACTCGTTATTCCGAGTTCGCCGAGAGAGGTGGGACGGGGGGTCGGATCGGTCGTGATACGGACAAACATGACCAACTCCTGTACGGTAACCCGTTATTGGGCGTGGTCGGCCTTCTGAATATTTTGTGGGAAGGTATGCGCTCCGTTGGGGTAGCTAATCTTCTGCGAAGGCAACATTTTTTACTATTGTCTGAAGGTTCATTGTACCAAAGGACAGGTCTATAATACGGCGCCAGAGAAGACAGCTCTCGGGACGGATACCGTCCCCTGGTCTTGGCGTTTGAATGTTCTGCTATGCCAACGTTTTTGGGCAGTAGTGTTTGATCAGATCGATTGCTCGCCGCCGCAAGGATGCAGCATGCGCTGGAGACGATCGCGATGGATGTGGGCCCCAACCCCTCAGGTGGGAGCGAGATGTCAGTTCGAGTGACGGCTAGGAGGGGACATTGCCTGGCCTTGTTTACGTGGTGGATGACGATGCTTCGTTTCGGACAGCGATTGCACGCCGGCTGAAATTTGCTGGCTATGACGTCGAAACATACGCATCGGCCCAACAACTGCTCGATCGTCTGCCGGCTTCTGAAAAGCCCGGATGCATCCTGCTTGACGTGAAATTGCCCGGACTGAACGGGCTGGAGTTGCAAAGCCGCCTCATCGAGCTCCGGTCGATCCTGCCGATCGTCTTCGTCACCGGCCATGCCGACACCCCGACGATCGTACAGGCAATCAAGGCAGGCGCCGAGGATTTCCTGACCAAGCCGGCATCATCAGAGCAACTGCTCGCAGCGATCGAGCGCGCCTTGGCGCGCTATGAGTTGGCACGCAGCCAACGAGGCGCGCTAGATACGGCTCTTGCTCATCTTGCGACACTGACGCCGCGTGAGCGACAGGTCTTCGATTCGATCGTGCGCGGCAAGATCAACAAGGAAATTGCCAGGGAACTGGGAACGACCGAGCGCACGGTGAAAGCGCATCGTCATGAAGTGATGGAAAAGATGCAGGTGCACTCGCTCGCGGAACTGGTCTCGAGCGCGGAACGGCTCGGCCTTATCGGTCGCAACGAAAGTTTAGGCAGCTAGCCGGCGTGCAGCGAAATCCTGGCGCAATTGTCGCCTCATTCGTCGATGTCCTGTTCGAACGTCTGCGCTGGCGCTCCCTGATGGGCCGGCGCAAACTGACCAAGCGGCAGCGACGTGGAGAGCGTCAACAGGCTCGAATCCACGAATTCTAGTCGCAGCGTCTGACCCGAAGCCATTTCCTTGACCATCTTTGGATCTGCCATGCTGCCCGCGATGCAGGCATTGGTGAGGCACCAGGTATAAGGCACGAGATGGGGCTCGCCTTGGTCGATCGTAAGCTTGACCGGCGTCGGCAGATACATGCCGACGGGGGAGAACACCTGCAGCCGTGCAGTGGCGTCGCCTTCACGCTCGACGATATCGACGCGGACCGCCACCTGGCCGGTCGCGAACCTGCCGGTAATCGAAATCCGACAGATCATTTTTGCGCCGCCTGGCTTGAAGCACAGTTTTTTCCAGCCTCCATAAGCGATGTCCTTTACCTCTCGCTGCCCGCGGGGCGCAATTTCGGTGTCCGCAGGTTTCGGCGCGGCGGTCGGGTCTGGTTGTGACGCAGCAGGCCGGTGAGATGCCAGGCTCGCGACAGCAGCCAACAATAGGGCCACGAAGGTGGGGATCGCACAATTGCTTCCGCGGTGCGGTTCGATGCGATGTGAGCGTGACATGGGTGGCCTCCAAGCGTGGCGTTACCTATCCTTGTTCGTCGAGAAACTTCGTCACGAGCGGCGACCAGATCGGTATGGCATCGGGAGAGCCGATAAAGAAATGTCCATCGTTACCGAATGGCGCTACCAAATGGTACTCGGCCTTGCCGCCAGCTGCGGTAAAGGCCTCGTGCATGCGTTTGGACAGGGTAGGGCCGAAGAAGGTATCGTTCTCGATGTAGATCCACAGCATCGGCACCCGCGATGTGCGGCCGAACTCACCGGTCACTTCCACCAGTTTGTCCGGCGCGCAATTGTTGTTCGGCTTGCCGTCTACACGTCCGCCACGGCCGGCGGCGAAGGTGATGATTGCCTTGACCTGGGGCGGGTTCAGGCTTGAAAGCGCGATCGAGGCCCAACCGCCGGCGGATTGCCCGACCACAATGACGCCGTTCGGCACGATGCGCTTTTCGGCGATCATGTAGTCGATGATCCAGAGGTCAACCTGCGCAACCGCAAGGCCAGGAGCGCGGAAATTGGGATTGCTGCACTTTCCGACTTTCGAGAAGAACGGGCCGTAGAGTCCATGCTCGGGTATGTCGATGGCCGCGGCGCCGTAGCCGGTGCCGACGGGGGCCACCACGAGGTAGCCGCGTTTGGCAAACCACTTGGCGGCATCGCGAAACTCCACAAGAGGAAAAAAGCTGCGGCCGGTCGGGGTCATTGAAACGCCATGGTTCATGATCACGAGCGGGAACGGCCCATCGCCGACCGGCCGCACCAGGTAGGCGAACATCGGGAGCGGCAGCGGCAGCGCCCAGATCTCTTCCTGGATAGGGCGCGACGTGGCCTGATCGTCCGCACGCGATGGCGTGATCAGATTTGCGAAAAGCAGCAGTAACGTAGCGAGGCCCCGGAAGCTCTGCTGACACATGTCACGACTCCCTCGATGTGGCGACCTGCGCAAATCTAACCAACGAGGCAACGCTGGAGATGGCCTGCCTGACAGTGTCCATGGTCGCATTCCCCCGGCGCATCTATCGATCGTGCATCAATTTGAATCCCGGAATTCGTCGAAAGCTTGATCCAGATCAATTCGCGTCGGGCTCGAGGTGTCGCCTATGATCACCGGCAATCTGCGCCAGGCGACTGAGGGAGTGTTCGCCGTGGTCTCCGGGCAACTCGGCTCGCTTCACCGCCCCGGCATCCTTGCAGCATTGTGCGTCGCTTTTGGTATTGGGGCGGCTGTCGGCGCCTACGCAATGAAGCTTATCCCGGACCTCGCGATTGGCCTGCCCGTGCTGGTGCTGCTGGTCGTCCTGTTTCGCTGCGAGACACTCAATGAGGGGCGCCTATGAAGTCGCGCTCGTTTCCGCGAACGGGCTGGACACGGATTTTTCCGCCGTTGACCTGGCTTGCTGAATACAGGAGGGCTTGGTTACGCCATGATGCGATCGCCGGCGTGACGCTCGCCGCCTATGCGATCCCGGTGTCACTGGCCTATGCGGGCCTTGCCGGGTTGCCGCCCCAGGTCGGCATTTACGGCTACATGCTTGGCGGCTTGGGCTACGCTCTCCTTGGATCGTCCCGCCAGCTTGCGGTCGGCCCAACCTCCGCAATCTCGCTCATGATCGCCGGCAGCGTCGGGGCGCTCGCCGGAGGGGACGCGATGCGCTTCGCACAGATCGCGAGCCTTTCGGCATTCGCGGTGGCGCTGCTTTGCCTGATCGCCTGGCTTTTCAAGCTCAGCATTCTCGTCCGTCTGGTCAGCGACAGCATTCTCGTCGGCTTCAAGGCGGGGGCCGGACTCACAATCATCATGAGCCAGTTGCCGAGCCTGTTCGGCGTGGCCGGTGGTGGCCACAACTTCTTCGACCGGGCCATTCGGCTTGCAGGACAGGTCGGCGACACCAATCTGCTCGTATTGGCAATTGGAGTTGCAGCGATCCTGCTCCTGCTCCTCGGTGAACGGTTTTTATCGGGCAGGCCGGTCGGGCTCGCCGTGGTGGCGCTGTCAATCCTGATGGCAACCGTGTTCGCCCTTCCGGCACTGGGCGTACCTGTTACCGGAAACATCCCGGAAGGATTGCCGGCTTTCGAGGTGCCCACTTTCGGGATGCTGGAATTCCAGGAGTTGTTTCCAATAGCGGCCGGATGCCTGCTGCTGGCCTATATAGAAGGTGTTTCGGCGGCCCGGAGCTTTGCCGCAAAGCATGGATACAACCTTGATGTCCGGCAGGAATTTCTGGGGCTGGGGGCCGCCAACCTCGCGGTTGCGTTTGGCCACGGCTATCCCGTGGCCGGCGGATTGTCGCAATCCGCCGTCAACGACACGGCGGGAGCGCGCACGCCCCTGGCATTGGTGTTTTGCTCGTTTGCCCTCGCACTTTGCTTGCTGTTTTTTACGGGATTGCTGACCAACCTTCCCAAGGCGGTGTTGGCTGGCATTGTCTTTGTTGCCGTTTACAGACTGGTCGACATCCGCGCGCTGCTTCGCATGTGGACAGTAAGCCGCATCGACTTCTATGCCGCGGTTATCGCGCTGGTGTCCGTGCTGCTGCTCGGGATCCTCCAAGGTGTGCTGCTCGCCGCCCTTGCATCCATCTTCCTGCTGCTTGGGCGGGCGTCGCAGCCCAACATCGCGTTTCTCGGGCGACTTCCTGGATCGGGCCGCTATTCCGACAGCGCCAGGCATGAGGGTGTGGAGCCGTTGGTTGGTGTCATCGCGTTCCGCCCTGAAGCCTCGCTGCTCTACATCAATGCCGAGACGATTCTGGAGACGGTTTTGAGGGCGCTGCGAAAATCGTCTGACGTCAGGATGGTTGCCTGCGATCTTTCGGCATCCCCCTACATCGATCTGGCCGGGGCACGGATGCTGCTCGATCTCCATGACGAGCTGGCGTCGCGTCATGTAGCGTTCTGCATCGTCGGTGCCCATGCGCAGTTGCGTGACCTGCTGCGGGCGGAAGGGCTGGCGGAGAAGACGGACAGCAGCGAATGGCTCCGCACACTCGACAGTGTGCTGGGCGAGAGCAATGCCAGCGAACGATCCGGTCTCCGTGAGGGACGGTCGCCTGGACCGTGAAGCGCGGCATTCGTCGCGGCTTGGCGAGTTCGTGTCGAGGGAGTGCGCCCCTTGACTTGGATCAAGGGAGTGGGCGGGCAGTGGGTAAATGTCCAGCGACGGCAGTCCCGTATAGACCGGATCGATCCGTTCTCTCCCTCTCGGTCCGTTCGAAGCTGCTGGCTTTCGGAGCGTGGCTCTTCAGAGGAATAAACGCATGAAAAAGTTTGGCATAAGCGTCGCCCTGGTTGCCTTGCTCGTGGGCGCGACTGGTACCAGTACGCCATCCCGAGCTGAAACCGGCCAGGTCGCGGTCGTCTTCACCAAAGGCGGGTTCATCGTCGGAGTCGGAGGTGGCGAGGGTGTGCTCGTGCTCCGAGGCAAGCGCTATCCGTTCACCGTATCGGGCATGAGCGTCGGCTTCACCATCGGAGCCTCGACCACCAAGCTTGTCGGACGGGCCCTCAATCTGAAGGGACCGGCTTCGATCGAAGGCTCGTATGGCGCTGTCGGAGCAGGTGGCGCCGTTGCGGCTGGCGCCGGAGGCGTTCAATTGCAGAATGCCAACGGCGTCATCCTGCAGCTGAGCGGCCCGAAGGTCGGCGCCGAAGTATCAGCTGCAGTTGGCGGGGTAACGATACGTTTGAAATAGAGCCGAACCGGTCGGGCCGCGCAATTGCGCAGCCCAATCTGTTCAGTAGCGCTCTGCCACGAAAGTCATCTCGCTCGAGCCAGCCTGGTCGTCATAGCGTCCTTTGCCGGAACGCTTCGGCAGCTTGACCTTTTCCTTTTGCACGCGCTTGTGCGGGATCAGATCCATCGGGCTCAGCTTCCATTGCCGCAGCGGATCGTTAATTCTGGCCTTGAAGCGGCGCTCCTGCTCGTCCATTCCGACCTTGAGCCAGAGCTTGATCAGGATGACGCCGCCCTCGATGATGTACTTCTCCATCTGGGGACAGAGCAAAAGGAATCGCTCGTGCCGGCGCGGTTGTACCAGCTGCGGTCGAAGATCACGATCGCCTGCAGCCGGAAAATGCTGCATGTAGCGCTGAAGAAACAGTTGCGTATTCTCGCGATCCGACGGCGCCGGCAAGGCGGCCACGCGAAACACGCGTGGACTGACCGTTTCCGTGATCGCCTTGATCGTGCCGCCCTTGCCAGCGGCGTCCCGGCCCTCGAACAGGATAATGACCCGAAGCTTGTTTTCTTTCACCCATTCCTGGAGATGGCAAAGCTCGACCTGGAGCTTTCCTAGTTCTTTTTCATAGTCCTTGCGTTTCATTCCTTCCGTGTGTCCGTCGGCGGACATGGTCACCGTTCCGTTGTTTCAAGCCAGATCCGCCCGAACTGCCCTCAGTCTCCCCAGGCAATGGTGATTGCGACGTCGCCTGGAACACCTCCCGAGTAATCGATGATCTGGTAGCTGATGCGATAGCCGCGCGGTTTCAGGTAGTCGGTCCAGAGCTGGAATATTTCCTTCGGAATCCCCGTCAGTGTATTCTCCCAGCCCGGCTCCTGCTGATTGATGGCGCGGCCCTTGTCGGTGCACAGCGTGTTGGGGAACCGATAGACCTGCACTTCCGTCAATCCGTTTCGCACCGCCCGCTGGATAACGGCCGAGGCGAGCTGGATTTTTTCTTCCTCGGATTTGCCCGACGGACGGCTCAGCCGCTCGATCAGGACGCGTTTTTCGGTTTCGGCGGCAGCGGCAAGGCGCGCGTATTGTTCTGCCTTTTCGGCCTCCTTGAGGGCGGCTTCCGTCCGGATCTGTTTCACGCTGGGAATGAGATTATCGATGCTGCCAGGCATGATTGATGGCTCCTGAGTGGGTGTTCTGCCTCTGCGTTGCCAAAGCTAGGTGACGGCGACGTCGTTCCCTTGATCCAAATCAAGCAATTCGCATCGGGGAGGCCCGCACTGTTTCGCGACGTCTGCGCGAACGGCCAGTTCCGGCTTGGGAGAGGGCGTTGAGCGGTCACTGACAGGGGCTCGAGAGAAATCCGATGACTGTGCTTCGAAACCTGGCCCTCGCGGCGGCAGTCTCACTCTGCTCTGCCTTGCTACCACCGCATCGGGCGAATGCGTTCGAGCTCACCGGTGCATGGGCCACGAGTGCGGACCAATGCGCCAAGGTGTTCACCCGCAAGGGACGCGCAAACAGGGTGAGTTTCACGAATTTCTCCGGCGTGTACGGTGGCGGCTTCATCGCCGAATCCGATCGCCTGAAAGGCAAGCTTGAAAATTGCCTGATCAAGTCGAGGAAGGAGGATGGTCAAACCATCAACCTGGTGGTCGCTTGCGCCTCAGGCATCATGCTTTCAAACGTCCAGTTCTTCCTGAAGGTGATTGATGACAACACCATCTCCCGGGAGTTTCCAGGCATGGAAGGAATGGATGTGAAGTATCACCGCTGCCAGATCTAGCCGCAGGAGCTTGCTATGGCTCCTCCTGCGTGCAGATCGGAGGACCGCCTGCGGTCGGGTCACGACGCGCTGTTAACGTCGTCCGACCCGGCTGAGGGGTTGGCTGCAGTGTCGCTCGCGCTGGGAATGTGCTCGAATGCAGCCGTTCGAACTGCCGGGGTAGGTGGATGAGCGCACGCGTCCCGACCGCAGCGATCAACCCGGGCTGGCCAGTCCTGGCCGTCCGTCTCTGCGTCTGCCTGTTGCTCCTGGCAGCCATGCTGCCCGGACCGGCAAGCGGCGAGCCGCGCGGCGAACCCAAACGTGTGCTGATGCTGCACTCGTTCGGGCGCGACTTTCTGCCGTGGAGCGCATTTGCCCGCACCATCCGGACCGAGCTCGAGCAGCAGTCGCCGTGGCCACTGGAGCTTCAGGAGCACAATCTACTGTCGGCACGGTTCAACAACCCGGGACCGGAAGCGCCGTTTGTCGACTATCTGCGGTCACTTTACTCGGGCCGTCCGCCGGACATCGTGGTGAGCATTGGCGCACCTGCGGCCCGGTTTGTTCAGAAATATCGGGCACAGCTTTTCCCTGAAACGCCCATGGTGCTGACGGCGGTCGAGCAGCGACTGGTGAACCGAACGGACCTGACCGACAACGACACCGTCATCGCGGTCTACAACGATTTCTCGGCCTTTTTCGACAGCATTCTTCAGGTCCTGCCGGACACGCAGACGATTGCCGTGGTCATAGGCGCCTCGCCCCTGGAGAAATTCTGGCTCGAGGAGGTAAAGAGGGAAGGCAAGCCCTTCGAAAGCCGGGTCGCATTCGTCTGGTATGCCGATCTCTCCTTTGCGGAAATACTCAAGCGGGCGTCGATGCTCCCGCCACATACTGTTCTGTTCTGGGGCTTGATGTCGATCGATGGTGCAGGTGTCGCCCATGAGGGCGATCTCGCCTTGCGCAACCTTCGTGCGATCGCCAACGCCCCGATCTTTTCTTTCCAGGAAGCCTATTTCGGCCGAGATACCGTCGGCGGCCCGATGCATTCAATCAACGAATCGAGCGAAAGAACCGTCAATGCCGCCATCCGCATTCTCGGTGGCGGGAAACCAGCCGATATCAAGGTGCAGCCGATCGGATTTGCATCGCCAAAGTACGACTGGCGGGAGATGCAGCGCTGGGGCATCAGCGAGAGCAACCTGCCCCCGGGGAGTGAAATCTTGTTTCGTGAGCCCGGCATATGGGAGAGATATAGTTGGCAGCTGTCGCTGATTGCGTGCGTAATCCTGATCCAGGGAGGGTTGATCGGCGGATTGCTCCGTGAACGGAGTCGCCGCCGTTTCGCCGAAGTCGAATCGCGTCAACGCCTGGCGGAGCTTGCACACCTCAACCGCTATTCGGCTGTCGGCGAACTGACGACTTCGATCGCGCATGAGATAAATCAGCCGCTTGGCTCCATCCTTACCAACGCCGAGACGGCCGAACTCATGCTGAAGAGCTCTTCACCGAATCTCGATGAAGTCAGGGAAATTCTCGTTGACATCAGGCGTGACGATCAGCGCGCCAGTGAAGTGATACGTCGCCTACGCAGCGTGCTGAAGAAAACACCTTTTGAGATGCGAGATATCGAGCTGAACGAGACGGTACGGCAAGTGATCGGATTTGTCGCAGCCATGGCCCACGGCCGCGATATCGCACTGAAGTGCTGCACGGCCTCGGCGGACCTGCACGTCAAGGGCGATGTTGTTCAGCTGCAGCAGGTTTTTCTCAATCTGATGATCAACGCGATGGATGCGATATCCGAAGCGGAGGCGAAGAAGCGCGAAGTTAGCGTAACCACGAGCCTTTCGGGCGCCAGTGCGGAAATCAGGATTAGCGACACCGGCGCCGGTATCGCGACCGGCGATCTCAAGAACGTCTTCGATCCGTTTTTCACGACAAAGCCGCAAGGCATGGGCATGGGACTTGCGATCGCCCGCACCATCGTCGAAGCGCATCACGGACAGATTTCTGCGGAAAATCAGCCGCTCGGCGGCGCGCTTTTCACGATCAGGCTTCCGATCGCTCGCGATCGATCAACGTCGGCCTGATATACGCCCGCCACGCTGCTCTTGCGGCGCAGCAAGGCGGTACCGCAGGTTCCTTGATCTTTATCAAAGAACGACCTCGCCTCGGACCGATTCTTGCCGCGATGAGCCCAAGGAGGGGCGTGATGTTCCGCTGCGGCAAGACCCTTATCGCACTCGCGTTGCTAATCGCGAATGCTGTCGCCGTCTCCGCTCAAACGACCGACAATCCGCCTGCTCCGAGTAGTTCGGCGCAACCGACCAGCCAACAGCCGCCGAGTGCGGAACTGCTGAAGCCCGAACAACTCGAGGCGCTGGTTGCGCCGATTGCACTCTATCCCGACGAGTTGCTGGCAAATGTGCTGGCGGCATCGACCTATCCGCTAGAGGTGGTGCAGGCCGATCGTTGGCTCAAGGAACACAAAACCTTGAAAGGCGATGCGTTGAAGAAGGAGGTCGAGAAGCAGTCGTGGGACAATAGCGTCAAGGCGCTCACGAGCACCGCAGACGTCATTTCGATGATGAGCGATAAGGTCGACTGGACCAAGAACCTCGGCGATGCCGTGCTCGCGCAGCAGCCGGATGTGATGGACGCGATCCAGCGCCTCCGCTCCAAGGCCTATGACAACAAGAAGCTGGTCACCACCAAGCAACAGAAGGTCAGCGTTCAAACCCAGGAAAACAAGCAGGCGATCGTCATCGAGCAGGCCGATCCCAATACGATGTACGTGCCGTACTACGATCCGGCGACCGTTTATGGAGCCTGGCCTTATGCGGAATATCCACCCTATTACTTCGGGTACCCGTCCTATATCGGTGCCGGAGTGATCGCGGCCGGTCTCGCCTTCGGTACAGCCTGGGCGATCGGACGCTGGGGCAATTACTGGGGCGGTGGATTCAACTGGGGCAACCGCAACGTCTACGTCAACCACTTCAACAGGACGACCAACATCGGGAACAATTGGCAGCACAACCCGGCGCATCGCCAGGGCGTGCGATACAACAACGCGAACGTTCAGCAGCGCTTCGGTAACAACAACCTGAAGGCGGGCGCCTCCAATCGGATGGATTTCCGCGGCCGCGACGGACAGCAGGTGCTTCGTCCAGGGCAGGATCGGCCGGGCGCTGCCGATCGCGCTGGCGATCGGGCAGGTGATCGCGTCGGCGACCGGGCGGGGGACCGTGGTGGCGATCGTGTCGGGGATCGCGGCGGCAATCGGCCGAGCACGGCGGATCGTGCCAAAGCCGGCGGCGGAGATCGTGCCAAGGCGGCCAAGGGTGGCGGCGATCGCGCGAAGGCCGCCAATCGTGGAGGTGGCGGTGGCCGCGGCTCGGCCATGAATGTGTCGTCGGGCAGGGCTGCTGCGGCGCAATCGGCCCGTGGCCGGGCAAGTATGGCGAGCATGGGCCCGCACGGCGGCGGTCCGAGCTTCGCCGGGCGGGGCGGCGGCGGTGCGGCATTTGCCGGTGGAGGAGGTGGCTTCCGCGGCGGCGGAGGTGGCGGCGGCTTCCGTGGTGGTGGCGGCGGCGGAAGGCGCTCCGACATCGAACTGAAGCATGATGTCGTCCTGCTCGGTCATCTCGCTAATGGTCTCGGCTATTACCGCTTCAGCTATCTCGGCAGCAGCAAGCCCTATGTCGGCGTCATCGCGCAGGAAGTGCAGACCGTGGCGCCAGAGGCCGTGACCCGCGGTCCGGACGGCTATCTCCGCGTCCGCTACGAACAGCTGGGATTAAAACTGCGCTCCTACACCGACTGGCTTGGTAGCGGCGCAAAGATTCCGACTCCAGCGGAGGTCTTGCCATGATCATGCTTAAACCGCTCGGTCGCGCGGCTTTGGTGGGCATCGCTGCAATCGTGGCAGTGGCGCTGTTGACCACTTCTGTGTCCCGGGCGCAGCAGGCCTATCCCTCGCCGGAGGATGCCGCGGCGGCGCTGGCTGCCGCAGTCAAGACCGGGACGAGGAGCGCGATACTCAAAGTCCTCGGCAAAGACGGGAAAGACATTGTCGAGTCCGGTGATGACGTTGCCGATGCTGAGATGCGCCAGCGGTTCCTGTCCGCCTATGACGCCAAACATTCCATCAAGGCCGAGGGAAACAAGAAGGCTACGCTCGTCCTCGGCGCGGACGATTTTCCATTCCCGATTCCCTTGGTGAACAACAGGACGGGCTGGGAGTTCGACCCGGCTGCGGGGCGTATCGAAATTCTGTATCGTCGCATCGGACGCAATGAACTGGACGCGATTCAAACCTCGCTGGCTTACGTGGATGCGCAGAACGAATATGCCGAAAAGGATCGCACCGGAGAGGGGGTAGGGGTCTACGCACAACACATCGTCAGTAGCCCGGGCAAGAAGGATGGGCTGTTCTGGCGCGACGATCGCGAGCCGAGCCCGCTGGGCGAATTGGCGGCGCAGGCCTCTGCCGAAGGGTACAAGGTCGGAGAGCAGGCGGCACCCTACCACGGCTATTATTATCGAATTTTGAAGGGCCAGGGATCCAACGCGCCGGGTGGAGCTTTGAACTACGTCGTCAAGGGGAAAATGATCGGCGGCTTCGCGCTGATCGCATACCCCGCCGAGTACGGAAATTCCGGCGTCATGACCTTCATGGTCAATCATGCCGGTACCGTCTACCAGAAGGATCTCGGAACACGTACCGATAGCATCGCCAAGCGCGTTTACTTGTTCGACCCGGATCAGACCTGGAAGAAGGTGGATGTGGCGGCTCCTTAAGCGCAGGAAAGCTGAAGCGATGTCATGGTTGGTTCGGATCGCTGTGGTCGCGCTTTTCGCCGCTGTTCTTCCGGCGACATCGCTCGCGCAGGCGCCCGGCTATGTTCGCGTCAAGCTTCTCAAGGCGGGCTTGATGGTGGGCGCCGGTGGCGGCAGCGGCGTCCTGACGTACCGCGGTCGCGACTATCCGTTCCGAGTATCCGGTCTCAGCCTGGGTGTAACGGCTGGAGCATCGGTCAGCCGGTTGGAAGGATGGGCTTCGGGCATTAGGCAGGTCAGCGACTTCGCCGGTACCTATAGCTCCGTCGGTGGCGGGGGCACCTTCGTCGGTGGATTCGGAGGCGTTCAGTTAGGGAATGAGAAGGGCGTAAAGATCGCCCTGCAAGGACCCCGGGCAGGGATGGAGTTCGCCGCGAACCTCAGCGAGGTCAGGATTTCACTGAAATGAGTTCACTCAGCCGCCGTCGGGGAGTCCCGTTCTTGCTACGATCTTTCATTTGCTTGACCTAGATCAAAGGTGGAGGTGCCAGCGCTCCGATGGTCAGGCCACGCGCCGAATTGCGACGCTGCACATCGCGGGCGCCCAACCAATCAGTCTAAGCGGTGGGAGAAGCACCATGAAGGCAAGCGCAGCCCTGAGGAAGGAAGCTGATGCCGGAGATTGCTGGAACGGTTTTCGGCCTGGAGACTGGCTCAGCTCCATCAACGTTCGCGACTTCATCGTCCGCAACGTGACGCCCTACACAGGCGACGAAGCTTTTCTCGCCGGACCGTCGCAGCGCACCAAGGCCGTTTGGGCGAAATTGCAGCCGTATTTCACCGAGGAAAGAAAAAAGGGAGTGCTTGCGGTAGATGCTCAAACTCCCTCGACATTGCTTGCCCACAAGGCCGGCTATATCGATCGTGACAACGAAATCGTCGTGGGTCTTCAGACCGACCAGCCTTTCAAGCGGGCGATTTTTCCCTTCGGTGGGTTGCGGATGGTCGAGGCGGGCCTCAAGGCCGCGGGCTTCGAGCCCGACCCGGCTGTCCACAAGGCTTTCACGAACTACCGAAAATCGCATAACGACGGCGTCTTCGACGCCTATACGCCCGAGATCATGAATTGCCGACGGTCCGGGATTATCACGGGCCTGCCGGATGCTTATGGCCGCGGCCGCATTATCGGGGACTACCGGCGGGTAGCTCTTTACGGGATCGATCGGCTTCTCGAGGCCAAGCGTGCCGAGCGTAAGCAGATCGACGGCATGTGGCCGAGCGATGACATCATTCGGCTGCGCGAAGAACTATCCGACCAGATGCGCGCGCTCGAGGACCTTGCTTCGATGGCGAAGCTATACGGCCACGACATATCGAAGCCCGCCCACAATGCCCAGGAAGCATTCCAATGGACCTACTTTGCCTATCTGGGGGCGATCAAGGAGGCCAATGGGGCGGCAATGTCCATCGGACGCATATCGAGCTTCCTGGACATCTACATCGAACGGGACCTGAAGGCGGGCGTTCTCGACGAAGGCAGAGCTCAGGAACTCTGGGATCAGCTGGTTCAGAAGCTCCGTATCGTTCGTTTCCTGCGCACGCCCGACTACGACGCGCTATTCAGCGGAGACCCCTATTGGGCGACCGAGTGTGTCGGCGGTATGGATCTGGACGGGCGCACGCTGGTGACCAAGAGCAGCTATCGCATGTTGCACACGCTTTCAAATCTTGGCCCAGCACCCGAACCGAACATTACGGTTCTCTGGTCCAGCCATATGCCCACAACATTCAAGCGCTATTGCGCCAAGGTCAGCCGCGATACGTCATCCCTTCAGTACGAGAACGACGATCTGATGCGTCCGTTCTGGGGTGACGATTACGGCATTGCCTGCTGCGTTTCAGCGATGCGCCTGGGCAAGCAGATGCAGTTTTTCGGCGCCCGCGTAAACCTGGCGAAGGCGCTGCTGTACGCGATCAATGGCGGCCGCGACGAGGTCTCAGGCGAGCAGGTCGCCCCCGAAACGCTGCCGGTCGCGGGCGACTTCCTCGACTACGACGACGTGATGGCCAAGTTCGATACTACCATGGAGTGGCTGGCACGCACATACGTGCACGCGATGAACTGCATCCACTACATGCACGACAAGTACTTCTACGAACGCCTGGAGATGGCGCTTCACGATCGCGACATTCTCAGAACCATGGCATTCGGCATCGCCGGCCTCTCGGTGGTGGCCGACAGCCTCAGCGCGATCAAGTACGGAAAGATCCGCGTCGCCCGCGATGAGAAAGGATTGGTGGTTGACTACCAGAACGAGGGGAACAAGGCGACGCCGCAGTTCGGCAACAACGATGACCGCGTCGATCAAATCGCGTCGGACATCGTCACCAGCTTCATGGGGAAGATACGAAAGCACCCCACCTACCGCAACGCGACGCACACACAGAGCGTGCTCACCATCACTTCGAACGTGGTGTACGGCAAGGCTACGGGAAACACCCCCGATGGCCGCCGCAAGGGCGAGCCGTTCGGGCCGGGCGCAAATCCGATGCACGGCCGGGACAGCCATGGCTGGCTCGCCTCCTGCCTGTCCGTTGCCAAGCTTCCTTACAAGGACGCGCAGGACGGCATCAGCTACACGGTCTCCGTCGCTCCACAGAAGGCGCATCTGTCCGAGAGTCAGTTGATCGATGAAGCCGTCAAGGCGTTCGACGTCTATTTCGATCGTGGCGGGTTCCACATGAACCTGAACGTGATCGACAAGGACACGCTCGAGGACGCCATGAAGAATCCGGACAAGTACCCGCAGCTCACCATTCGAGTCTCGGGCTACGCCGTCAACTTCGTTCGTCTGACGCCGGAGCAGCAGCGAGATGTGATCAGCCGCACTTTCCACGGCCAGATCTGAATCGAGGTGCACCATGTCGACGGTGCAGACACTTGAACCCGGAAGCCGTCATGACCTCCGGGTAGGCATTTCACCCGACGCGCCCGACGAAAGCCAGTTCAAGGACGAGAAGGGCGCGTTCGGATATTGCCATTCCTACGAAACCTCGTCCCGATACGACGGGCCGGGGCTGCGCGTGGTGCTGTTCGTCTCCGGCTGCCTCTTGCGCTGCACGTACTGCCACAATCCGGATACCTGGCATCTGAAGGACGGGACCTACGTTTCGGTCGATCACGTGCTCCGTCGGCTGGGCGATTTCGCGCCCGCCCTTCGCTCGCTCGGCGGGGGCCTGACCATTTCCGGCGGCGAGGCGATGGTCCAGTTGGCGTTCACGCGGCGGATATTCGCCGGCGCGAAAGCAATGGGCCTGCACACGGCCATCCAGACCTCCGGATTTCTGGGCGATCGCGTCGATGAAGAATACCTGTCGAACATTGACCTCGTCCTGCTCGACATCAAGAGTTCGGATCCCGAGACGTACCGACGGGTGACGGGCCGCGATCTCGCGCCGACGCTGCGCTTCGCCGAGCGGCTGGCTTCGCTGTCGAAGCCGACGTGGATCCGCTTCACGCTCGTCCCCGGAGAGACCGACGATCCCGCCAACGTCGAGGGCATCGCCCGGTTCGTCGCGCCGATGAAGAACGTTGAATGGGTCGAGGTGCAGCCGTTCCACCAGATGGGCGCGTTCAAGTGGAAGGCGATGGGGCTCGACTACAAGCTTCTCGATACTCCGACGGCCGGCCGGGAGCTGGTGGATCGGGTGATCGGGCAATTCCGCGCGGCAGGCTGCCGGGTGCGCTGACGACAGGCTGGGGAGACCGGACATCATGTTGGACCTTGTTCGCGAGATCATCGGAAGTCAGCCGATACTGACGGCGTTTCTCGCGATCGGGTTGGGCTACCTGGTCGGTCAGATCAGTATCGGGGGTTTTTCTCTCGGCGTCGGCGCCGTTCTTTTCGTGGGCCTTGCCATCGGTGCGTTCGCCCCCAAAGCCCAGATCATTGGACCAATCGGGCTGACAGGACTGATCATGTTCCTGTATGGGATCGGGATCCTCTACGGCAGGCAGTTCTTCGAAGGCATGTTCGGCGTCGGGCAGAAGTACAATCTGCTGGCGCTTGTCGGATGCATAGCCAGCTTGATCGTTGCGCTTGGGCTCGGGCACATTTTCGGTATCAAGATCGGACATACGCTCGGCATCTATGCCGGATCAATGACGAGCACCGCCACACTCCAGGCTGCGCTCGACGTTATGAAGAACAAGGATCCGTCGATCGGCTATTCCATTGCCTACCCCTTCGGGGTCATCGGTCCAATCCTGTGCATTTACTTTATGACCCAGATCGTAAAGCCGAAATTTCCGGCCAAGGCGCAGCGGTTCCACATGGGCGAAATTTCGATCGGTGAAAGCCATGCCGGAAAGCGACTCGACGAACTGACGACGGCGCTCGGCGGTGTGCGGGTCACGATGGTTCGAAAGGGCGGACACAACTTCGTTCCTGCAGCCGATACCGTCTTGACCGCGGGCGATGCCATTCTCGTGGTCGCGGAGGAGAATGAAGCAATTGCCAGGGCGGCCGCCACGCTTGGAAAACTGGAGCCCGGCCGCTTGGCCAGCGACCGCGCTGATCTCGACTACATCAGAGTCTTTGTCGGCAAAGCCGGCGTGGTCGGAATACCTCTTGCCGATCTCCCGATGCCGACCGGCTATCCAACCCATTTATTGCATGTCCGTCGTTATGATGCGGACCTCGTGCCGGCGCCGGACCTGATGCTCGAATTCGGCGACCGGATCGGGATACTGATGCCTCCGGACCGCAAGGAGGAGATTCGGCGCTACTTCGGCGACACGGTGAAGGCGGCGGCCGAATTCAGCTACGTCTCGCTCGGGCTCGGAATGGTCATGGGTGTCCTGCTTGGGCTCATTCCGATTCCGATTCCTGGAGTAGGCGTGGTGACGCTCGGTATCGGAGGAGGACCGCTGATCGTCGCTCTCATCCTTGGCAAATTGCGGCGCACTGGCCCAATGCTCTGGACCATGCCGCTACCAGCGAACATCGTCTTGCGAAACTTCGGACTTGCGATGTTTCTTGCTACCGTCGGCGTCAACGCAGGGCAGCCCTTTGTTCGAACCGTCGCGGAATCCGGGTTCACAATGCTCTTTATCGGGGTTGCCGTTCTTCTGACGACGGTGTTCATCGTCCTGCTGGTCGGCCACTACGTTCTGAAGATCCCGTACGACGACCTAGTGGGCGTGGCATCCGGGGCGACAGGGAATCCGGCGATTCTCGTCTATTCGACCAAAATGGCGCCCACGGAGCGGCCCGACATCGGCTACGCCATGATCTTTCCTTCCATGACGATAGTGAAGGTAATCGCCACGCAGATTGTGGGCCTCCTCATGGTTGGCAGCAGCGCCGACTAGGTGACTGATCAGAACCGGGCCCTTGCCATGGTTCATTCATGAACAGGATCTCGCAGATCGACGGTCCTGGTGAAGATCGCTCGCTGGGCAGGCACGGGAGACACGGAATGGCTGATCGGGCATCCCCGCCGCAACCACCGATCTTCAATTTGAATGCGTACAGCCCGGCTGAGATCAAGGAGGCGGTCGAAAAAGTCGGAGTCAAGAAGACGAACCTTCCCTTTCTGGCTTCATTTATGCTGGCGGTAATCGCAGGGGGCAGCATCGGACTAGGCGCGCTTTACTATACCGTCATCGTCAGCGATGCGGGGCTGAGCTTCGCCGCGGCGCGTGTGATGGGCGGAGTGGCGTTTTCGCTCGGGCTCGCCATCGTTCTGGTCGGCGGAGCCGAACTCTTCACGGGAAACAATCTGATCGTGATGGCTTGGGCGAGCGGACATGTGACGACGAAGGAAATGCTGCGCAACTGGGTCGTCGTCTATTTCGGTAATCTGATCGGCGCGCTCGGACTTGTCGTCCTGGTCTTCCTTTCGCATCATCTCGAAATGAATGGAGGCCGCGTCGGCCTGTCGATATTGAATACGGCTGTCGCCAAGATCCAGCCCGACGCCGTGACGTTATTCTTCAAGGGAGTTTTGTGTAACCTGCTCGTTTGCCTGGCGGTGTGGCTTGCGTATGCCGGCCGGTCGGTTACCGACAAGATTGTTGCGCTCCTATTTCCGGTCTCCGCCTTCATCGCCGCTGGGTTCGAGCACTGCGTCGCCAACATGTATTTCCTGCCTTTGGCCTGGTTGATGGCGCGAACAGGCAATGTCCCTCCTGATTTCGACGCGTCAGTCATCACAATGGCGGGCATCATTCACAATCTGGTGCCGGTCACGCTCGGCAACATCGTCGGTGGTGCCGGCCTCGTCGGCGCAATGTATTGGATGATCTATCGGGCAGCCTTCGGCAAGGGCGGCAAGCGCAATGCTACTCATGGCAACGAAGGTTCATGAAGTAGCTGCCAAGAATCGTCTATCGCGTCGGAACGGGTTTGTAGTCGCCGCAATAGACGATGAGCCCGACGATCGCATTTCCCCGAGCGTGATTTTCTGCTCGCGCTTCACTCGGAGATTGCGGCAACTGATTTGCCCACACAGTGCCCACACAGACGATTTTCGAGAGGGGTGATGAGAGGAAGAAAATCGGTCTAAGTTATTGATTTTGCATGGTGAGCGCGGAGGGACTCGAACCCTCGACCCCATGATTAAAAGTCACGTGCTCTACCGCCTGAGCTACGCGCTCACTCGACGCGCTGTGTAGGGGGCGGACCCCTGCGGGTCAATAGCGCCGGCGCCAGAAAATGTTGGGCTGTGCGATCCAAATTCCTGAGGTTCGGCTTGCGGTTAGTCCGGCTTCTTCAAGCGGGCTGCGCCGATGGATTCACCGTCCGTTAATTGGCTTCCCGGCGAATCTCGGATGCCACCGGCTGGGAGGGGCGCGCGACCGTCGGCAGCCGGACCGGGCGGATCCCGATCAGTTCCGCCGTGCGCACCGCGCTGTTGCGCCAGAAGGCGAACGAGTTGGTGCGGGAGTTCTCCAACAGCGCAATCGCGACCGCGGACAGGAACGGCAGGCTTTGCAGCACCAGTACGCCAGCGAACACGTAGATTTCGTGCACCTGCTTGGATCCGTTCGTGACCACCAGCACGGCAGCGCCGATCAGAAGCAGCACGCCGATCACGGCCTCCCAGAACGCCTGGAATTCGATCGACATCCGCGACAGGCCGCCCTTGGAGGTGCGGGCAAAAGCGAGGTGCTCCGTTATCAGGCCCTGGGCGACGGCGCGCGACACGGTCCACTGCACGCTCATCGCCGCGATCATGGCGCCCAGCATCTGGCCGGCCTTGATCTTCACGCGCAGGCGATAGAGCGCGATGAAATGCACCAGCGAGACGACGAAGGAGGCGATGATCGGAAACGTCAGGATCTTGTCGGGAATGGCGATGTCGGCAAACGCCACGATCGGAACCCAGATCAGGTTGAGGATCGCAACCACCACGCCAAGGCTCTCGGCGCCGAGCCAGTTCAGCCAGCCGAGCGAAAATTCCCGGCGTTGATCGGGGCTAAGCCGGCTCGCGCCGGGCAGGAAGCGCCGCCAGTGCTTCTTGACGATCTGGAAGCCGCCGTAAGCCCAGCGGTGGCGCTGCTTCTTGAACGCTTCATAGGTGTCGGGGAGCAGGCCCTCGCCGTAGCGGACGTTGGTGTAATGCGTCAGCCAGCCCTGTTGCTGGATGGTCAGCCCGAGATCGGTGTCCTCGCAGATTGTGTCGCTGGACCAGCCTCCAGCCATATCCATCGCGGAGCGGCGGATCAGGCACATCGTGCCGTGCACGATGATCGCGTTGAACTCGTTGCGCTGGACCATGCCGATGTCGAAGAATCCGGCATACTCGCCGTTCATGATGTAGTGCATCAGCGAGAGGTCGCCGTCGCGGTGCTCCTGCGGCGCCTGCACCAGGCCGACGCGGGGGTCCGCGAAGACAGGGACGAGGTCCTTCAGCCAGTCCGGATGCACGACATAGTCGGCGTCGATGATGCCGATGATTTCGGCGTCCGCCGCGGTGCGCTCCATCGCGATGCGCAGCGCGCCGGCCTTGAAGCCCTGCACCTTCTCGGCGTTGATGAACTTGAAGCGTTCACCGAGCGCACGGCAATGATCCTGGATCGGCTGCCAGAATGCCGGGTCGGGCGTGTTGTTGATGATGCAGACGCATTCGAAGTTCGGATAGTCGAGCCGGGCCACCGCGTCGAGCGTCTGCTTCAGCATCTCGACCGGCTCGAAATAGGCGGGAATGTGGATCGACACCTTCGGGAAGGTGACGTTCTCGCCGATGGTGGCGGGCGCCAGCGGCGCGCTCTTGGTGATCAGCCGGCGCGGGCCGCGGCCGAAGGCGACCGCCGCGATCTCCTCGATCCGCGCCATCGCGATCAGCACCAGCGGCACCAGCAGGATCAGGCCCAAGGTCAGCGCGAAGGCTGAGCCGAATACGAAATAGTGAGTATCCCAATAGGCGAATACGGTGGCAGTCCAGGCGCCGACGCCGTTCGCGGCCGCCGACAGCATGACGGTCTGCATGATCGTCGGCCGGTCGAGGCGCAGGATCGGCAGCGACAACAGGACGCCGACCAGCAGCGCGATGAGCGCCAGCTTCCAGTAGTTCACATTCACGATCGGGCCGGTCCATGCGAATTTGGGTTCGCGCGAAGCATCCAGGATGCCCCAATAAGGTCCGACACCGCCTTCGTTGAATTTCCAGGGCTTATCAATCGCCTCGACGATGTTGTAGTCCATGCCGATGGCGTCGGCACGGGTCACGAAATTGCGCAGCACCGACGCCTGCTCGAACGGACCGGGCTCGGCGTTCCGCAGATTGTAGCCTGCGCTCGGCCAGCCGAATTCGGCAATGACGATACGCTTTCCCGGGAACTGGTCGCGCAACAGTTGGTACATGGCGACGGCCTGGTCCACCGCTTGTTTGTCGGTGAAGTTTTCCCAATAGGGAAGGACATGCGCGCCGATGAAGTCGGCGGAGTTGGCCAACTGCGGATAGTCGCGCCAGATGTTCCAGATCTCGCCTGTCGTCACGGGAACGTTGACGGATTTCTTGATCCGCTGGATCAGCCGTCCCAAACGAATGACGTTGTTTTGCGCCGTCATCCATTTCACCGCTTCGGCCCGCTTGTCTTCAGGCTGCGCTTCCGCTTCCTGAAGCCGCTGGGCTTCCTCGCGAACGATGCGTGCTCCTTCGGAGTCCAGGTCCGCTGGCGACACAAGGTTCTCGATCGGGACTTGCTCGCCCCGGTAGATGGTTTCGTTGCCGACGACGACCCCGATGACGTTGCTGTTTTTCCGCGCGAGATTGATGACCGCCTCGATCTCGCGCTTGTTGCGGTCCTTGTCCTTGTCGATCCAGGCGCCCACCGTAACCTTGAGGCCGAACTCAGCAGCAATTGCCGGCACCAGTTCGTTGCCTTCGGTCGACGCGTACAGGCGAATCGCCCGTGTCAGCGTCGAGAGTTTTTTCATATCGGCGCGAATCTTCTCCGCGTCGCCGTCAACGACGACGTGCTCCGGCTCAAACGGCGTGTAGGAGAGGCTCGGCAGATTGCCCCGGAAATCGGGCGCTGGCCGCTTTTCCTGGAACAGACCCCACAACGCAGCATGAGCTGCGGTCACAAACAGCAGAACGGCGACGACGACACGCATCGGCGGCTAAACCATACGGGGCCCAAATGAGGGGAAAGCGAACCCGTCCCCTAGGTTCGACCGACAACGCGGCTTCATGAGGATAATCCTGCCGCACAATTTAACAACTGGTATGACGCCATGGCGTTTTAAGGGCGCGGACGATTCAAACGCTGAAAAATTTGAATCGTTCCCGGCAGTTACGGCCGGTTACTTCGCCGGCGTCGGGCTGGCGCTGGGGGCCGGCGAGGGCGCTGCCGCTGGCGTGGGAGCTGCGTTGCCGGCGGTCGGGGGCGTGGCCGGGCTGGCCGCCACCGCAGCCTGCGGTTGGGCCGCCGGATTGATCCAGCAGGCGTGAACCCTGTCGTCGAGGCTCCTAGGCACCTTGTCGTCGATCTGTCCCCCGAAGCGGGTCAGGCAGCGGAACGTCGCCTGGACATGGCCGCCGGGGCAACCGAACCGGTCATAGAGGTCCAGATGCCGGAATGCCGTATCAAGGTCGTCGCGCCACATCAGACGGACCACGCGCCGGCCGAGCCAGACGCATTCCGGGTTCCCGCCGGGGCCGTTGATGACCTGCGAAGCCTCGCCGAATTCATCGGTTTTCCGCTGATTATCCTTGGTCGGGTCGGCCGGATTGGCCGCCGGGGGCTTGCCGGACTGGTCCGGGGCGGGGGTGCCGCTCTGGGCGAAAACCCCGCCTGTGCCGAGCAGGAGGGCAAGGCCTGCAACGGCGAGATGGCGCAAAACCGCATTCTTGAGATCAGGCCCACTGCGACGCATACATTCCCCGACTTGTTTCATGGCCACTGAATTCCCAAAAAGGCAATTCCCGCGGCCCGTGATGGCTTGGCTAGTTGCCGTCCAAATAGGTCTCCAATGCGGCGGAGACACTGCCGGATTCCCATGACCGTTATTTCGGTTTTTGTCCAGCAAACTCACAACTTTATCGTGGCGTGGTAAAATCGCCGCAGGAAGGTCGGCGGGAAGACTTGGATCGAGAGGATTTGGATGAAGTCTTAGGTGAAGACTTTAGGGGGAGACTTGGGTCAGGTCTTTGGATTAGGTCTATCCTGGACTTGGCAGAACGCCGGTGACCGGCTAATCGACGGTCCCCGCCCGGAGGATGGAACCGATTTCTCTTCGTACGCCGCTGGCGCTTCTCCTGACATCGCTAGGTATGATCGCAGCTTTGTGGTGGTGGTTGGCCACCCCGATCACGCTTGTGCGCGCCCCGATCGATCCCAACGCCAAATTGCAATGCGTTTCCTACGCGCCGTTCCGCGACGGGCAGACGCCGCTGATTCCGACCACGCATATCAGTGCGGAACAGATTGCGCAGGATCTGGCGCAACTCGCCAAGATCACCGACTGCGTGCGCACCTATTCGATCGAGAACGGCCTCGACCAGGTTCCGGCACTCGCCGCCAAGGTCGGGCTCAAGGTCATGCAGGGCGTCTGGCTCAGCAGCAACCGGATCAAGAACCTTTCGCAGATCGCGATCGCGGTCGGCCTGACCAAGCAATATCCAGGCGTCATCACCGCTCTGGTGATCGGCAACGAGGTGCTGCTGCGCGGCGAGATGACGACGTCGGATCTGGCGGCCTACATCCGCGGGGTCAAGCCGCAGGTCACCGTTCCCGTCACCTATGCCGATGTCTGGGAATTCTGGCTGCGCAACCGTGAGATCTACGACGCGGTCGACTTCGTCACGATTCATATCCTGCCGTACTGGGAAGACATTCCGGTGCGCGCGAAGTTTGCCGCCTCCCATGTCGATTCGATCCGCAAGCGGATGGCGGTCGCCTTTCCGGGCAAGGAAATCCTGATCGGCGAGACCGGCTGGCCCAGCGCCGGGCGGATGCGCGAGGGCGCGTTGCCGTCGCGCACCAACCAGGCGCGGGTGGTTTCCGAAATTCTCGATCTCGCCAAGCGCGAAGGCTTTCGCGTCAATCTGATCGAGGCGTACGACCAGCCTTGGAAGCGCCAGCTCGAGGGCACCGTCGGCGGCTATTGGGGCCTGATCGACGCGGCGCAGCGGGCGGTGAAATATCCGCCAGGCGAGGCCATCAGCAATTTTCCGTTCTGGAAGCTGCAGATGGGATGCGGCATGGCGCTGAGCTTTTTCGTGTTTTTCGCGGGCTGGCTGACGTTGCGGCGGCGGCCCTGGCAGCCGCGGCTGGCCGCCTGGCTTGTGGTCGGCACCTCAGCGACGATCTCCGGCATGCTGCTCGGCGTCGCCGCCGACAAGATGTTCTACGAGAGCTACGGGACCGGCGGCTGGCTGCAATGGGGGGCGCTGCTCGCGGCCGCGATCGCTTCACCGATGCTGTGCGCCAACGCTGCGATGTCGGGACGGCCGCTGCCGACCTTCCTCGAATTGCTCGGTCCGCGCGACGGCCGGACCGGATCGGTGCTGTCGGTGCTGCTCGGCCTGACGCTGGTTGTCGCCACGCTGATCGGCGCGGCGACCGCGCTCGGTTTTGCGTTCGATCCGCGTTATCGCGACTTTCCGTTCGCGTCGCTGACCATGGCCGTGGTGCCGTTCGCCGCCTTGATGCTGGTCAACCGGCCGAAAGAGGGCACTCGCCCGATCGCCGAATCGGCCTTTGCCGGACTGCTCGCGGTGGCCACGCTCTATATCGGCTTCAACGAAGGCCCGCAGAACTGGCAGGCGATGTGGACCTGCGCGATCTACTTCCTGCTCGCGCTTACGCTGTGGCGGGCGCGGGCCGTGCAAATCCCAAAATAAGCAGCCCGATCGCGATCCCCGACAGCGCGACGTTATAGAGCACTATCCCGAGCCCGGCTGCGATCAGGCCGCCGGTCAAAAGCACGATCGACGGCCGCATCACGTGAAGCACCGCGATGATCAAGGCGACGATGCCGAACACCGAATTCTTGAACAGGGTGGTGGCGAGCGTACGGGCCTTGCAGATCATCGTCTGCAGGCCGGCGTCGCACGCCAGCGCGACGGTGGAGAACTCGACCGCAAGATAGCGCAGATACAGCGCGTAGCCGACGGTGACGAAGCCGACCACCAACAGGAACTGCACCTGATAGGGCGTCAGCCGGAACGGAATTTTTTTCACAGCGGCATTTTCTCGAGCGTGGATGGATGGCGGGGCGAATATGGTCGGGAATGGCCGCCGGGACAAGTCACTGCAGAACATTAAGGAGTGTCACAAGCAGATCAGAGTCTGACCGCAACCCATTGTATTACAATGAAATATCTATTGGCCTCTCTTGCCGAACCAGGACGAGACCGCCGATGTCGATGTTTCCGGTCGCTTTGGCGGCTCCTCCGCGACGACGGCCGCTCGTTTCGCCACCGCACCCCGCCGGCGCGGCGAAGGTTTTGCGCTCGGCGCAGGCGCGGGGTTGTCACCGGTCAGCGACAGCCGTTGGCCGTCGAAGATCGCCGTCTCGCAGTTCCGCTTGTTTTCGGTCAGGACGGCGCAGATCCGGGCGGCAGCTCCGGCGTCGTTGATGGGACCGGCCACCAGCCGAAGCTGCATGCCGAGCCCGTTGGTGCTTTCCTTGATCACGATGATCGGGCGGAGCGCGGCGAGCGGCGCGTTCGATCTTGATTTCAACAGCCCGCGCCACAGCGCGCGCAGGCCGGGGACCGAATTGGCGGTGCCGAGATCGACCCCGAATTGGGTCCGTTGGACCGGGACCTTCGGGGCGGTTTCCTCGTCCGCCGCGGCGTCCGTGGCCGGCGCGGCCGCCATCACTTCCGGGATCGGGCTCGCTGTCACCGGACTCAGGGGTCTGCTGGGTTCGATCAGCTTGGTGGCGGACGGATCGGGCGGCGCCATGAAGGATTGTGAGGCGACCAGCGGCGTAGCCGGCGTCGCAGCGTCGGCCTTCGCAACTTCGATCTTCACGGTATCGATTTTCGCAGTATCGGACTTTACCGCTTCAGGCTTTAGCGGTTCAGGCTTAACCGCCTCAGCTTTGGCCAATTCAGGTTTGGCGGCTTCAGACCTTATCGGATCGGTCTTCTTTGCTTCGATCTTCGGCAACTCGGGCTTGATGGTTTCCTTGGCGGTCTCCTTGCCAATGTCTTTGGCCGAATCCTTGGCAACGGATGAAACCGCCGCCGGACCCGGTTCGGCTGGGCCTGGATTGGCAACGGGTTTGTCAGGTATTGCCGCCGCCGTCTGCGTCGCCACCGGCGCGACGGTGGGGGCGGGAGTTTGCGCGGCTTGGGCTTGGGGCTCGGCAGGCGAAGGCGCTGCCGGGGCCGGCGATGTCGCGGCGGAATTCTGGCGGGCGATGGACCCGGTCACGGAGTCCAGCCCGCGTTCCAGGCCGGTGACGCGGGTGTAGAGCCGGTCGCGATCGCTGTTGAGCGTATCGATGGCCGCGGCGAGCCGTCGCGCCTCGCGTTCCGTTTGATTGGCAACATTCTGGATCTGCTGCGCTCGCTGGCCGAGATCGGCCGCGGCCATCTGGTCGCGCTTCCATCCAAACTGGGTCTGGTTGGCCATCACGGCGACGACGACCGCGGCCACCGCACCGACACCCCACGATCCGAGCCGCCACAGCGCGCGGCGGTCGAGATCCTCTTCCTCGGCCAGCAAACCGCTCAGCACGCCGCCGGTATTGTCCGTCTCGAGGCCGCCAGCGCGATGGTCGGAATTCTTGGCCAAACGTCTTTGGCCCTCCCGAGGCCCGCCGAATCACAGGTCAAACATTAACAGGAATTCTGCCATGATCTTGAATCCGGAACTTTGCGGGACGGCGAATCGGGTTTCCACTCACAGCGAAAACACCTAAAGACGGCGCCGGCGCATTTTTTGATATTTGAGGACTTCGCATGACTGCTCGATCCAGCCTGACGGTGGTGCTCGCGGCCGGCGAGGGGACGCGGATGCGGTCCTCGTTGCCCAAGGTGCTGCACCCGGTGGCCGGCCAGTCGCTGCTGGCGCATGTGCTGGATGCCGCCCCGAAGGGCGCGGGCGCCTCGCTCGCCGTCGTGATCGGCCCCGATCACAAGGCGGTCGCCGACGAGGTTGCGCGGATACGCCCCGATGCCGCGACCTTCATCCAGCGCGAACGCCTCGGCACCGCGCATGCGGTGCTGGCGGCCCGAGAGGCGCTGGCGCGCGGCGCCGACGACCTGATCGTGGCGTTCGGCGATACGCCTTTGATATCGGCCGAGACGTTTGCGCGAATGCGCGCGCCGCTAGAGAAGGGCGCAGCCCTCACCGTGCTCGGTTTTCACGCCGCCGACCCGACCGGTTACGGCCGCTTGCTGATCGAAGGCGATCACCTGGTGGCGATCCGCGAGCATGCGGATGCCAGCGCCGAGGAGCGCAAGGTCACGCTGTGCAATGCCGGGGTGATGGCGTTCGACGGCAAGAAGGCGCTCTCGATCCTCGATCGGATCGGCAACGCCAACAGCAAGGGCGAGTATTACCTGGTCGATGCCGTCACACTCATCAGGGACATGGGATTGGAGGCCGTCGTGATTGAAACCAGCGAGGATGAAGTGCGCGGAATCAACACCAAGGCGCAGCTTGCCGAAGCCGAAGCTGTGATGCAGGCGCGGCTGCGCAAGGCAGCGCTCGACGCCGGCGTGACGCTGATCGCGCCGGAAACCGTGCATCTTGCCGCCGACACCACCTTCGGCAACGACGTCACCATCGAGCCGTTCGTGGTGATCGGCCCCGGCGTCACCATCGCCGACGGCGCGGTGATCCATTCGTTCTCGCACATCGTGCAGGCCTCGATCGGCAAGAAGGCGTCGGTCGGCCCGTATGCGCGGCTGCGGCCCGGCACCTCGCTCGGCGACGGCGCGCGGGTCGGAAATTTCGTCGAGACCAAGGCCGCTCACCTGGAAGCCGGCGTCAAGGTCAACCATCTCTCCTACATCGGCGACGCCCATGTCGGCGCCAATTCCAACATCGGCGCCGGCACCATCACATGCAACTATGACGGCTTTTTCAAGCACAAGACCACGATCGGCGAGGGCGCTTTCATCGGCACCAATTCGTCGCTGGTGGCACCGGTGAAAATCGGCAAGGGCGCCTATATCGGCTCGGGCTCCGTCATCACCAAGGACGTGCCCGACGATGCGCTTGCCGTCGAGCGCAGCCCGCAGAACAACCGCGACGGCGGCGCGGCGCGCTACCGCGAGATGAAGCTGCGGGCGAAGGCGAAGAAGGAAAGTTGAGCGCGAGGCGACGAGCTCTTTCCACTTGTCGTCCCGGCCTTGAGCCGGGACCCATACCGCGTGATCTCTCGATGAAACTTCGGTAGCAGAGAGCCTTCGCAAAACTACTCCCTGTGGTTATGGGTCCCCCGATGCGCAATTGCGCATCTGAGCTCAAGCCCGGGACGACGGCGGTGTTTGTAGTTGCGCCATCACCCAAACGTAAGTTCGCATTCTCGCGACGCGTTGCGCCCGAGCTTTGTCTAGAAATTCTCCGCCCTCTCGATTCAGAGGGCGCAGGGAAGACCGGGTGCGCGCTGCACCCGCGGTCTCGTGTGCGGTTTGCACAGAAAAGTGTGCACACGAGCATACAGGGCAGCGGAGAACACCCGGCCTTCCCTGCGCAATGGCTTTACGGCTTATGCCGTGATCTCCCCGGAGACGAGTTCTTGGTTGACTCCGTCGCTGCCGTTTCCGCTTGCGCTTCTCCGACAGCTTGACGCCTGCAACGGGCGCCAGGACCACACGGTTTTGCCGTACGCCCGTCCGCGCCGTCGTCTCAGCGCAAACCAGCGTCCATCGCAACCCGTCCAACGTCCGTGACGACGGCCGACGCCCTTCTGAGTAGGACGGGATGGGCATAGATGTGCCCCTGATTTGGGTCGAAGTAAAGGAGAATATTTTTGATTTTCAGAAATTTATGACTTGACATCATTTCTGATAATCGCAACTGATTTGCCCGTCGGGTTGTTTTGCCGCACCTTTACCGCCCGGCGATATCGCTCGACGGACATAACGCTACCATGTCGTGCGGTCCCCTTCGGCAGATGCCCGCAAAAGTTGCAGCCAATTGTTGCGCCCCTGTCACACCACCGGCAAATCGACCGGACACGCGAGGAAACCCGGGGGCGCGTTATCCGGCGCTGCTACAGTTCGATTCTAACTGTTTTTCTTTTCGGTACGGCTGCGCCGGTCCTGTCGACCGCAGGCGTTTAGCTAGGAAATTTGAAATGCGCTTCCTGGGGTTCGTTGGGCGGTCGGACGGACCCCAATTCGCTGAATGCACGACGCTCTCTCCCCCGCGCCGCCGCTCCACGCTGCTGGCCGGCACGGCGTTTACCGGCGCGTTCGTCGCCGCCATCGTGGCTTATCCCCAGGGCGCGCTGGCGGCCTG
The DNA here is from genome assembly GCF_018130185.1 of Bradyrhizobium sp. AUGA SZCCT0182. Lineage (NCBI taxonomy): Bacteria > Pseudomonadati > Pseudomonadota > Alphaproteobacteria > Hyphomicrobiales > Nitrobacteraceae > Bradyrhizobium > Bradyrhizobium sp. AUGA SZCCT0182. The sequence continues at coordinate 71,818 of NZ_JAFCLY010000008.1, read as the reverse complement.
CCTCGGCGAGAGCACGGCCAGCGTGACCTGCGATGCCGGTAACCAGGCGACCGCCGGCGCGCTCACTACGACCTTTAACGGCACTACCATCGTCGACAACAATGCGGGCGGCAAGATCGACGCTGGGGGTGCGTTCGCGAACGTCACGGCGGCGGGCAGTCTGACCTTCAACAACAACGACACGACGTTTGGCATCACCAACATTGCCGGCTCCGGCGTCACGCTCCTCAACAACTTCGGCGCCGTTACCTATATCGGAAATGCCGCTGTCACCGGGGCAGCCGATGCGATCACGGCAAGTTCGGCCAGCGCAGGAAATGTGACGGTCACCAGCAACGCGACGGCGCTCGGCACCAGTAATTCAGGCATCTCGGCTAACAAGACGGCAGGTAGCGGCGATATCCTGGTCAATGGCAGCGGCGCTGCGACCGGCGCGGATTTTGGCATCGTCGTCGGGCATAGCGGCACCAGCGGCGGCATCACGATCAGCGGGAGTGGCGGCGCCACCGGCACGGCCATTGCCGGAATCGGTGTCAGCATCTTCACGGCGACGAACGCGTCCAGCATCCTGATCGACCGTTCCGGCACCGTCACCGGCGCCTCGGGCATCAGCGCCAGCCACGCCGGCACCGGCAACATTACCGTCACCGGCGGCAGCCTCGTTTCCAGCACGGCCGGCACCGGCATCGAAGCGAAGCAGCTCAACAACGTCGCCGGCACCAACGGCTCCGTCACGGTGGGCGGGTCTGGCGACGTCAACGCCGTCGGCGGTTTCGGTATCACCGCGGAGGTCATCGGTACCCTCAATTCCGGCAGCGTCACGGTCAACCGCACCGGCAACGTGACGGCCACAAACGTCGGCATCATCGCCTCCGCGAGCGGCGGCGGCGACGTTACGGTGAGCGGTGTCGGCAACGTCAACTCCACCGGCGGCTCCGGCATTTTCGCAAGCGCCACAGGCGGCAATGGCAATGTGCTGGTCGCGCCTGCAGGCACCGTTACCGGCACCACGTTCGGCATATTCGCGTCGTCGTCCGGCACGGGAACGTTGACCTTAACCGTCGCGAACAATGTGACGGCGACGGTGGGCAACGGCATCAGCAACGCTACGGCTGCCGGACTCAATACCGTGAACGTCACCGCCGGGACGATCCAGGGGGCCCAGTACGGCATTCTTGCCACTTCGGGAACGGGCAACATCAACATCACGATTGGCGCCGGCGCGGCTGTGGTAGGCACGGTGGTCAGAGGCGTGTCTCTCACCGGTGGCACCGCCAACACGGTCGTCAACAATGGCACGATTACCGGTGGTCTCGGTCTTGTCACCACCGGAGGATCGACCGCGGTCACCAATACCGGCAGCATCACCGGCACCAACGGTACCGCCGTTGTCCTGGGCGGCGCCAACAATTCGTTCCTGATGAGCGGCGCGGGCGCCTCGCTGACCGGCAATGCGATCGGAGGCGGTACGGGCACGTTCCGCTTCGGCGGCAATGCCGACAACAGCTTCAATGTGAGCAAGATCCTCGGCGGCTGGACCTTGCTCGATAAAACCGGCACCTCGAACTGGACGCTGACCGGCACTAGTTCCTACGCGGGCGCGGTCACCGTCAACGGCGGCACGATGAGCGTCAATGGCAACATGTCGTCGGCGTCGACCTTCACGGTGAATGCCGGCGGCACGCTCGGCGGCAGCGGGATTGTCGGCGACACCATCGTCAACGCCGGCGGCACGCTGGCGCCGGGCAATTCGATCGGCACGCTCTCGGTCAGTGGCAGCCTGACGATGGCGGCGGCCTCGACCTATCTGGTGCAGATTTCGGGGACGGACAGCGACAAGACCAACGTGACGGGGACCGCCACGCTGGCGGGCAAGGTCACGGTCGATCCGCTGACGCGCGTCGCCACGACGACGACCTACAAGATTTTGACGGCGGGCACCGTCAGCGGCACGTTCAGTTCCGCAGGCTTTCTCGCCGCCAACAGTTTTGCGACCAACGCGCGGCTGAGCTATGTCGGCAATGACGTCCTGCTCACCGTCGATCCCGGCCTGCTGTCGCCGAACCTGCCGGCCGGTGCCACCATCAACCAGAAGAACGTCGCGGGTGCCATCGACAACGCGCTCAATGCCGGCGCGGCCATGCCGGCGGGCTTCAACGCGTTGTTCGCGCTGGCCGGAACCGGTCTCGGCAATGCGCTGACGCAGGTCTCGGGTGAAACCGCTACCGGTTCGCAGCACACCACGTTCAACGCCATGAACCTGTTCCTGGGCTTGATCACCGATCCGTTCATTGCCGGGCGTGGCGATCCGATCAGCGGTGGTGGCAATCCGAATGCGTATGCGGAGGAGGGGAGCCTCGCCTACGCTGCCAAGCGCAAGCCCGCCGACGCGCTGGCCGCGATCTACACCAAGGCGCCGCCGGTTGCGCCCCTGTTCGAGCAGCGCTGGACTGTGTGGGCGGCGGGTTTTGGCGGATCGCAGACGACGGATGGCAATACGGTCGTCGGATCGAACAGCACGCGCAGCAGCCTCGCGGCCGGTGCGGTCGGTGCCGACTATCGTATCTCGCCGAACACGCTGGCCGGTTTTGCGCTCGCCGGTGGCGGCACCAATTTCAGCGTCAACGGATTTGGCTCGGGCCGTTCCGACCTGTTCCAGGCCGGTGCGTTTATCCGGCACACTATCGGTCCGGCCTATATCACCGGCGCGCTGGCCTATGGCTGGCAGGACGTCACTACCGATCGCACGGTGACGGTCGCCGGCATCGACCAGCTGCGCGCGCAGTTCAACGCCAATGCGTGGTCGGGCCGCGTCGAAGGCGGCTATCGTTTTGTCAGCCACGGCTTTGGCTGGACGCCATACGCTGCCGGGCAGTTCACGACGTTCGAACTGCCGGCTTACACCGAGCAGGCGATCGTCGGCGCCAACACCTTTGCGCTGGCCTACAACGCCAAGAGCGTCACCAGCACCCGCAGCGAACTCGGCCTGCGCACCGACAAATCCTTTGCCGTGCAGAACGGCATCTTCACGCTGCGCGGCCGCGCGGCCTGGGCGCATGATTTCAATCCGGACCGCTCGATCGGCGCCACGTTCCAGACGCTGCCGGGCGCATCCTTCGTCGTCAACGGTGCGCGGCAGGCAGCTGACGCAGCGCTGGTGACCGGTTCCGCCGAGATGAAGTGGATCAACGGCTGGTCGATCGCCGGCACCTTCGAGGGCGAATTCTCGAACGTGACCGAGAGCTACGCCGGCAAGGGCGTGGTGCGCTACGCGTGGTGAGGCAGCGGGCAGGGAGGACACACCGTCCTCCGCGCCGAGTCCGCCTGGTCCTTCGACGCCGTTTACCAATGGCAAACGTTAAGCTTTCCGCTTAAGACTGTCTCAATCCGCAATAATTATTGAGTAGGTGGGTAGCCGCGTTTCCCGTTAAGGAACCTGGCGTTGCTTCGGCAAATTTTCGACGATTTGGGGATATTAAACCGCATGTGCGGCATTGTCGGCATTCTCGGACGCGCTCCGGTCGCGGAGCAGTTGGTGGATTCGCTCAAACGCCTGGAATATCGCGGCTATGATTCGGCCGGCGTCGCCACGCTGGAGGGCGACCATCTGGCGCGGCGCCGGGCCGAGGGCAAACTGAAAAACCTCGAAAAGCGGCTGGAGGCCGAACCGCTCGCCGGTCATACCGGGATCGGGCATACCCGCTGGGCTACCCATGGCCGGCCGACCGAGAACAACGCGCATCCGCATGCGACCGAACGCGTCGCCGTGGTCCATAACGGCATCATCGAGAATTTTCGCGAGCTGCGCGAGGCGCTGGAGAAAAAGGGCGCGGTCTTCAAGACCGAAACTGATACCGAGATCGTGCTGCATCTGGTCGACAATCTGCTCGCCCAGGGCATAGGTCCCGTGGAAGCGGTGAAGGCGGCGCTGTCGCAGCTGCGCGGCGCGTTCGCGCTCGGCTTCATCTTCGCCGGCGACAATGATTTGATGATCGGCGCCCGCAACGGCCCGCCGCTGGCGATCGGTCACGGCGACGGCGAAATGTATCTGGGGTCGGACGCGATTGCGCTCGGGCCGCTGACCAATACCGTCAGCTACCTTGAAGACGGCGACTGGGTGGTGCTGACGCGCAAGGGCGCCACCATCTACGACAAGGATAATGCGATCGTTCATCGCGACGCGATCAGGCACACGGCGTCGAGTTCGCTGGTCGACAAGGCGAACTACCGCCACTTCATGGCCAAGGAAATCCACGAACAGCCCGAAGTGGTCGGCCATACGCTGGCGCGTTACGTCGACATGGCGACCGACCGCGTGATGCTGCCGGTGACGCTGCCGTTCGACTTCAGGGGTGTGCAGCGGATCGCGATCGTCGCTTGCGGCACCGCGAGCTATGCCGGCCATATCGCCAAATACTGGTTCGAGCGGCTCGCCCGCGTGCCGGTCGAGGTCGATGTCGCCTCGGAGTTCCGTTACCGCGAGGCGCCGCTGCGCAAGGGCGATCTGGCGATCTTCATTTCGCAATCCGGCGAGACCGCCGACACGCTGGCGGCGCTGCGTTATGCGAAGTCGCAAGGCGTCCACACGCTCTCGGTGGTCAACGTGCCGACCTCGACGATCGCGCGCGAGAGCGAGACCGTGCTGCAGACGCTGGCGGGGCCCGAGATCGGCGTCGCCTCGACCAAGGCGTTCACCTGCCAGCTGATGGTGCTGGCCGCGCTGGCCGTTGCCGCCGGCAAGGCGCGCGGGGAATTGTCCGACGAGGACGAGACCAAGCTGGTCCATGGCCTCGTCGAAATTCCCCGCCTGATGGCCGCGGCGCTGACGACCGAACCGCAGATCGAAAAACTGGCGCGCGACATCGCCAAATGCCGCGACGTGCTCTATCTCGGCCGCGGCACCAGCTATCCCCTGGCGCTGGAAGGCGCGCTGAAGCTGAAGGAAATCTCCTACATCCACGCCGAGGGCTATGCCGCCGGCGAGCTCAAGCACGGCCCGATCGCGCTGATCGACGAGAACATGCCGGTGGTGGTGATCGCGCCGCATGACCGGGTGTTCGAAAAGACGGTCTCCAACATGCAGGAGGTCGCCGCCCGCGGCGGCAACATCATCCTGATGACCGATGCCAAGGGCGCGGCGGAGGCGACCATCGAATCCGTGGTCACCATCGTGCTGCCTGACATGGCTGCGACCTTTACGCCCATGGTCTATGCCGTTCCGGTGCAGCTTTTGGCCTATCATACCGCCGTGGTGATGGGCACCGACGTCGATCAGCCGCGAAATCTGGCCAAATCGGTCACGGTCGAATAGCCGCAGGGGCGGGCTTGCCGGCATCTCGGGCCTTCAAAAACCTGCTAGGATGGCTTAGCTGGAACAAGACCGGCTGCCCCCGCGACCTGGAACCGCAATGAATCCCCAAGATCTGCCCCCGTCCACCCCGGCCGACGCCCCGCCGGAAGCCCCACGCGGGCTAATGGCCCGTTTCCGCAACTATTTCCTGACCGGCCTCGTGGTCGCCGGACCGATCGCGATCACCTTCTATCTGACCTGGTGGTTCGTCACCTGGGTCGACAACCTGGTCCGTCCCTTCGTTCCGACCGCCTACCGGCCGGAAACCTATCTGCCGTTCGGGCTGCCGGGTTCCGGGCTGATCGTCGCCGTGATCGCGCTGACGCTGCTCGGTTTCCTGACCGCGAACCTGATCGGCCGGACCCTGGTCGACCTCGGCGAACGGCTGCTCGGCCGCATTCCGGCGGTGCGTGCGATCTATCGCGGCCTGAAGCAGGTGTTCGAGACGCTGTTCTCGGGGAACGGATCGAGCTTTCGCCGGGTCGGCCTCGTCGAGTTTCCCTCGCCGGGCATGTGGTCGATCGTGCTGATCTCGCAATCGCCGAGCGTCGACATCGCCAACAAGCTGCCCGGCCAGGATGAGCACATCTCGGTGTTCCTGCCCTGCGCGCCGAACCCGACCACGGGGTTCTTCTTCTACGTGCCGAAGAACAAGATCATCGAAATCGACATGAGCGCCGAAGACGCGGCAACGCTGATCATGTCCGCGGGCGTGGTGCAGCCGGGCTCCGATCCGCAGAAGAAGATCGCGGCCTTGGCCGCCACCGCGCAGGCCGCGCGTGTGGCGAGCGCCGCCAATGCAGCCACGCTGCAGCCGGCGAAGGTGGAGTAGGGCACCGTCTCTCTCCACGTCATTGCGAGGAGCCCTTGCGACGAAGCAATCCATCTATCCGTTATGCCGCGCCATGGATTGCCTCGCTGCGCTCGCAATGACGGCTGATAGAGCTTCACCCAGCGCCGATCAGCGGTATCGCTTCATCGCGCTCATACAAATAAAGCAAACAGCGCAGCGCTTCGCCGCGCTCGCCCTTGAGCTTCGGATTGTCCTTCATGATCCGCAGCGCCTCGTCGCGGGCCTGGGTGATGAGCTGGCCGTGGACTTCGGAGCGGGCGATGCGGTAGCCGGGCAGGCCGCTTTGCCGAATGCCGAGCACGTCGCCTTCGCCGCGCAGTTTCAGGTCCTCCTCGGCGATCCGAAAACCGTCCGACGTTTCGCGGATCACTTTCAGCCGAGCGGTGGACATCTCGTTGAGCGGCTCCTTGTAGAGCAAGAGGCAGGTTGACGCCTCCGAACCGCGGCCGATCCGGCCGCGCAATTGATGCAATTGGGCGAGGCCAAACCGTTCGGCGTTCTCGATCACCATGATCGACGCGGCGGGGACGTCGACGCCGACTTCGACCACGGTGGTCGCGACCAGGAGGCCGATCTCGTGGGCGGCGAACTGCGCCATCACGCGGTCTTTTTCGGTGCCCTTCATCTGGCCGTGGACGAGGCCGACGCGGTCGCCAAAACGTTGCTGCAGGCGTTCGAAGCGCTCGGTGGCGTTGGTGAGGTGCTCGATGCCCTCGGCTTCGGATTCCTCGACCAGCGGACAGATCCAGTAGACCAGCTTGCCGGCTTTGAGCGCACGGCCGACGCCGTCGATGACTTCGTCGAGCCGGCTGTTGGGGACGGTGCGGGTATCGATCGGCTGGCGGCCGGCCGGCTTTTCGCGCAGTTCCGAGACGTCCATGTCGCCGAAATAGGTCAGCACCAGCGTGCGCGGGATCGGGGTTGCGCTCAGCACCAGCACATCGACGGCGTCGCCCTTGTTGGTGAGCGCCAGCCGTTCGCGCACACCGAAACGATGCTGTTCATCGACCACGGCGAGCGCCAGCGCCTTGAAGGCGACGTCGTCCTGGATCAGCGCGTGGGTGCCGACCAAAAAATCGATCTCGCCGGCTTCCAGCTGGGCCAGGATTTCGCGTCGCTCCTTGCCCTTTTCGCGCCCCGTGAGGATCGCCACCCGCATGCCGGCGCGTTCGGCCAGCGGCGTGATGGTCTTGATGTGCTGGCGCGCGAGGATTTCGGTCGGCGCCATCAGCGCGGCCTGCTTGCCGGCCTCGGTTACGGCGGCGGCCGCGAGCAGGGCGACCACCGTCTTGCCCGAACCGACGTCGCCCTGCAGCAGCCGCAGCATCCGCACCGGCTGGCGCAGATCTTCGGTGATGGCGGCGACCGCGTCGCGCTGCGACTTGGTGAGGGCATACGGCAGCGCATCGATGATCCTGCTGCGCAGGTGGCCGTCGCCGGCGTGGCGGTCACCGGCCGGACGGCGCAACTGCGCGCGCACCAGCGCCAGCGCCAGTTGACCCGCCAAAAGTTCGTCGAAGGCGAGCCGCGACCAGAACGGGCCATCGGGGAGAATGTCCGTCAGCTCGACCGGGACATGAACACGGGTGAACGCTTCCCGGATGGGCGGGAAGTGGCAGCGGCGGACGACTTCCGGACTGATCCATTCGGGCAATTCGGGGAGTTTCTGCAGCGCCTGGGCCACAGCACGGCGCAGCGAGCCGAGCGCGAGGCCTTCGGTCAGGGGATAGACCGGATCGATGCCGGTCAGTTTCGCAAAGGCCGCTTCATCCACGATGTTGGTCGGATGCACGATCTGGGGAATCCCGTCGTACATCTGCAAGGTGCCCGACACGTAGCGCTTCTCGCCTACGGGAAGCAGCTTTTCGACATAACCGGGCTTGGCGCGGAAGAACGTCAGCACCACGTCGCCGGTGTCGTCGCTGGCATAGACGAGGTAAGGCGCGCGGGAATTGCGCGGCGGCGGCGGCCGGTGGCGATCGACGGTGACTTCGAGCGTCACCACGGTTCCCTGCACGGCTTCACGGATCTTTGGCCTCGCGCGGCGATCGATCACGCTGGCCGGCAGATGCAGCAGCAGATCGACCAGCCGCGGTGTCTCGCTGCGGCCGAGCAGATAGCGCAGCAATTTGTCCTGCTTCGGCCCGACGCCAGCAAGCGTCGTGACCGGAGCAAACAGCGGATTGAGCAGAGGAGGGCGCATTTACTGGTCCGTCATGCGCGGGCTTGACCCGCGCATCCATCATTCTTCGAAATGAATCTTACGAAGCAGATGGATTGCCGGGTCAAGCCCGGCAATGACGAATTCTTCGAGCAGGAAGGGTTGACGTTCTCCCGAACGGATCCCGCCTGGCGCTTTTTTGGTGTCGGACTACGATGCCTGAAAGGCGGAGCCCTTGAACCGCTTGACCGGGCTGCCGCGCTCGAGGCGATCATGCGCGGCGTGCGCATCATTCCGGGCCGTGATCGCTTCGAGTTCGCCCTGCAGCCTGATCAGTGCTGCAATCCGCTCCAATGCCAGCGCCTTGTTCCGATGTTGCGAGCGTTCCTCGCGCGCCACGACGGACAGGCCGCTTGCGATGTGGGTCGCACGCACGGCGCTCTCGGTCTTGTTCTGATGTTGGCCGCCGGGGCCGCCGGCCCGGAAGGCTTCGAAGCGAACGTCGTGCGCGGCCAGCGCTTTCGGCGCTTCGGGCGGCGCCGGAAGTTCGAAAACACCAATGAACCAGTTCTTCCGCTTGTGATGTGGCCGCAGCGGACTTTGCACCACCCATTGGATCGAACCGATCCACGGCCGAGCAAAGGTCGTAGCCGCGTCTCCGTGAATCACGACGATTGCCGAGGCCGGACCATGCCCGTCCGGATTCGGCCCATTCACGCAATCGGTATCAAGGCCGAGCGAGGTCGCTTCGGCGGTGAGCGCCGCGACAGCCTTTGCGAGCGCGATCCGGCATTCCGCCGGACCGCGTCCGCTGGTGAGGAGAAGCCGGATCATCGGCGATCCTCCTTCCAGGATTTTTCGCGCTTGCCGCTGCTCAGCGCGATGCTGGATTGCGCCTTCTTGAACGTCACGAGCGGCCGGAACGTCGCCACCACGCGCGCCAGGCCGAACTCGACGAGATCGGCGATGACGCGATCGATGTTCTTGTAGGCCTCCGGCGCCTCCTCCACGAGCAGGCCGCGATCCCCGCAGACGACGATGCCGCCATAGGGATTGCGCTCCAGCCGTGCCACGTCGGATTTCTTGCCCCGCACGCGGCCGTGCATGGATGCCCGGTCGTACTTGCGGCCCGCACCATGCGCGAGCGAGGCGAGCGCCTCGGTTCGCATCGGAGCTAGCGGCTCGACCAGATAGGACAGCGTCCCGCGCGATCCCGGCACCGGCACCAGCCCGCGATCGGAAGCCGCCGCGCCCTTCCGGTGCAGCATGATGTCGTCACCGGGATTGCCACGACGCTCGACCATGTTATGCGCCAGGTCGTTGACAGGACGCAGTTCCGCACGCGCCGCCGCTGCGGCTCGCTCTGCGATGATGCGACGGTTGAGCCTGGCCCATCGCACGGCGTGATCATGCGCGTCCATGTAGGACCCGCCGTCTTCACTCGCGGGATCGAGCGTTGCCTGCCCGTTCGACAGGACGCGCTCCAGGATCGAGTAACCGAGGCCCCGCGAGCCGGAATGGACCAGGATAAAGGCCTCATCCCGGTCCAGTCCCGCCTGCGCGGCCGTCTCCGGCGCTAGGATTTCCTCGATCGCCTGGATCTCGCAGAAATGATTGCCGCCGCCGATGCTGCCGAGCGAAGCATCGAACGTCGTGGCGTCAAGACCGGCGTCAGCCAGGACACCGGCGACATCGCCGTCCCAGGGTTGATCGAGCGAGCTCAAGCGCTCGGCCAGCTGGTCGAGCCGCAGCTTGCGCGCTGCGATGTCGAGCGCGAACAGCCCCATGCCGCAACCGATGTCGGAACCGACCAGCTGCGGATGAATCCGGTCGGCCAGAATGGCGCAACCTACGGGACCATATTTGCCGGGATGCAGATCCGGCATGGCAGCGACCGCGCGGACGCCAGCGAGCCCAGCGACCTGTTCGAGTTGAAGCGTGGCGTTGCCCTCGATCCAGGATTTGGACGAGGCGAAGACATGGATCGGCGCACGGCCGTCCATCTTGGGAGAAGTGCCCATTTGAAAGCTTTCAGAAAGATTTGGAATCGTCGACGCGCACAGCACAGCTATCGCTGACTTAAGCGCGTGATTTCCCAAGCGGCGCGGCTAACGCACGCGCCCTCAGGCGATGCCCTCGACGGGGCGGCGAGACAACGTCATCGAGCCTTCTCCCTGTTGATCGTGCCAAAATCGGCCACCGATCGCGCAGATCAGATACCGGCGAAACGCAAAACCTGCAAGCCCGCCACGCCAAGCTATTGTCGCATGTCACGGGCATCAGGTTCACATGCATCAAGTTCACTTGAATTTTCACTTGGATTTGCGCCGGAAACGCTACTGACATTCGCGGCGGCGATGGCTATATCAAGCCCGCCCGGCACGTCCGGGCTTTTGGCGTTCGGATGGGAATGGGACAATGACGGGTTCGACACGATCGAGCGGCGGCCTCGACGACCGCCGCAAGCGGCTTTTGTTTCGCTGCTGGCATCGCGGCACCCGCGAAATGGATCTCATCCTCGGGCGCTTTGCCGATGCCGAGATCGCTGATCTGTCGGATAGCGACATGGCCGAACTGGAGCGCCTGATCGAGGTGCCCGATCCCGACCTCTATGCCGCGCTGACCGGCGACAAGCCGCTGGATCCCGAATACGCCAGCACGCTGTTCGATCGCATCAAGGCGTTTCGCGCTGTGGACCACGGCGCATGAAGTCTCCAGTCAAATCGCCCGCTGCGCTGCTCAACCCCGGCCGCGCGCTAACCTTTGCCAATGTCGCCGAGGGCGCCGAGGGCCTCGTCGTTGCCGATCTGGCGCGCGCGGTCGCCGCCAAGCCGAAGCCGCCGGCTGTGAGCCTTGCGGTGGTGTGCCGCGACGGCCCCCGTATGCAGCAACTGGCGCGGGCGCTGGAATTCTTCGCACCCGATTTGCCTGTCATGCAGTTTCCGGCCTGGGACTGCCAGCCCTATGACCGGGTGTCGCCGCATGGCGGCGTCCTGGCCCAGCGCCTGACCACGCTGGCGCGGCTGTCGCGGCTGCAAGGCAGCGACAAGCCGCTGATCGTGCTGACCACGGTGAACGCCATCGTCCAGCGTGTTCCGGCGCGTGAGGTGGTGGCGGCGCAGGCGCTGTCGGTGGCACCCGGCCACGTCGTGCCGATGGACTCCATCGTCGCCTGGCTGGAGCATAATGGCTACAACCGGTCCTCGACGGTGCGCGAGCCCGGCGAGTACGCCGTGCGCGGCGGCATCCTCGATTTGTTTCCGGCCGGGCTCGACCAGCCGGTGCGGTTCGATTTCTTCGGCGACAGCCTGGAATCGATCCGCACGTTCGACGCCGAAACCCAGCGCACGCTGCTCGACATGCGCGCGCTCGACCTGGTGCCGGTCTCCGAATTCCAATTGGTAACCGAGACCATCCGCCGCTTTCGCATGGGCTATGTCGCGACCTTCGGCGCGCCGCAGCGCGACGACCTGCTGTATGAAGCCGTCAGCGAAGGTCGCCGTCATCCCGGCATGGAACACTGGCTGCCGCTGTTCCAGGAGCGGATGGACACGCTGTTCGACTATCTCGACGGCGCGCCGGTCGCGATCGAACCTCAGGGCGAGGACGCGGCGCGAGAACGCTTCAAGCAGATCGCGGACTATTACGAGGCAAGGCGCGAGGCGCTGGAGCATCCCGGGAGCGGTGCGATCTACAAGCCGCTGCCGCCCGATCGGCTCTATCTGAGCGAAGCGGAATGGACCACACGATTGGAGGAAGCCGCGCTGGCGCGGCTGACGCCGTTCGCGGTGCCCGACGACAGTTCTGACGTGTTCGATGCCGGCGCGCGGCAGGGGCGCAACTTCACGCCGGAGCGCGCCGATAGCTCCGTCAACGTGTTCGAAGCCGTCGTCGCCCATGTGCTGGCGTTGCAGGCGCAGCGCAAGAAGGTCGTGATCACGCTGTGGAGCGAGGGCTCGCGCGACCGCATGGGCAGCATGCTGCGCGATCACAAGCTGCTCAACCTCACCAGCGTCAACACCTGGCGCACGGTGCAGGCGACGCCGCGCAACGAGGCCATGCTGGCGGTGGTCGGCATGGAATCCGGTTTCGAGACCGACGACGTCGCCGTCATCAGCGAACAGGACATCCTCGGCGACCGCCTGGTGCGGCCCCGCAAGGCGAGCCGCAAGCTCGACAATTTCATCTCTGAAGTCACGAGTCTGGCCGCCGGCGATCTGGTGGTGCATGTCGAGCACGGCATCGGCCGTTTCATCGGGCTGCAGACGCTGGAAGTCTCCGGCGCGCCGCATGACTGCCTCGAGCTGCATTACGCCGCCGAAACCAAACTGTTCCTGCCGGTCGAGAACATCGAACTGCTGTCGCGCTACGGCTCCGACCACGCCAACGTCGAATTGGACCGCCTTGGCGGCGGCGGCTGGCAGGCGCGAAAAGCAAAACTCAAGAACCGCATCCGCGAGATCGCGGGCGAACTGATCAAGATCGCGGCCGAACGCCATCTGCACGAAGCGCCGAAAATGCCGGTGCAGCCGCATGTCTATGACGAGTTCTGCGCACGCTTCCCCTATGAGGAAACCGAGGATCAGCTCGGCGCCATCACTTCGACGTTGAAGGACCTCGAAAGCGGTCGCCCGATGGACCGGCTGATCTGCGGCGACGTCGGCTTCGGCAAGACCGAAGTGGCGCTGCGCGCCGCGTTTGCCGTGGCACTCGACGGCAAGCAGGTCGCCGTGGTGGTGCCGACCACGCTCTTGGCGCGGCAGCACAGCAAGACGTTTGCCGAACGGTTTAGAGGTTTTCCCGTCAATGTCGCACAGGCCTCAAGGCTGGTCGCGCCGAAGGAACTGACACAAGTCAAGAAGGGGCTTTCGGAAGGCAATGTCGACATCGTGGTCGGCACCCATGCGCTGCTCGGCAAGGCGATCAAGTTCAGGGATCTCGGCCTGTTGATCGTCGACGAGGAACAGCACTTCGGCGTCAGCCACAAGGAGCGGCTGAAGCAATTGCGCGCGCAGGTGCATGTGCTGACGCTGAGCGCGACGCCGATCCCGCGCACGCTGCAACTCGCGCTCACCGGCGTGCGCGACCTCTCGATCATCGCTTCGCCCCCGGTCGATCGGCTGGCGGTGCGCACCTTTGTGGCGCCGCATGATCCCCTGATGATCCGCGAGGCGCTGCTGCGTGAACGCTACCGCGGCGGGCAGGCGTTCTATGTGGTGCCGCGCATCGAGGATCTCGCGAGCGTAAAAGACTTCCTCGACAAGAATGTGCCTGAAATGAAGGTTGCGGTGGCGCATGGCCAGATGCCGCCGACCGTGATCGAAGACATCATGTCGGCGTTCTACGACGGCAAATACGACATCCTGCTCTCGACCACGATCATCGAATCCGGGCTCGACATTCCCTCGGCCAATACGCTGATCGTGCACCGCGCCGACATGTTCGGCCTGGCGCAGCTCTATCAGCTGCGCGGCCGGGTCGGGCGCTCGAAACTGCGCGCCTATGCGCTGTTCACGCTGCCGGCGCAGCAGAAGATCACCGGGCAGGCCGAGCGGCGGCTCAAGGTGCTGCAATCGCTGGAGACACTGGGCGCCGGCTTCCAGCTTGCGTCCCACGACCTCGACATCCGCGGGGCCGGCAATCTGCTCGGCGAGGAACAATCCGGCCACATCAAGGAAGTCGGCTTCGAGCTTTATCAATCGATGCTGGAAGAGGCGATCCTCAACCTCAAGGCCGGCGTGGTCGAGCCCGCCGCCGACCGCTGGTCACCGCAGATCACCATCGGCATGCCCGTGCTGATCCCGGAGGATTACGTCAACGACCTCGCGGTGCGGCTGTCGCTGTACCGCCGGCTCGCCGATCTCGAGACCGACGAGGAGATCGACAATTTCGCCGCCGAAATGCGCGACCGTTTCGGCGTGCTGCCGGACGAGGTGCGCTATCTGTTCAAGGTCGCCGCGATCAAGGCCTATTGCCGAAGGGCCAATGTCGAGAAGGTCGATGCCGGGCCGAAGGGTGCCGTCATCAGCTTCCGCGACAACAAGTTCGCGCAGCCGGACCGGCTGGTGTTCTTCATCCGCCAGCACGGCCAGGCCGCAAAAGTTCGCCCGGACATGAAGGTGGTGTTCCTGCAGGTATGGAAGACGCCGGAAGAACGGCTGATGGGCACGACCGAGATTTTGCGCCAGCTCGCCAACCTCGCGGAGAACAAGAAGGCGGCGTAGCGTTCCGGACCATTCCCGTCATTGCGAGCGAAGCGAAGCAATCCATCGTGCCACAAAACAAGCATGGATTGCTTCGTCGCTTTGCTCCCTTGCGCAAACGCTTCGCGTTTGTCGCAGGCAATGACGGATCCGCCTACGACGCAGCGCGATCAGTGATGATTGGTTCCGCGTGCGCGCCGCGTTTGCCGCGGCAGGAGTGGCGCATCAGCTCGACAATCCCCGTGCAATCGGGGGCGCCTGTTTCGAGGCTTTGCAGCTCGCGATCACGACCCTCGGCGATATGGACAGCCCGCTGGTCTTCTTGATTGTTATCGCGCCATCTCCAGCGGTGGCTACGTCGAGCTTCACCTCCAACCTGGCGAATCCGCTGATCTTCCCGTTGGACACGGATGATATGAGCGTGTGCTCGGGCGAGTATGTGGCCTTGCTGTGCGCGGTGTACTTAAGCCAGCTGTACCAGCGGGAGCCGCTGACGTTCGGCATTTTTCCCAACACGCCGGTCGATTCCCACGAATAGCTGACGCCGATGAAATCGATCGCCAGGTGCACGTGGTCGCCGGGCGCGAATGTGCCACTCAGCGTCGCGGTGTCGCCGCCCTGGTCGAACAGCTTACGGGCCTTCGCCTCGAATTCACTGCAGTTGGCCGAAGCGGCGGTAGCAGGTTCCGTGCCGCCGTTTGCCTTGTTGAACAACGACAGCCCTCCCGCAAGGGCAAGGACCATCGCAAACAAGGCGATGTTCCGAGCTTTCCAGGCTGGCTCCGCGTTATTCGTCAACATGGCCGCTTCCTCGACGGTGTGGGCGCAACGCGCGCGCCCGCCGGCGTAGGCGGCGAGCACATCGATCCTGTGTCGCTCCAGCCGCCCTGCGGGTTCATGAACGATACAGGAGGATGTCTCACCATGGTCCGTGGGGACTTTGGGATCGGCCCGTTGGGTTTCCACTTCTTCGAAGACCCGATCCGAGGCCTTCACGACGCCGCGCGGTGCGCCTCTTCGCCGAGGCGCGCGAGCAGCGCCTTTGCGGAATCCTTCGACTCCAGCGCCGCGACCGTCACGGTTGGTTCTGCGCGCGTATCGCGCTTGCCGTGGCTGGTGTGGCGCATGACGCTGGACAGCCGCCGCGCGATCGTATGCGCGGTCTTGAGGTCGGTTTCGGCGAAGGCGACCACGACCGATCCGTCATCGCAAACGGCGCCGAAATCCATCCGCCGCATCAGCCGGCTGATGATGCGCGCGCCGTCGAACTGGGCGCGGGGATGGGCGGGGTCGAAGGCGAAGCGCGCAACCGACAGGCCGCCGCCGCGTTGCTGGGTCTGGTAGACGGCGCTGGCGAAGTCGCGCTCGAAGGCGGTTGGTGTGAGCAGGCCGGTGCGGGCGTCGATCAGGCCCTCGGCGTCGATCGAGCGCAGGATCCGGCTCAAATGCGCTTCGAAGGCATGCTGGCGGATCAGCGGCAACGCGGTCGCCACCATTTGTACAGGCTCGCCACTGAGGATTTCGAGGTTCGGCAATTCATAGGCCGGCAACAGATCGCCTGACGTCACCACCACAGGCAGATGGCGGAAGCGGGCGTCTTCCGCCAGCACGGTCAGGAAAGCATCGACCACGCGCGGGCTAAAGCCTTCGCTGAGCACGATGCCGTCGATGTCGCGCGCATTGAGATGCTTCGCCGCAGCCTCGATGCTCAGCGCGCCGACCACGCCGGTTTGCTCGCCAAGCGAGACCGACAGCGTGGGGTAGGCGCCGCCGCGGCCGACCAGCAGCACCGTGGCATCCCGGAAGGTGTCGATGTCCGACAGCGCGATCCGGGTGGCCGGCACCAGCCGGCGCATCACGGTCGCGTGCAGCGAGCGGACACGCAGCGCGGCGCGCAGGCGCGCGACGAGGCGGCTGGAGTCTCCCTGGCTCTGGAAAAACGGAATGGCGTTTTCAGGCAGCGTTATCTGTGGATCGACCGCGATCAGCGGCAGATAGGGTTGGTGGGCCGCGATCGGCGCGGCGAGTGCGGCAAGCGTGGCCTGATCGACGTCGGACGCCGCGGCCAATACGGCCGCAGGCTGCAGCTGTTCGACCGCGCGACCTGCGTCCGCCCATTCGGCCTCGACGACCGGAAACAGCTTTGCGACATCGAGCGCCGCGGCAAACGATGGCCGCCTTGCGGTCGATACGACGAGGATCGGGCCTTGCTGGGACATCTGACAACTCGGATCAAGCGCGCCATTTATGAGAGCGCGATCCTAGTTTGCCGGGCTTAATGCGGCGTCAACGCAAGCCGCGAGATTGCGCTCAGGTGGAATTGGCCCGGTCGCGAAACGCTTCGACCATCAACGGGTTAAGCCCGAGTTCCGTCAACGCGTCGCGGGCGCGGGCGTTGTCCTGGGCGCGGCCGGCAAGCCGATGGCCGCTAAGGCGATCCGGCAGTGCCGTGAGCAGCGCGCCTTGCCCAAGCCGGCGCGCCCATTCCTGCAGGTCCTGCGCCAGGAAGCGGTAGCCGCCAACCGCCATGATACCGGACGGCGGCGCGGTGATGTTGATGGCGCCGGTCGAGCGGTCGAGCCGCGCGGAATAATCGGTGTCGACGTAATCGCGCGGCGGGGCTGCGATCAGCGAGTCGCTGGGTGGCGGCGGGGGCGCATAGGCCGCGACCGGGATCATCGGTCCGCGCAGCCCCAGGGTGCCCCGCGGGGTCAGCAGGATGTCGCCCGCGATCGAGGAGCCCGGCAGTTCGCGCGGCGCGCCGTGCGGTCCTGACTTGATCAGGGCGGGCGAACCATCGTCCGCAATCCGGCGCGCCGCGAACAAACCGACTTCGCCGAACAGATAGACGTCGGTCAGCGTCGCCTGCTGGGCCGACCAGGACGCGCTCGACATCACCTGTTCCGGCGCGCGCCACAACCCGATGACGTTGCGCAGGGAGGGCAGGCTGCCCGCGAGGTCGAGTTCGTCCAGCCGCAACGCCAGTTGTGCCGGGGCAATCAGCGTATCACAGGCATGCTCGTTGACCTGCTGCTCCAGGATCTCTTCGTCGAACGGATGGTGCAGCACCAGGGTTCCGCCCGACAGCAGCCAGACCGTCAGCGTCGATGCGAGGCCGGCAAACGACATCGGCGAAAACGCCGACAGGATCGTTGCGCCCTGCGGCACGTCGCTTTCGAGCGAGACCGAGAGTCCTCCGGCGATCAGGCCGAGATGGGCACGCGGCACGGGCCGGAAACCGTCCGAGGTCAGATCGAACGAGATCAGCGCCGCCTTGCGGCCATCCTGGATCACCGCGCGCGCGGTTGTCGATTCCCGAAGGATCGCGTTATCGAGCGAGGCCATGCCTTCCGGCAAGTTGGTGCCGAAGCCGCAGACATGGCGGATCGAAAACGCTTCAGCCGCGGCATTCATGGCCAGATCCGAATAGACGATGCCGTCGACCTTGCTTGTGGTGACGATCGCCCGCGCCGCGGTGCGGTTGAGCGCCATGGTCAGTTCCGCCTGTCGCCACAGCAAGGGCAGCACGGCGACCACCAGTCCGGCGCGATAGGCGGCCAGAATTGTCAGCGCGAATTCGATGGTGTTCGGCAGCTGGACCGCGATGACGGAGTTGGCCGGCAATCCGGATTCGATGAAATGCGCTGCCAGCGCGGAAATGGCGCGGTCGGCCTGCGCATAGGTGAGGCGCTTCGGCGTCTGGCCCGTGACGCGCGGCTTGTTCGGAGGATCGATCAGCGCCGTCGCATCCGGCTGCCGTGCCAGCGAGCGCTTGAACAACGTATCGAGCGTGGGCGAAGCGGCTGGCTGGGTCACGGCGTCACTTCAATGGCTTGCGTCATTTGGGTTGCGCGTCCGGTCTGTGCCACCACGTCTCCGGCAGGTAGCCCGTCAAGGCGATGGTTGAAGGTCGTTCTACCCGATTCCATCGCGCGATCCATTGCTCGGCGACGTTAAACAACGGGATAGCGTAGAAGCCCGACATCAGGGTCCGGTCCAGCGCCCGCACCGCCGAGACGAATTCCGGCCGCTCGCGGGCCTCCAGCAGCGCCGCGATCAGGGCGTCGATCGCCGGATCCTTCGCGCCCATGTAGTTCCTTGTGCCGGGGATATCGGCGGCTTGGCTGCCCCAATAGAATGACTGCTCGTTGCCGGGTGACAACGACTGGTCCCAGCGGTTCTGCAGCATGTCGAACTCATAGCCGAGCCGGCGCTGGTCGAATTGCACCGGATCGACCGCGCGCACACTGGCCTCGATGCCGGCGCGTTTGAGGTCGCGGCTATAGGCCAGCGCGATCCGTTCCTGATCGCGCGTCGTGACCAGGATCTCGAAGGTGAGGGGTGCTTTGGTCGCGCGCTGGCGCAGCACGGTGCCGTCGAGCACGTAGCCGGCCTCGGACAGCAGAGCGAGGGCGACCCGCAGCGCTGCGCGGTCGCGGCCCGAACCGTCTGACACGGGCAGGCGGAAGCTGCCGTCGAGAATGTCAGGCGGAATATGCGCGAGGTACGGTTTCAACAGTTCGCGCTCGCGCGCATCGGCGGCGCGGCCATAGGCTGATAATTCCGACCCGGCGAAGAA
Source organism: Bradyrhizobium sp. AUGA SZCCT0182 (assembly GCF_018130185.1). NCBI lineage: Bacteria > Pseudomonadati > Pseudomonadota > Alphaproteobacteria > Hyphomicrobiales > Nitrobacteraceae > Bradyrhizobium > Bradyrhizobium sp. AUGA SZCCT0182. The sequence continues at coordinate 52,672 of NZ_JAFCLY010000008.1, read as the reverse complement.
GCCTCCGGCACGCGTATAGAGGCCGAAGAAGTAGTTGCGGTTGATCCATTCGAAATCGAACAGCAGCGTCAGCGCACGCCGCACCCGGACGTCGGAAAACAGCGGACGGCGGGTGTTGAACACCAAATACTCCGACGGCTGCGGCATCCCTGGCTTGATGATGTCGCGGATCAGCTCGCCGCTGCGGGCGGCCGGGAAATCATAGCCGTCGTGCCAGCGCAGCGGCTCGGCTTCATTGCGGAAATCATAGAGCCCGCGCTTGAAGGCTTCGAACTGGCCGTTGGACTCGCGGTAGTAATCGAACCGGATCTCGTCGAAGTTCCACAGGCCCCGGTTCGCCGGCAGGTCACGGCCCCAATAGTCGGGATTGCGCGTCAGCGTGACGCTGGCGCCGGGGCGCACCGCAGTGACGCGATAGGGACCGGAACCGACCGGTCCGGTCATGGTCGTGTCCTCAAAGGTTTCGGGATCGACCGCATGGCGCGGCAATACCGGCATCAGGCCGAGGATCAGCGGCAGTTCGCGGTCGGGCGCGCCGCCGAAATCGAACCTGATGGTGAGCGGGTCGGGCGCCTCGGCCTTGGCGACCTTGGCATAATACTGGCGATGGTTGGGGCGGCCGCGGTCGCGCAGCAGCGCCCAGGAAAACAGCACGTCGTCGGCCGTTACCGGCTTGCCATCCGAGAACCGCGCCCGGGGATCGAGATGGAACGTGACATAGCTTCTGATGTCGTCGGTCTCGACGCTCCTGGCGAGCAGCCCGTAGAGCGTGAAGGCCTCGTCATTGCCGCGGCTCATCAGGCTCTCGACGACAAAGCCCCTGATCTGCTGCAAGGCGAGGCCTCGGACGATGAACGGATTGAGGCTGTCGAAGGTGCCAAGCAGACCCCAGACCAGCCGGCCGCCCTTCGGTGCATCGGGTTTGGCGTAGGGCATGTGGGCAAAATCGGCCGGCAGGGCCGGCGCGCCATGCATGGAGATCGCATGGCTTTCACCAGCGCGGGCCTTGCCCGCGAGCGCCATCGGCAACAGGCCGAGCGCGAGCACAACGCTGGCGAGAATACCAAGCCGGATACGTCCAAAGGCTACCATCTGCACGCGCGGATTTGATTCGGGGTCACACACCAGTGAGCTTTACCATAGGCCTTGACCACAGGCCTCGGCGTCCACCGGGACCGCAGCCAAAGATGCTTGTCGGCATTGATCTTTTCGTCCGCCGCTGTATTGAAGGCGTGCAATTGACCAGGGCGGTGACGCCTGTCACGTATCCGCCTCAATTGACTAGGAGACAGCCGCCCAAACGGCTAGGTGTCGGTGCCTGCAGCGGTTTCGGGCGCTCCCGTTCAGAAAGGGTTTTCCGCAATGAATTTCCGTATCTTGGCCGTCCGGCCGCATGGGCGGGTTGCCGCCTTGTTGGCGGCGACGGCATTGTCCGCGACGTTGCTCGTCGCGGGTGCGCAGGCCCAAACCCCGGCTCCGGCCCCCGGTGCCCCCGCAGCGGCGCCCAAGGAGGCCCCGAAGGCCGCTCCCAAGGCTGCCCCGAAAGCAGCCCCGAAGGCCCAAGCGCCCGCCGCCCCGAACGCCCAGCCGGCCCCGCCAGCTGCCGCCGGCGGCGCTCCCCCCGCAGGAGGTCAGTCGCAGGACCAGCAGGTCCAGCTGATTTACGCGCCCTGGACCAAATTCTGCCTCAAGGGGCAGGACGCCGGCGCCAAGCAGGTCTGCTTCACCGGCAAGGACGGACGCATCGAGTCCGGCCAGCCGGTCATCGCGGCCGTCATCATCGAGCCGGAAGGCGAGCCGAAGAAGATCCTGCGCGTGACGCTGCCGCTCGGCATGCAGCTCGTGCACGGCACCCGCGTGATCGTCGATGCCAATCCTCCGGCGCAGAGCCCCTATGTGATCTGCTTCCAGAACGGTTGCATGTCGGACTACGAAGTGACCCCGGAACTGCTGGCCAACCTGAAGAAGGGCCAGAATCTGGTGGTTCAGGCGATCAACTCCAACGGCGCCCCGCTAACGCTGCCGCTGCCGCTGGCCGAATTCGCCAAGGCCTATGACGGCCCGCCGACCGACCCCAAGGAATTCGAAAAGACCCAGCAGAAGTTGCAGGAAGAGCTGCAGAAGCGGGCTGAAGAAGCGCGCAAGAAGCTCGAGGCCAACCCGCCCGCTGGCGGCGCGCCGGGCAATGCCAATCCGGCGGCCAAGTAACGCCGCGTCGATCGACCAACAAAAAGGCGCCCGGTCCGGGCGCCTTTTTCGTTCAGGAGGAGATTTGTAGCCCGGATGAAGCGAAGCGAAATCCGGGAAGCCGGTCGTTTTGATCCCGGATTTCGCTTCGCTTCATCCGGGCTACAAATGAGGTGGACTAGTTCAGCGAGGGATTGCGCGGACGATAGCCGCCGGACTTGTCCTTGACGAAGATCTCGGCGACCTGCGAATGCCGGATCGGTTCGCCGGAATCGTCGGGTAGCAGGTTCTGCTCCGAGACGTAGGCGACGTATTCGGAGTCCGAATTCTCCGCCAGCAGATGATAGAACGGCTGATCCTTGTGCGGCCGAACGTTCTCAGGGATCGACAACCACCATTCCTCGGTATTGTTGAATACCGGATCGATGTCGAAAATCACGCCCCGGAATGAAAACACCCGGTGACGGACGATCTGACCGATCTGGAATTTGGCGGTGCGCGCTTTAATCATACCTCGTCGAATAGACCATGATTGTGGCCGATGCTAGGGGCAAAAGGTTGAATTAACTCTCAAGTCCGGCTGGCACATCCGGCGCCAGCCCCAAGAAAACATTGACGAAACGCTGAAGAAAAGACCCCCATTGCATGGCCGATATCCTCAATCTGGCGATTCCCTATTTCGGGGTAATCTTCATCGGTTTTGCCTGCGGCAAGACCCGGGGGCTGCCGGAGGCGGGGCTGGCCTGGATGAATTTCTTCCTGCTTTACGTCTCGCTGCCGGCCCTGATGTTCGGCATCATGGCCAAGACGCCGTTTTCTGAACTCAACAACCCGCCATTCCTGATCGCGACCACGCTCGGCACCGTGATCGCCTTCATCGTTGCCGTGGTGACTGGCCGGGTCATCGGCGAATTGTCGCTGCGCAAGGCCACTTTGGCCGGGCTGGCCGGCGCCTATGGCAATATCGGCTATATGGGCCCGGGGCTGGCGCTCGCCGTGCTCGGCACCAAGGCGGCGGCGCCGACTGCGCTGATTTTCTGTTGCGACAGCATTTTCCTGTTTTCGATCGTGCCGATACTCATCGCGTTCACCGACCGCGAGCATCGCTCGCTGCTGCACACGCTCGGCATCGTGGTGAAACAGATCGTGCTGAACCCGCTGATCATGTCGGCCGGCGCCGGCGCGCTCGCCGCGGCGCTGCATTTTCGTCCCCCCGTTGCGATCGACAACACGCTGGTGTTTTTGCAGAACGCCGCGGCACCGACGGCGCTGTTCGTGCTCGGCGTCACCGTCGCGTTGCGCCCGTTCGATCGCGTGCCCTGGGAGGTGCCCGGCGTGATCGCGGTCAAACTCCTGATCCATCCGCTGATCGTGTTCGGTCTGATGCTGCTGCTCGGGCCGTTCGCGCAGCCCTGGGCGGCGACCGCGGTCCTGATGGCGTCACTGCCGCCGGCGCTCAACGTGTTCGTGATCGCGCGGCAGAACAACACCTGGATCGAGCCGGCGTCGGTCGCCGTCCTGATCGGAACCTTCGCCTCCGTCGTTACGCTGACCAGCGTGATGTGGTTCATCCAGAGCGGCAGGCTGGCGCTTCCTTGAGAATGACCACGCATGGCTGACGCTATGCAACGCGTTCTGATGAAACCAAATTTGAGACCGACGAAACAATCTTCCGGGATCGACGAAGACGGCTTGAAACAATCGCCGTTCAGGGTGGCTACATCAGACACTGGGAGCCACGTGTGAAGAGCGAACCGATCGAAGCAGACATCAGAGCAACCCATATTTGGCGAACGGCCCAACGCCGCCGGGCGACGTATTTGGCCACTCTGGTCGACGAACCAACTGATGACGCGGGATATGTGATGGCCAGAAAATTGGCGATTCCCAGTGTATTAGCCTCGGGGGTGATGGCGGTGGCGGTGTGGGCACTAGCTTGATCTCCGGTCCTCCCGGTCACGATGCCGTCAACCCTCGAACAGGCACGGGCGCGCTGATCCGGCGCGCTCCTCAAGCTAAGCTGAAGCCGGCTCGCGCTGAACGTCTTCCTCAAGAACGGGTTTGCTGCGCCAAGGCAGGGTCAAGACCGGGAAGAATCGTGATGCCTTCCTGATCACTTCCAGATGAATAAGCTGCGATCTGTGTACATCTGTTGTCGCTGTCCTTGTCCGCTGCATGCGGAAGATCAGCGGCGACGAAGCATTACTTATCTTCCCGCACCGAGACCGTTTTATCGAGGCCGTCGCCGTAGTACACGGCGCATTCGCTTCGAGCATATGAGCATCGTCTCGATGGCCTGGTGATAGGTCCCTATGCCATCACACCGGGCGGCATCGGTAATACGTTCACACAAACCTTCATCATTGCGCCGACAGGTTCGGCGTTGGAATTTTGAGAAGTGCAATGTTGGATTGGATTGTTAGCGTAATTCACGACCCCAACTCACCGATTTGGTTTTCCAGGGATATTTTCAGGAGTGTTTTCCAGTCCCTCTTGGGAGCAATCGTGTCTGCGCTGCTGGTGGCTCCACTGACGGCGCGCTGGGTCGCATGGGAAACGACACGCAAGTGGCGTCCCGCACGACGCGTCGCGTTCCGTGATATCGAACATGGCACCAGCCTGATTTGCAATTCGTTCGCGGACTGGAGCACGATTGGAAGAAAACCGGAATCGGAGAATGATCTGCTGTTGTCCTGTTGGTCCATTTACACGGCCATGTCGGAGGGGCACGAAGAGATGAAGAAGGCCTATGCGGACTGGTCCGACTTGTGGTCGCCGCAACAGGCATCAGCAATTATCAGCTTCTTGGAATACGTTTCCGACCTATGCCATAATGTTGAAAACGAGAGCAATCTGATCAGTCGCATCATTGATTTTGACGAGCAGCCTGATCAACTCAAAAAAGGCGATCGCTGGGAGACGGTTACTCCGCGATGGGTTGAGTCCGGCCAACTGCCGAAGTTGGATGTAGGTGCCATGCGGTCAAGGCTCAACCGACTTCGAGCAAGCTGCTCTGACCGCGCCCTCGTAAAAATATTCGATGATTGCAACGAAGCTCTAGGCGGCTGCGATCAAAAGGCCATGGACAATCTCCAAAAGGCCTGTCGCGAAGCTATGCTGGAAAAGGCTCGTATAATTGAAATAACATTCACCGAGAAAGCATGATTTACGTTGCGGAGCACGGGGCCGGCCTCCGATTTTACGGGTTTACTTCCTAGCCCACGCGCTTCCATGACGGCGCGAGGCCTTCGCGCATCGCCAGCCGCCGCAGCGGGCCGAACGAGCCGATCAGATGCAGCCCGACCGCGCGCAGCGACTGCACCGGCAGGAAGTCGCTGAGCAGCGAACGGTTGGCGAGGTCGATGGCAAACATCCGGCTGGCGACATCGGCGCGGCGGGCGGATTGATAGCGCGCCAGCACCTGCGGCGGGCCCGGATCCTCGCCGAGCGACAGGGCTTGCCCCGCGATATCGGCGATGTCGGCGGCGTCGCGCAATCCCATGTTGAGACCCTGCGCGCCGATCGGCGGCAACACATGGGCGGATTCGCCGACCAGCGCGACGCGATGGCTGGCGAATTGTCTGAGGCTTTCGATCGAGAGCGGAAACAGGTTGCGCCCGGGCTCGACCCGGACGCTGCCGAGAATGGAATGCGATTGCTTTTCCGCGGCGTCGGACAGTTCGTCGTCGCCAAGCGCCATCAGCCGCTCTGCTTCCTTTGCCGCGGAAACCCACACCACGCTGCTGCGGTTGCCGGGCAGGGGCACGAACACGCATGGCCCGTGCGGGGTATGAAACTCGGTGGAGATATTCTTGTGCGGCCTTGAATGGCTGATGTTGAAGGTCAATGCCGACTGGTGCAGGTCGCGGCGCTTGACGTCGATGCCGGCGGCCTCGCGCGACAGGGACTGCCGCCCGTCGGCGCCGATCACCAGCCGCGCCGACAGCGACCCGCCCGCACGGGTGTGGATGGCAACGATCGCATCCTGCGGATCGACCGCGGCCGCCTCATCGTCAAATCGGGTCAGTCCGGACAATTCGGCCGCGCGCTCCTCCAGCGCAGCCATCAGCGTCCGGTTGTCGATATTGTAGCCGAACTGGTCGAGGCCGATTTCCTGCGACGAAAACCGCACTTCCGGCGCCCGGATCAGGCGGCCGGTGTCGTCGACGAGCCGCATGGTCCGCAGCGCCGCGGCCTGATCCCGGCAGCGGCGCCAGACATCCAGACGTTCGAGCAGATCGGTGGAGGAGCCCAGCAGCGCCGTGGTGCGGTTGTCGGCATAGGGGGCGCGGCGGGCGAGCAGAGCGGTCCTGGCACCGGTCTCCGCCAGCGCGATGGCGGCGGTCAGTCCCGCCGGTCCGCCGCCGATCACAACGGTGTCATAAATTGGCGATGCATCGTTCATATTGGAACAATTGACATTCCCGGCGGCATTTTCAAGTCATTGACCTTCTTAAATGTTTCCACCGATTTGCGCGGCGGAACGCCGCAAGCGCCGGTATGCAAATCGGGGCGATTCCTGTTAGCACTGCCGGAGCAATGGACCAGACACAAGAACCAATAGCATCTCCCGCTACGACCCGGATGCGGACGGCCGCATTTGGCGTCCACGTCTTCACGGCGCTCGGAGCGGGCGTCGGCCTGATTGCGATGCTGGAAGCGGTGCGCGAGCACTGGGCCGCCATGTTCGGCTGGCTTGGCGTCGCGCTCATCATCGATGCCATCGACGGTCCGCTCGCGCGCAAATTCGACGTGGTGCGGCTGCAGCCGAACTGGTCGGGGGAGGTGCTCGACCTCGTGGTCGATTTCATCACTTACGTGTTCGTTCCTGCCTACGCCATCACCGCGAGCGGCTTGCTGCTGCCGCTGGCGGCGCCGCTGCTCGGCATCGGCATCATGACCTCGAGCGCGCTCTATTTTGCCGACCGCCGCATGAAGGCGGCTGACAACCATTTCCGCGGCTTTCCGGCGGTGTGGAACGTCGCGGCATTCTACCTGTTCCTGCTGCATCCATCGCCGGCGCTTGCCACGCTTGGCGTGGCGGTCCTGATCGCGCTGACCTTCGCGCCGTTCCACGTGTTGCATCCGATCCGCGTCGTGCGCCTGCGCTGGCTGACCCTGTGGCTGCTGGCCGCATGGGCCGTGCTGGCGGCCTACACCATTGCCTGCGACTTTGCCGTTGGCATTCCCATTACCGTCGGACTCTGCGCGATCGCCATCTACGTCGCCGGCAGCGATGCCGTGATCCGCAAACTGAAATCGTTCAAGGCATGATGGAATTACTGACCAGCCCGGAAGCATGGGTGGCGTTGCTGACGTTGACCACGCTCGAAATCGTCCTCGGAATCGACAACGTCATCTTCCTGTCGGTGATCGTCTCAAGGCTTCCGCCGGAGCAGGCCAATCGCGCGCGCCAGATCGGTTTGCTGCTGGCGCTGGTGTTCCGCATCATGTTGCTCAGCGTGCTGGTGTGGCTGATCGGCCTGACGGAACCTGTGCTGACCGTGAAAAGCGTGACGCTGTCCTGGCGTGACATCATCCTGATCGGCGGCGGCATGTTCCTGATCGCGAAGGCGACGCATGAAATTCACGCCGAAGTGGAGGCGCGCGAGGCCGAGCCCGAGGCCAAGCCGAGCGCGAGCGTATTCTTCTGGGTGATCATGCAGATCATCGTCGTCGACATGGTGTTCTCGCTGGATTCGATCATCACCGCGATCGGCATGGCCGAGGATATCGAGATCATGGTGGCCGCCGTCGTGATCGCCTGCTTCATCATGTACGTTTCGTCAGGACCGGTGGCGAAGTTCGTGGCCGATCACCCCACCACCAAGATGCTGGCGCTGGCGTTCCTGGTGCTGATCGGCGTGGCGCTGGTGGCGGACGGATTCAAATTCCACATCCCGCGCGGCTACATCTATTTCGCCATCGTGTTCGCGGCCGCGGTCGAATTGTTCAACGTGCTGGCCCGGCGCAATCGCAAAAAAGTAGTCAAACAGCGGGTTTAGGCCCCCGCGAGTTGACAATACGGCCTTGATGGCTTTCGCTCCGCCACGAGCCGGGGCGCTTGAAGCCGATACCGAGGGAGAAAAGGTCATGGTCAAGGCCGTGCGCGTGCACAAGGTAGGGGGGCCGGAAGCCCTGGTCTATGAGAGCGTCGACGTGCCGGCGCCGGGACCGGGCGAGGTCCGCATGCGCCAGCACGCCGTCGGCCTGAACTTCATCGACGTGTATTTCCGCACCGGTCTCTACAAGGCGCCGGGGCTGCCCTTCATCGCCGGCAATGAGGCGGCGGGCGAAGTGGTGGCCGTCGGTCCTGGCGTCACCAATTTTCATCCCGGCGACCGCGTCGCCTATTATTTCAACCTCGGCGGCTACGCCTCTGAACGCGTGATCCCGGCGGACAAGCTGGTCAAGCTGCCCGACCACATCACCTACGAGCAGGGCGCGGTGCTGATGCTCAAGGGCCTGACGGTCTGGTACCTCCTGCACAAGACCTTCAAGGTCGAGCCCGGCCATCGCGTGCTGATCCACGCGGCCGCCGGCGGGATCGGCCTGCTGGCCTGCCAATGGGCGAAAGCGCTCGGCGCGCATGTGATCGGCACCGTCGGCACCAAGGCGAAAGCCGACCTCGCGCTCGCCAATGGCTGCGACCACGTCATCCTCTACAACGAGGAGGACTTTGTCGCGCGGGTCAAGCAGATCAGCCGCAACGAATTGTGCGACGTCGTCTATGACGGCGTCGGCAAGACCACGTTCCCGGGCTCGCTGTCCTGCCTGCGGCCGCGCGGCCTGTTCGTCAGCTTCGGCAATGCCTCGGGCCCGGTGCCGCCGTTCGCGCTCGCCGAACTCAACAACCACGGCTCGCTGTTTGCGACGCGGCCAAAACTCAACGATTACGTCAGCACCCGCCGCGAACTGCTGGAGGGCGCCGATACGTTGTTTGCCGCCGTCATCAACGGCAAACTGCACGTTCCGATCAACCACGCCTATGCGCTGAAGGACGTCGCCAAGGCGCACACCGACCTGGAGGGCAGGGCGACGACCGGGGCGATTATTCTTCGGCCGTGAGGTCTCAAACTCTTTCAATTGGTGTCGTCCCGGCGAACTCTCAGATGTGCAATTGCACATCGGGGGACCCATACCGCGTGATCCATCGATAGAAAAAAGGCGATAGAGACCGCCTGCCATTACAACGGCCGCGGCGTATGGGTCCCGGCTCAAGGCCGGGACGACGACTTAGATCTACGCCACCATCCGCGCCGCTCCCATCTGGGTCAGCACCGAATCCAGGCAATCGATCATCATCGAGATCTCCTCGCGCGTGACGTTGAGCGCCGGCATGAACCGCAGCGCGTCCGGCTGCGGCGAGTTCAACAGCACGCCTTCCGCAAATGCCTGCGCGACGATCGAGGCGCCGATCGGCAGTTTGAGATCGAGCGCCAGCAATAGCCCCCGGCCGCGCACGTTGCCGAGACCGTGGCGCGCCGACAGTTTCTGCAATTCGCTTTCCAGGAACAGACCGGCGTCAACGGCTTGCTTCAGGAAGTCGGGTGTTGCGACGTGTTCGAGCACCGCAAGGCCCGCGGCGCACATCAGTGGATTGCCGTTGAAGGTGCCGCCCTGGTCGCCGTGCTCGAAACAGGACGCATATTCGGTCGCCAGCAATGCCGCCAGCGGCACGCCGCCGCCGATGCCTTTGCCGAGCGTCATGATGTCGGGCTCGATCCCGGCATGCTCGTAGTGAAACAGTTTTCCCGTCCGGCCCATGCCGGTCTGGATCTCGTCGACGATCAGCAGCAGCCCGCGCTCCTGGGTCAGCGCCCGCAACTCCCTGAGGAATTGATCGGTCGCCGGCCACACGCCGGCTTCGCCCTGCATCGGCTCCAGCATGACCGCAACGGTCTTGCTCGAGATCAGCCGCTTGACGGAATCCAGATCGTTGAGCTGCGCCTTGGGAAAGCCGGTGACCTTGGGCTCGAACAGCGACTCGAAAGCCTTCTTGCCCGACGCCGACATGGTGGCGAGCGTGCGGCCGTGGAAGCCGCCAACAAAGGTGATGATCTCATGCGCGCCGCCCTTGTACAGCGTACCAAATTTGCGCGCGAGCTTGATGGCGCCCTCGTTGGCTTCCGCCCCCGAATTCGCGAAGAACACCTGGTCAAAGCAGCTGTTGGCGACCAGCGCATTGGCGAGCTTGAGGCTGGGTTCGTTGAAGAACGCCGGGCTCGGCGTCAGCAGCAGTTTTGCCTGCGCGGCAATCGCGTCGGCGACGATGGCAGGCGAATGGCCGAGGCAATTGACCGCCCAGCCTTGCATGAAATCGAGATAGCGCTTGCCGCTGTCGTCCCACAGATAGGCGCCTTCGCCCTTGACGAAGACGGTGGGGGGCCGCGCGGTGATGTTCATCAATGCGTCGAACGGTTGGGTAACGTTGGTCATGTCGAGCTCCTTCTTGGGTTTTGGGGAAAGGGCAGGCCGAAACGCAAGAAGGCCGCACTTTTCGGGTGCGGCCTTCTCGAAAACGTTGCTGAACTAGTTGATCAGCGGTGTCGTCGGACATGGCGCAGCCCATCATCGTCGCAAGAGCGACGACGGAAAGCTGCGCGGCGGTTGGTCCGGTTCAATGTCATGGCGCAGGCCCATACAGCCGAATGGCCGGCCCTGTCAAGCGGGGAGCTGGTCATCACTCGATCTCATAGTGGCGGAATTCCTCTGATATGTCGGCTTTGATCGCCCTGGCGCCGGCTATGTCGCTCTCTGCGCCGCTTTCATCGCCCTTTTTCCGCTTGGCTATGCCGCGGCCATACAGCGAGTTCGCCAATTTCGGATCGACGCCGAGCGCAACCGTGAAACCGTCGATCGCCGCGTCGAATTGGCCGAGCTTGAGATAGCAGAAGGCGCGGCTGTCGAGCGTCTGGGCATCGTCCGGCCTGTGCCTCAGCGACTCGCTGCAGTCTGCAAGTCCTTCCTGCGGACGGCCGAGAATGGCCCGTGTCAGGCACCGGGCGTTGAGCGCGGCGGCGTATTTCGGATTGAACCGGATCGCCTGGTCAAAGTCGGACAGCGCCCGTGAAAAGTCGTGACGGTCAAAGTGAAGAAGGCCGCGCGCATAGGCATCGCGATATTCGTCAGGCGCCAGCCGCAGCGATTGGTCCAGGTCGGCCAGCGCGCGTTCGATATCGCCTTTGCCCCTGAACAGGCGCGCCCGGTTGCCATAGGCGGCGGCGTAGTTCGGATCGAGCCGGATTGATGTGTTCAGGTCGGCGAGCGCGCGGGCTTCGTCGCCGTGATTCCAATAGGCGGTGCCGCGGTTGAAATAGGCGAGTGCGAATTTCGGGTCGAGCTTGATCGCGTGATCATAGTCGGACATCGCACGGCTGAACTCGTTGATGTCACCATAGGAGTTGCCGCGGTTGTTGTAGTACCAGGGATCGATCGAATTGAGCCGGATCGCCTGATTATAATCGGCGATCGCCTTTTCTGGTTCACCCTTGTCGCTGTAGGTGATTCCACGGTTGAACCAGGCGAACGATCCCTTCGGATCGAGCGCGATCGCGCGGTCCAGGTCGGCGATGGCCCTGTTAACCTCGCCCTTGCGACGCCAGGCTTCGCCACGGTTGGTGTAGGCGCCGGCAAGCTTCGGATTGCGCCGGATCAGTTCGCTGAAATCGGCAATGGCGCGGTCGCTGTCGTTCTTGGTGAGGTATGGCGCCACGATTGAGGTAGGCGCCGACGAGGTCTTTTGGCTTCGTACCTTTCGCCGCGATCACGCCGGTGCAGCCCGCGATGATCTGGTCAGGGGTGGCCTTGCCACCGCTAAAGCATGAGCTTCGGGCCATCGCCAGGGGAGACGGTGCCTTCGCGAAAGCCGGCATTGCGGTGAACAGGGTCACCAGACACAGCATGGCCTTGGCGGCAGGGAAACCAATCTCAGTCCTCTTGAAACTCGCCATCATCGATCTCGCGCTGACCCGCGTTGCCAATCTGAAAATTGTCTCCCTTTGTGACCGGAAGGTCCGGCTTGGTTCACATTCCAGGCTTCGCAATTGAACCGGCTCGATAATGGAGCCGACCAAGGCGGGCCCACCAACCGCACAAGGTCATCCCAGTGTCCGACGACTATTCCTATCCCATCGATATCGACAGCATCCGCAGGGCATTTCCGCCGGGCACCGAGGCGCCGCCGTTGCTGATTGATTTTGCTGGCTGGCTCAAGGGGCGCGATTGGGGCAATGCCGGCTGCTACGAGCTTGTCGGAGACTTTTCCGACAATGCGCCGATCGTCGACGGCAGCCCGCTGCGCGACCAGTTCGCGCTGTTTGCGCGGTTGCCGGAAGGCTCTGTCGTCGGCGCCTGGTACGGGGCCGGCACCAGCGTCGCCAATGCGCCGATCGTGGTGCTGGGCTCCGAAGGCCAATACGAAATCATCGCGGCTTCGCTCGAGGGTTTGCTGGCCAAGATCGCAATCCAGCGATTTGAGGAAGACGTGATGTGGACCGACTTCACCCCGCATGAAGATGCCGAGGATGAGACGGACGAACTCGCCGATTGGTTGGCCAAACGTTTCCGCGTGAGGGACCTCAGGAGTTTGACGGAGCCGCCGACCGGACTGCCGGACTTCGGCCAATGGATGGAGAAATGGTGCAGGGATCGCGAGGCGTTTTGGGAAAAGCATCCGGCGATGACTGGGCTCGCGGAGCAGTTGGTTGCGCACCGGCCACCTGGCAAGACGCCATGGGATCGCACGATGTTCGAGGTCGCGATCGCGGGCCAGCAGTATCAGGTGCGCGTGCTAGATCGGGGCCGCCAGCCGATCGAAGAAGTCGTCGCGATTGAACCATTGCTGCGCGGTCTGCGCGACGACATGTGGCGCGCACAACCCGATCTCGGCCTCTGGTATTCTATGTCGTTTTCGATGGGGGCCGATGGCCGCATCCTGCCGCGCTTCGACTATGAGACGCGTCCGGCGATCAATGACGTTCCCGTCGCAATTGCCGAGGTGCGAACCGACCTTGTTCGCGCACCCCGGCCGGAACGATGGGTGCCGGCCTGGCTGTCGACTTGAGCGGATGGCTCAGAATCCCGCGACGCTGCCGTGCATGGCGGAGGGTCTTTGCAGTGGGGTGGCCAGAGATGCCAAAGACAAGCCTGCGACGCGACGCATCGCAATTGCCCGCGACCGCCGATCCGGTATTCTAAGGCAATAGTACCGGGAACAAGTACTTGGCAGTATCGATCCAATTCCGAGAGCTCTGCGCGATCCCGACCGTGCCAGGTTTTTCGCTCGTCAGGAGCGCTGTCGCGAATGACGGCTCACTGCTATTCCTGTTTGCGGAGACGGCGACCGCCGAGTCTCTCGCCGCGACCTACAAGCGAGGCATCGGCGTGTTTCCGCGAACGCGCACGGAGATAGCGACGGGGCTTTGTCTGGTGAGGATGACGTCGATGGCGTCGCACACGATCGAGCTTCCTGAACTCGATTTGACCTTTCCCAGGTTGACGTTTTCCCTGATGGACGAATCCTTGTTGCGGGGCCGAGGTGCGCGTGGCGAAGCAACGATGATTTCGACCTCAACGGTGCCATCATCCTACCCGAGACGGGCGCGGCAACGCGAATACTGTTGGGAGACGGAATAAGCTCGATGCAAATCGACAGTCTTGGCCGCATCTGGGTCGGTTATTTCGATGAGGGTGTGTTCGGCAATTTCGGTTGGGGAGGCCGGGACGGACCCCCTCCCGTCGGTTGCTCTGGGCTCGCTTGCTTCTCAGCTTCAGGTGAGAAAATCTGGGAATTTCCGGGGAACCCGATCTACGCAATTTCAGATTGTTACGCGCTCAACGTTTCCGGCACCGATGCTGCGATCTTTTTCTACACGGATTTTCCGCTTTGCCGGATCAGCGGTAACTTTGAGCTGACCTATTGGAAGCCAAAACTGGCGGGCTGCAACGCATTCGCAATCTCCGAAACGGAGGTTCTCTTTTCCGGCCAGTAAAATGATCCGGCCGATGCTGCGTATGTCGGAAGGCTGGCGTCAGGAGGGTTGGGCGAGACCAAGCGGGTACGTCTATTGATGCCGGACGGGTCAGGTCGATCCGGCGGGCAATTACTAGGGCGCGGCAACTCCCTCTACCACTTCGACGCCGAGAAGGTGTGTCGGCTAAGTCTGGACTAGCAAGGCGCTCAAAACCCCGCGACGCTGCCGTGCAGGTCGTATTGGTCCGCACGCTCGATCTTGGCGGTGACGATTTCGCCGACTCGTAGCGGCCGGCGGCTGGAGACGTAGACCGCGCCGTCGATCTCGGGCGCGTCGGCCTTGGAGCGGCCTTTCGAGACGGTCGGACCGACTTCGTCGATGATGATCTGCTGCCGCGTGCCGACCTTGCGCTTCAGCCGCCGTGCCGAGATTTTCTGCTGCCGCGCCATCAGCGCGTTCCAGCGCTCGTGCTTGATCTCGTCGGGCACGGGATTGCCGATCGCATTCGAGCTCGCGCCGGCGACCGGTTCATATTTGAAACAGCCGAGGCGATCGATCTCGGCTTCCTCGAGCCAATCGAGCAAATAAGCAAAATCGGAATCGGTTTCGCCGGGGAAGCCGACGATGAAGGTCGAGCGCAGGGTCAGCTCGGGACATTGCTCGCGCCACTTCTTGATCCGCGCCAGCGTCTTTTCCTGCGCCGCCGGGCGCTTCATCGCCTTGAGCACTTCCGGGCTCGCGTGCTGAAAGGGAATGTCGAGATAGGGCAACACCTTGCCCTCGGTCATCAGGCCGATGACTTCGTCGACATGCGGGTAGGGGTAGACATATTGCAGCCGTACCCAGGCACCGAGTTCGCCGAGTTCCTTTGCGAGGTCGAAGAACTTGGCGCGGACCTGGCGGTCCTGCCACGGGCTCTCGGCATATTTGATGTCGATGCCGTAGGCTGACGTGTCCTGCGAGATCACAAGCAGTTCCTTGACGCCGGCGGCGACCAGTTTTTCTGCCTCACGCAGCACGTCACCCGCCGGGCGCGACACCAGGTCGCCGCGCAGCTTCGGGATGATGCAGAAACTACAGCGATTGTTGCAGCCTTCGGAAATCTTCAGGTAGGCGTAGTGCCGCGGCGTCAGCTTGACGCCCTGCGGCGGCACCAGGTCGAGATGCGGATTATGGACCGGCGGTAGCGCCCGGTGCACCGCGTCCAGCACGCTCTCATATTGCTGCGGACCCGTGATCGAGAGCACACCCGGATAGGCTGCCTCGATCTGCTCGGGTTCCGCCCCCATGCAACCGGTTACGATGACCTTGCCGTTCTCCGCCATCGCCTCGCCGATGGCGCCGAGCGATTCCTGCTTGGCGCTGTCCAGGAACCCGCAGGTGTTAACGATAACGATGTCGGCGCCGTCATGCTTGCGCGCCAGTTCATAGCCTTCGGCCCGCAGCCGCGTGATAATGCGCTCGGAATCCACCAGCGCCTTGGGGCATCCCAATGAAACAAAGCTGATCTTGGGCGCGGCGGCCTGTTGCATATCTTATCTGCCTGATTGATCAGCACGAGCTAGTCCCAATTGCCCATAAATACAAGGCTTTGCGGGGGCTTTTGACGTGCTATGGATGCCTTTGCCGGGTTAAGAGTTGATCGATGAGCGCTGAGTCGTCACCGAAAATCGTCATTGTCGACGAAAGCCCGATCCGCGCGGCCATTCTCGAAGAGGGGCTGCGGGAGGCGGGCTTTACCCGCGTGGTCCATATCAGCGAAATGCAGAGCCTGCTGGCGCGGATCTATTCCGAAGACCCTGATGTCATCCTGATCGACCTGGAAAACCCCAGCCGCGACGTGCTGGAGGCGATGTTCCAGGTCAGCCGCGCCGTGCGGCGGCCGATCGCCATGTTCGTCGACCAGAGCGACTCCGCCTCGATCCAGGCCTCCGTCGATGCCGGCGTGTCCGCCTATATCGTCGACGGCCTGAAGAAGGAGCGGATCAAGCCGATCCTCGACCTCTGCATCTCGCGCTTCAATGCCTTTTCCAAGCTGCAGGACGAACTCGACCGTACCAAATCCGCGCTGGAGGAACGCAAGGTCATCGACCGCGCCAAGGGAATCCTGATGAAAGTGAAGGGGCTCACGGAAGACGAGGCCTACGTGCTGATGCGGTCCACCGCGATGCGCGAAAAGAAGAAAATCGGCGAGATCGCGCAGTCGATCCTGACCGCGTCGGAGCTGCTGAAATGACCACACCGCTGCATATCGGCTTCATCCCGCTGGTTGACGCCTCCGCGCTGATCATTGCCGTCGACAAGGGCTTTGCCGCCGCCGAGGGGCTCGATGTCACGCTGACGCGCGAAGTGTCGTGGTCCAATGTGCGCGACAAGCTCAATATCGGCCGGTTCGACGCGGCGCACCTGCTGGCGCCGGTAGCGATCGCCTCGAGTCTCGGCCTCGGCCACGTCAAGGTGCCGATCGTGGCGCCGTTCAATCTCGGGCTCAACGGCAATGCGATCACGATATCGCCAGCCCTGCATGCGGCGATCATGGGCGAAATCGACGGTGACCCGCGCAATCCGCTGGTGACGGCGCAGGCGCTCTCTCGGCTGGTGGCTGCGCGGCGCAAGGCCGGCGCGGAGCCGCTGACGTTCGGCATGACGTTTCCGTTCTCGACCCATAACTACCAGCTTCGCTTCTGGATGGCGGCGGGCGGGGTCGATCCCGACGAAGACGTCCACCTCGTGGTGCTGCCGCCGCCCTACATGGTGGACAGCCTGGCCAACGGGCATGTCGATGCGTTCTGCGTCGGCGCGCCCTGGAATTCGGTGGCCGTCGATCTCGGCGTCGGTCACATCCTGCACTTCGTCTCCGACATCCTGGTGCGTGCCGCGGAAAAGGTGCTTGCGGTCAGGCAAAGCTGGTCGGACAAGAATCCGGAAGTCCTGGCGGCCTTGATCCGGGCCGCCTCGCGCGCCGCGCATTTCGTCGAGCAACCGGACAATCGCAGCGAGGCGGCGCATATCCTCGCGAAGCCGGAATATATCGGCGTCGATGCCGAGGTGATCCTGCGGACGCTGGATGGCCGGTTGAAGATTTCTCCCGACGGCAAGATCCGCGAAAGCAGCCGCTATCTGCTGGTCGGACGCGAGGGCGCCGCACGGCCCGATCCCGCACAGGCTGCCTGGCTTTACGCCCAGATGGTGCGCTGGGGACAGACGGCAATGCGGGCGGACGCGCTCAAGACCGCCATGGGGGTGTTCAGGCCGGATCTCTATGACGCCGCCATGGGACAGCCAGCAAAGCTCGGTAACGGTTCCGACGCGGTCGGCGCCTTTGCCGGTCCCGCCTTCACCCCCGACGATATCGCCGGACATCTGGCGGCGTTCGAGATCGGCCGCTGGAAGCCGTGACGGCCTGACCTTGATGAGGCAAAACTAGGCATTGATATCAACTGCCTAATAATTGAGCTGACTGCCTTCCAAGTCGCTGTGAAGCGAGCTTCAGAGTTTCACCAGCCTATTTCCAACGCTTTGATATTTCAAATAAGTTTTACGAAATCGGTTTGGCACGCAACTTGTATGTTGCAGTGCAGCCAAACCGACGCGGATGTCGGTCGGCTCAAGTCCAAGATGGATTTCCGCAGCAACGAAGCTGGTCGGACCGAACAGGAGCAAAAGCCCGGCACCGCGGCTGCGCCGAGTTCCAAACGGTCAAACCCATTCGTTGACGCCACCGATCGTGGCCGCAGGAGCTTCGTCACGTCAGATGAAAATGGAAACGCTCACAGTCGACTTTACCGACGAGCAGAAGCGCTACCTCGAAGGCTTCACCACCGGCCTGCAGATCAGCAGGGTCGGGCGCGGGCTCGGCGGCGGTTCGGGCAGCAAGGCGAATGCCGAGCCGAGCGGGCCTGAGGCCGCGCACGTCAAGGCGCAGGACAGGGTTACCGCCTCCGGCAAGAAACTCGTCGAGCAGGAAAAGTGGAAGCGCGAGGAGCATCCGTTCGATGCCTATCCGCGGCTGAAGCAACAGGCGCTGGTCGATGCGCGGCCGTCGCCGGCGGACAATTTCCGCTGGCGCTATTACGGCCTGTTCTATGTAGGACCGGCGCAGGACTCCTACATGTGCCGGCTGCGGATCCCGAACGGCATCATGAAGCACTGGCAGTTCGCCGGCATGGCGGACCTCGCCGAACAGCTGTGCGGCCCGTTCTGCCACGTCACCACGCGGGCGAATTTGCAGGTGCGCGAAATCCCGCCGAAGAACGCCGTGGCACTCATCGAAGGCATTCAGGACCTCGGCCTGTGTTCGCGCGGCTCCGGCGCCGACAACATCCGTAACGTCACGGGGACGCCGACGGCGGGGATCGATCCGCAGGAAATTCTGGACACCCGCGAATACGCCCGCGAGTGGCATTATCACGTCCTGAACGACCGCTCGCTGACGGGGCTGCCGCGCAAGTTCAACGTCGCCTTCGACGGCGCCGGCAAGATCGCGGTGCTCGAAGACACCAACGACATCGCGTTTTCCGCCGTCGAGGTGAAAGACGGTTTTGGCGTCGAGCCCGGCGTCTGGTTCAAGCTCGGCATCGGCGGCATCACGGGCCACCGGGATTTTGCCGCCGATACAGGAATCATCGTCAAGCCGGCCGATGCGACCAGGGTGTCGGATGCCATCGTCCGTGTTTTCATCGATCTCGGGGACCGCACCAACCGGCTCAAGGCGCGTTTGAAATATGTCATCGACGGCATGGGGATGGAAAAATTCCTTGTGCTGGTCGAGGAGAAACTCGGCGACGCGTTCACGCGCGTGCCGGCGGAGGCGCTGGCGCCACGGCCCAATTTCGAGCGCACGGCCCATATCGGCGTGCACAAGCAGAAGCAGGAAGGCCTGAACTGGATCGGCATCGCACTGCCGCTCGGCAAAGTGACCTGCGAGCAGATGCGCGGCCTCGCCAGGATCGCGCAGGATCTCGGCGATGGCGATATCCGCCTTACGGTCTGGCAGAACCTGCTGATTCCGGGTGTGCCCGACGACAAGGTCGCGCTGGCTACGGCCGCGATCGAAGCGATCGGGCTGGCGATCGGGACCTCTGAACTCCGCGCCGGCCTGATTGCCTGCACCGGCCGCGCGGGCTGCAAATTCGGCCTTGCCGACACCAAGCGCACGGCCGCCAGGATCGCGGATTGGTGCGATCCGAAGGTGCCGATCGAGACGCCGATCAACATCCATCTCACCGGCTGCCACCATTCCTGCGCGCAGCATTACATCAGCGACATCGGCATGATCGGTGCGCGTATCCCGGTCGGCGATACCGACGACACGGTCGATGGCTTTCATGTCTTTACGGGCGGCGGCTTCGGTCCGGACGCCGATGTCGGGCAGGAGGTGTTTCACGACGTCACGGCGGAGGACGTGCCTGTCTATGTCGAACGGCTGTTGAAGGCCTATCTGGCGCATCGCGCTTCGCCTGATGAAACCTTCCTGACGTTTGCGCGCCGCCATGACGGCGAGACGTTACGCAAGCTGGCCGAAGCCCAGATGTCCTCGTGAAGGTGTCCACATGAACCAGATCACGCCGCCACCCAAGATCGAGATCATTCCCTCCAGCGCGCCGTTCTCCGAAGCGCAGCGCTCGTGGCTGAACGGGTTCTTTGCTGGTCTCTTGTCCGACGCGCCGACGCCGTTGTCGGCCGAGCAGGGTGCTGCCGTCATGGATGGCGGCGATGTCGATGACGGCGCGCCGTGGCACGACCAGACCATGCCGATTGCCGACCGCATGAAGCTCGCGGAAGGCCGTCCATTGCGGCGGAAGATGATGGCGGCGATGGCGCAGCAGGATTGCGGCCAGTGCGGCTACAATTGCAACGACTATTCGGACGCCATCGCCGGCAAGACCGAGGCGCGGCTCAATCTCTGCGTCCCCGGCGGCAAGGAAACCGCCCGGATGCTGAAATCGCTGTATGAAGAACTGGACAAGGCGCCGGCCGCGTCGCCATCGGCTGCTGCCGCAGCACCCGCCGTTGCCGCGCCGGCGGTCGTCGCAGAGCCGGGCCGTTCGCGTGACAATCCCGCGCCGGCAAAATTCCTCGGGCGCTATCTGCTCAACAAGGGCCAATCGGAGAAGGAAACCTGGCACATCGACTTCGACCTGTCGGGCTGCGGCCTCGACTATGTCGTCGGCGATTCCTTTGGCATCTTCGCCCGCAACGATCTCGGCAATGTCGATCAGGTCATTGCCTTGCTCGGCGCCTCGCACACCACCAAAGTCCGCGGCAAGACCTTGCGTGAGGTGTTGCTCGACGATGTCTCGCTGGCACCGGCGCCGGATTCGCTGTTCGAACTGATCTCCTACCTCACCGGCGGCGCGCAGCGCGAGAAGGCGAGGGCGCTGGCGCAGGGCGAGGATCCCGACGGCGATGCCACGACGCTCGACGTGATGGCGGTGCTGCAGAAATTTCCCAATGTGCGGCCGCATCCCGAAGCCTTCGTCGAAGCGCTGGAAGCGTTGCAGCCGCGGCTCTATTCGATCTCTTCCTCGCACAATGCGACGCCCGGCAAACTGTCGCTGACGGTCGACTGCGTTCGCTACGTCATCAACAAGCGCAAGCGGCTCGGCCTTGCCTCCACCTTCCTCGCCGAACGCATCCAGCCCGGCGACGAGGTCAAGGTCTATGTGCAGAAGGCCCACGGCTTTGCGCTGCCGGAGGATCCGAAAATTCCGATCATCATGATCGGGCCGGGCACCGGCATCGCGCCGTTCCGCGCCTTCCTGCATGATCGCCGCGCCACTGGCGCGCCCGGCAAGAACTGGCTGTTCTTCGGCCATCAGCGCAGCGACTGCGACTTCTTCTACCAGGACGAACTCAACGCGATGAAGACGTCGGGGCTCTTGACGCGGCTGTCGCTGGCGTGGTCGCGCGACGGCGACAAGAAGTTCTACGTGCAGGACCGCATGCGCGAAGTCGGCCGCGAGGTGTGGACGTGGCTCGCCGAGGGCGCCAACGTCTACATCTGCGGCGACGCCAAGCGGATGGCCAAGGACGTCGAGCGCGCGCTGGTCGATATCGTTGCGCAGTTCGGCGCCCGGTCCACCGACGAGGCCGTGCTGTTCGTCGCGGAACTCAAGAAGAAGGGCCGGTTCCAGCAGGACGTTTACTAACGGGACTACAATCGTAACCCGGCGGGTTCCAATTCGCTCAAATCGGCCCGAATAAAATTCTCACCCGAATTGGGTCGAGAGAATTTTTCACTGGAAAGTGAGTCCGCAGGAGGGTCCGTATCACTATTTTTCGGGCCCGCTTGCAAGTTGGCGCGAACGATATTCCATATGCAGCCCATGCTGCGTTGGAGATCGACGATGCGCGAACTATCGGCGGAAGCCCGCCTGCACCTCTATGCACGTTCCCTGTCCCGGCGGACCGGAACCGGATTCCATACCGCCGCGCTCTACGGCTCGTTCGCGCTCATCGCCGCCATCGTGTTCAGCTCGCTCTCGGTTCATCCGTTCTAATTTGAAGCGTTCTTTTTTTGACGCGTTTTCTTAACGCGAACCGGAATCCACTTCGCTCGAAAACGCTATGTTACGGCCAGGCCGCGTAGGACGCGCCGCGCCGTATCTGCTCCAGTCGAGAACGACGTCGGTAGACGCCCGGCGAAACACCCTGGTGCTTGCGAAAGAACCGGCTGAAATATCCGGGATCACGAAATCCAAGACCGTAACCGATCTGCTCGACCGGAAGATCGAGTTGCTGCAGGCGCGTGCAGGCCTCCTCGATCAGTCGCAGATGCACGACGGCGCGAGGGCTGACGCCTTTTTCGCGTTTGCAGTGGGCGTGCAGCTTGTCTTCGGTAACGCCCAGCGCGGCGGCATAACGCGCGACCTGCCAGCCATCGCGGTAATGCAATTCTACCATCTGAAGAAAATTTCCGACCAGCCTGGTGCCGTCACCCCGGTGCGCGGCTTCGTCGGGCGCTTCGCCTGAGATGACGGAGCGCCACAGATGCAGGCAGAGCAGCAGCACATGCGATGACATCATCGTCGCGGTGCCGCGCCCGGGAGAATGCAGTTCGCGCACCAGCGCATCGCAGCCATGGATCACGGCGTTGAAGGCTTCGCCGACCTGTCCCGCCTTCAAGAGCACAAGCCGGTCGATGGTGCGGCGGAGGTGAAGTGCCTCGGCGCTGCCAGCAACGGTTTTGGTGAGAAAGTCTTCGGAGATCGCGATCAGATAGCCTTGCGCGCCGGCTTCGACCTGCAGGTCGCCCTCGAGATCGGCCGGCAGCCACAGCAGCGCCGGCGCCTCAAATGCGACATGGGTGCCGCGTAGCGCGACGGCGCCGCGCCGCGCCTCGATCACCATGAGGTGGGAACGGCGAAGTCCGCGCTGACGAATGACCCATTGGGCCGGCGCAAGGCTGGCGGAAAACCGCTCCGCATGGAGGGCCGGAATCGGCTTCTCCGCAAAGGCTTCCAGCCCCGAACCCAACTGCATGGCATCCCCCAACCGTGACAATCTACCGCTTGTCCCAAGCGCTCTTTGACGGAAGGATACAATCAATCCCCGGATACGTCCAATTCTATGCCCCGAGCGCTCCCATAGGCTGCATCCGGTCGAACGCCGCTCCAAGGCGATGGACGCAAAAGTCTCTGGGAGGAGAACATGGGGTCATCAGTCACCCGCTTCGCAGCGGGATTACTCGCCGTCACCGGGGCGGCCCTTTTCGCAGCCGATGGGCCGGCGCTGGCACAAAGCTCGGTCAAGATCGGTTACGCGCTTTCGCGTACCGGTCCCAATGCTGGCGGTGCCGCGGTGACGACGCTGCCGAACTACGAAATGTGGGTGAAGGAAGTGAACGCCGCGGGCGGCCTGAAGCTCGGCGACAAGCGGGTGCCGATCGAGGTTGTCCAGTATGACGATCGCTCCAGCGCTGAAGAAGCGGCGAGGTCGCTCGAGCGGCTGATCACCCAGGACAAGGTCGACTTCATCCTGCCGCCCTGGGGCACCGGCCTCAATCTGGCGGTCGGGCCGATCCTGAACAAGGCCGGCTATCCGCATCTCGCATCGACCGCAGTGACCGACCGCGCGCCTGAACTGGCCAAGCGCTGGCCCAACAGCTTCTGGCTGCTCGGCACCAGCGCCGGCGCCGCCAACACGCTGGTGGATCTCTTGGTCAAGCTGCGCACCGAAGGCAAGATCGGCGACACCGTCGCCATGGTCAGCGTCGCCGACGGCTTTGGCATCGACTTGTCGGGCGCCGCGCGTCCTGCACTGGCAAAAGCCAATTTCAAGCTGGCCTATGACAAGACCTATCCGGTCGGCACCCAGGACCTCAGCCCGATCGTCAACGAGGTCAAGGCGCTCAATCCGGATGTCTTCATCGCCTTCAGCTATCCGCCGGATACGCTCGGGATCACCGAACAGGCGCGGATCGCAAGCTTCAATCCAAAAATCTTCTACACCGGCGTCGGTACTGCTTTTCCGCTGTTCAAGCAGAAGTTCGGCGCCAATGCGCAGGGCGTGATGGGGATCGGCGGCTGGAGCGGCGACAGTGCGCCGATCAAGGATTACCTCGCGCGTCACAAGGCGGCATCGGCGAACGGCGCGGAGCCGGATCGCTGGGCCAGTGCGGTGACCTACGCCAGCCTGCAAATGCTGCAGCAGGCGATCGAGCGCGTCGGCAAGATCGACCGTGAGGCCGTCATCAAGGACCTGCAGACCGGGACCTTCGATACCATCATCGGCAAGGTCAAGTTCGAGAACAACCTGCCGACCAAATATTGGTGGGTCGGGCAGTGGCAGGACGGCGAATTTTACGGCGTCGGCCCGGCCACCAACGAAGGCGCGCGTACGCCTGTTGTCCCGAAGCCGGCATGGAAGGCGCCGTGATCGGCGATTGGTCCAGACGGCACTGAGTAAATGACGAACGCCATCTTCACCGGCCTGATGCTCGGGGGCATGTACGCGCTGATCGCCATGGGGCTGACGCTCCAATATGGCGTGGCGCGGATCATGAACCTGTCCTACGGCGAGTTTCTCGTCGCGGCGGCCTTTGCGTCCTATTGGCTGTTCACGGGATGGGCATTGAACCCGTTGCTTGGACTGGCGCTCGTCATTCCCGCCGGGTTCGGCGTGAGCCTGTTGCTGTACCGCGTCCTGCTCACGCCGCTGGTGCGCCGGGCGCGGACGCGGGGCGCGCTCGAAGTCGACAGCATTCTGGCGACCTTCGGCATGATGTTCATCGTCCAGGGCATCATGCTGTCGATGTTCGGCGGTGCCTACTTCAGCTACTCCTTCCTGGCGATCCCGGTCAGCCTGTTCGGTGAAATCCTCGCACTGAACCGGCTGATCGCGTTCGGCCTGGCGGTCGCGGTCGGGCTCGCGCTGTATCTGGCCCTGACCCGCACCCGGCTCGGGACCTCGATCCGCGCCGTTGCGGTCGATCCGATGGCCGCGCAGCTGGTGGCGATCGATGTGGTCAGGACGTCCGCATTCGCATTCGCGCTTGGCGGCGCGCTGGTAGCGGCGGCCGGCGTCCTGATCAGCATGTTTCTGACATTCAGCGCTTCGTCGGGCGTGATCTTCACCATGAAGGCGCTGATCGTGGTTGTCATGGGCGGCGTCGGCAATCTGCTCGGCTGTCTCGTCGCAGGTTTGGCGCTGGGTCTGAGTGAATCCTTGGTCGCGACCTTCGTCGATCCGGGCCTGACGCTGGCGGTGAATTTCGCGCTGTTCCTCGGCGTCCTGCTGGTCAAGCCGGCGGGGCTGTTCGGGAGGGCGCAGCGATGAGCGCAATGCGCCTTGCCGCCGCGCTCGCAAGCTGCGCCGGCCTTACCGTGCTGGCGCTGCTGCCGATGTACGTCGATGCCTATTACCTCGCACTCGCGATCGGGCTTTTGCAATTCACGGTGCTCGCGACCGCATGGGGGCTGTTCTCCGGACCGACGCGTTATGTCTCGCTGGCGACGACGGCGTTTTTCGGGGTCGGCGCCTATACCGTCGCCGTGCTCGGCGAACTGCTTTCCTGGCCGCTGGTGCTGCTGATCGCGACCGTGATCGGCGCACTGATGGCCGTCATCGTCGGCCTTTCCACGCTGCGGCTCAGCGGCCTGCATTTCGTGATCTTCACGTTCGGGTTGGCCGAACTCATTCGCCAGCTCGTGATCTGGTACGAGGTCAACAAGACCCGCGTGCTCGGCCGCTACGTGTTCGTCGACATCACCCAGAAGGATATCTACTGGCAGCTTCTCGTGCTTGCGGTCGCGGTGTTCGTGATCGGCTGGCTGATCGCGCGCTCGCGGCTCGGCTTTGCGCTGCGCATCATCGGCGAGGACGAGACCGTCGCAAAACATTGCGGGATCAACGTCACCGTCGCCAAGGTGACGCTGTTCACGATCAGCGCCGTCTTCATGACGTTGGTCGGCGCGATCATGGCGCCGCGCTGGACCTATATCGAACCCTCGATTGCGTTCAACGCCACGATTTCCTTTGAAGT
This sequence comes from Bradyrhizobium sp. AUGA SZCCT0182, assembly GCF_018130185.1. Lineage (NCBI taxonomy): Bacteria > Pseudomonadati > Pseudomonadota > Alphaproteobacteria > Hyphomicrobiales > Nitrobacteraceae > Bradyrhizobium > Bradyrhizobium sp. AUGA SZCCT0182. The sequence continues at coordinate 27,025 of NZ_JAFCLY010000008.1, read as the reverse complement.
CGTGATCATGGCGCTGCTGGGCGGCGCGCACCGGCTCTGGGGACCGGCGCTCGGCGCCATTCCGCTGACATTGCTGTTCGAGTTCCTGGCGGCGCGGTTTCCGACCGCCTCGACGCTGATCATGGGCGTCATCTTTCTGCTGATCGTATACGCGCTGCCCGCCGGCGTCGTTGGCCTGTGGGACAATTTCAGGCGGCAATGGCGGCCGCAGCGCATCGAGCAGGGGGCCAAGGCATGATGGCCACAGCCGCCACCGTTCTGGAGATCAAGGGTCTGGTCCGGGCGTTCGGCGGCCTTGTCGCCGTCAATGCGCTGGATATGACGGTCGGCGCCGGCGAGATCGTTGGATTGCTGGGTCCGAACGGGTCGGGCAAGACCACCGCGCTCAATCTCGTCTCGGGCGTGCTGCGTCCGGATTCCGGCGCGATCCACTTCGCCGGGCACGACATTGCGGGAATGGCGACGCATCGCATTGCGCGCCTTGGCCTGGGGCGCACCTTTCAATTGGTCCGCGTGCTCGACGGCATGAACTGCGCCGAGAATGTCAGGGCAGGGCTTGCCTTTCATCCGGCACGCCTCGCACGCGGCGAAATGGACGCTGCCGCCACCCGGTTGCTGGAGCGGGTCGGATTGAAAGACTCCGATCAACGCATGGCGACCGAGCTAACTTACATCGACCGCAAGCGCCTCGAGTTGGCGCGCGCGCTGGCGCTGAAGCCGCGGCTTCTTCTGCTCGACGAGTGGCTGGCTGGGCTCAATCCTTCTGAGCTCTTGATCGGCATTGCGCTGATCCGCTCGCTGAAGGACGAAGGCCTGTCGATCCTGCTGGTCGAACACGTCATGGACGCGATCCGCTCGCTTTGCGATCGCTGCGTGGTCATGAACAGCGGCCGGAAGATTGCCGAGGGCACTCCGGACAAGGTGTTATCAGATCCCGCCGTCATCGAAGCCTATCTGGGAGCGGTAGCCGATGCTTGAGGTAGCGGATATCAGCGTCGCCTACGGCCAGCATCGCGCATTGACGGACGCCGCGCTGAACGTGGGCAGCGGCGAAATCGTCGTCATCCTCGGCGCCAATGGCGCGGGGAAAACCTCTCTGCTGAAAGCCATCGCCGGGATCGTGGCCTGCCTTCCCGGCAAGCGCGTCACGCTTTCGGGACGCGATATCTCCGCTCTTCCGGCCCACGAGATTGTCGAGGCTGGTCTGGCGCTGGTGCCGGAAGGTCGCGGCATCTTTGCCGATTTGACGGTCGCGGAAAACCTGTTGCTGGGCGCCAACCCGAAGCGCGCGCGTGACGGGGAGGCTGCGCGGCGGGAGCGGGTGCTGTCGCTGTTTCCGCGCCTCGGTGAACGGCTCGGACAGACGGTGCGGACCATGAGCGGCGGCGAGCAGCAGATGGTCGCGATCGGTCGCGCGCTGATGTCCAATCCCGACGTTCTCCTGCTGGACGAGCCCTCGCTCGGCCTGTCGCCGCTATTGGTGCGCGAATTGTTCGCAAGCCTTCGCAAGGTGCGCGAGAGCGGCGTCGGTCTGCTGCTGGTCGAACAGAACGCGCGCGAAAGCCTCGCCATCGCCGATCGCGGCTATCTCATCGAGAACGGCAAGATCACCGGCAGCGGCACGGGGACCGAGCTGATGTCCAACGATGCCGTACAGCGTGCCTATCTCGGCGGAATTGTCGCAAGCGCGGTTTGAAATTCACGAAAATAACCTGAAAACACGGAGGATCACGCCATGAACCAGATCAGTCTGCTGCTCGAAAACCAGGACGTTCAGGCTGTTGACGGCGTCACGTTCGATCGCCTCAACCCCATCACGGGTGAAGTTGCTACTCGCGCTTCCGCCGCGCAGATATCCGATGCCAAACGCGCTGCCGATGCAGCCGCGGCCGCGTTCCCGGCATGGTCGTCGACCGGACCGGGCCTGCGCCGAAAGATCCTGCTCAAGGCCGCCGACGCGCTCGAAGCCAAGACGGCGCAGTTCATCGAACTGATGGCGACTGAAACGGGTGCTACCGCCGGCTGGGCCGGGTTCAATGTGGGTCTTGCCGCGGGGATGCTACGCGAAGCCGCCGCGATGACGACGCAGATTTCGGGCGAGGTGATCCCGTCGGACAAGCCGGGCTGCATCGCGATGGCGGTCCGGCAGCCGGCCGGCGTCGTGCTCAGCATCGCGCCCTGGAACGCTCCGGTGATCCTCGGCGTACGCGCGGTGGCGTTACCGCTCGCATGCGGAAACACGGTTATTCTGAAGGCCTCCGAGATATGTCCGGGCACCCACCGCCTGATCGCGGAATGCCTGCGCGATGCCGGTTTGCCGCCCGGCGTGGTCAACGTCATCACCAACGCACCTGAAGATGCACCTGATCTGATCGAGGCCCTGATTGCGCATCCGGCCGTGCGCCGTATCAATTTCACCGGCTCGACCCGTGTCGGCCGGATCATCGCCCAGACGGCGGCAAAATATCTCAAGCCAGCACTGCTCGAGCTCGGCGGCAAGGCGCCGCTGATCGTGCTCGATGATGCGGATATCGATGCCGCGGTCGCTGCTGCCGCTTTCGGCGCGTTCATGAACCAGGGGCAGATCTGCATGTCGACGGAACGGATCGTGCTCGACAACAAGGTCGCCGACGCCTTCGTCGCCAAGCTGGCGACCAAGGCCGACTCGCTGGTGGCGGGCGATCCGCGCAAGGGCGGCACGCCGCTGGGGTCGCTGATCGGCGCTGATGCCGTCGATCGCATCCAAGGTCTCATCAAGGACGCGGTGAGCAAGGGCGCGCGTGTCGTGGCCGGCGGCCGGTCGGAGGGGACGTTGATGTCGGCCACCGTGCTCGATCACGTCACCTCGGTCATGCGGATCTATGGCGAAGAATCGTTCGGTCCGGTGGTCAGCATCGTGCGTGTAAATAGCGTCGATGAGGCCGTACGGGTCGCGAACGACACCGAGTATGGATTGTCAGCGGCAGTGTTCGGCCGCGATATCGCCCGCGCGATGGACGTCGCCAAAAGGATCGAGTCGGGCATTTGTCATGTCAACGGGCCGACCGTGCACGATGAAGCGCAAATGCCGTTCGGGGGTACCAAGGCGTCCGGCTATGGGCGTTTCGGCGGCAAGGCGGGCATTGCCGAATTCACCGAGCTGCGCTGGATCACCATCGAGACCGGTCCGCAGCATTATCCGATCTGAGTTTGGGCTGACATCACGCCGCGGAAATCCCGCGGCGTGACGCCAAAGAAACTCTTGAACGTCCGGGTCGCGTGCGCGCCGTCGGCGAAACCGCATTGCATGGCGAGCGCCGCAATTGAAGTTTGCGACAGGGCAGGTTGCTGCAGCAGGTTTCGAAAGTGGTCGACGCGCAGCTGGAGCACGTGGCGTTCAAACGTCGTCTGGTGGTCGGCGAAGATGCGATGCAAGGTTCGCTCCGAAACGCCGAACGCAGTTGCAATCGCCGGAGCCGGCCGGATCGCCGCAATGTTCGCCCTCAGATAGGTGTCGATCAGGCCGAACAGCTCGGTGCGGGTAAGCCCGTGGTCGTCACCGGTTGCAAGACGAAGCAGGGTCGACAGATAAGCGGCGATATCCGTTTCGGCCTGGCCTGGCCGCGCATCCGACAGATGGATGGCCGCGCGAATGAAAGCCGCGATCGAGCGCGCGATGGCGCCGGACAGAGGGACGGGTCTTGCGCATAGTCGCTCGGCTTGCGGAAACATCTGAAGCAGCGTCGCGGCAGGAACTGTTGCGATCAGCACTTCGGAACGCTGTTCGGGTCCATCGAGCCGATCCTCGAACGGCCGCCGCGCGTCATAGAGTACGCCATATCCCGGCTCGATCGTGCCTTCGTTGCCGGCCTGCGCCATCGAGCTTCGGCCGCGGCGCTGGAAATCGAACATGAACTCGTCCGAGCCCGACTTGCTGACGAGCTTTGCGTCGCGGCTGTAGCATTGCGGGCTGCTGTCGAAACGCACGAGCTTGACGCTGCCGAGTTCCACGAACTCGAAGTGACCGCTGACCCGCGTCGGACCGATCGGCCTGGTCTCGATATGGGCGAATGAACGACAGATCGACTCGGTCCAGAACGCCTGGCGTTCGGCGGGGTGGATTTGGTCTGTCGAGACGCTGATCGGCATCGAGGATGCGGTTCCACAAGGTGATGGCTCACCGTCGCCCGAATTCGGTCCGGCTGGCAAGATCGAAAAGCTGGCAGGTTCATTCAAGACGCTGCACCCTGGTTACCCTAACGTGCGGTCCAATGTTGCAAGGTGTGAATATGGACCTGACGAGAGAACCGGCCGGTACGGCCGTCACGCATCCCCTCGATCCGCTCAGCGAAGCTGAGGTGGTGCTGGCCTCCGATCTGCTGCGGGCCGCCAAGCAACTTGGTCCGGATACCCGCTTCTCCCACGTCCAGCTTGAGGAACCGGCCAAGGCCGACATCCTGGGTTGGACATCAGGCACCAATTTGCCGAGGCAGGCGGCGGTCACGCTGTTCGACTGCAAGACCGGGGCGACGCATATCGCGACCGTCGATCTCGGGTCACGGCAGGTGACGGCATGGCGCGAGCATCCGACCAAGGCGCATCCTTATGGCCAGCCCCCGGTCACGATCGAAGAAGTGTTCAAGGTCGGCGACATCGTCAAGCGTGATGCCGGATGGCGGCACGCGATGAAGCGACGCGGGCTGACGGACGAAGACATCGAGCTGGTCCAGGTCGATCCGTTCTCGGCCGGTTATTTCGACCGGGACGTCGAGAAGGGCCGCAGGCTCGTCAGTGGGGTGTCCTTTTGGCGCCGCGATATCAAGGACAATGGCTATGCCCATCCGATCGAGGGCGTGGTCGCGCTGGTCGATCTGATCGAGGACAAGGTCGTGCAGCTCGTGGACGAGCCGGAAATCGTTCCGATCCCGAAGCGGTCTCGCAACTATGATCGCGCGTCGATCCCGAAAATGCGCGAGGACGTCAAGCCTCTCGATATCGTGCAGAACGGCGGCCCGAGCTTCTCGGTCGAAGGTTGGAAGGTCTCGTGGCAGAATTGGTCGTTCCGCGTCGGCTGGACCGCACGCGAAGGCCTCGTGCTGCATCAGATCGGTTTCAACGACAGCGGACGCGAGCGGCCGATCATCTATCGGGCCGGTGTCAGCGATATGATCGTGCCCTATGCCGATCCGACCGCGAACCATTTCTGGAAGTGCGCATTTGACGCCGGCGAGTACGGTTTGGGCAAGCTCGCCAATGCGCTGGAGCTTGGCTGCGATTGCCTCGGGCAAATCCATTATTTCGACGTTCCGGTCGCCGACGATTACGGCAAGCCGGCTGTCATGAAGAACGCGATCTGCCTGCACGAGGAGGATTACGGCATCCTCTGGAAGCACTATGAATTCCGCAACGAGACCTTCGAGGTGCGGCGCTCCCGCCGTCTCGTGATCTCGTTCTTCACGACCGTCGGCAATTATGATTACGGCTTCTACTGGTATTTCTATCAGGACGGCACGATCCAGCTTGAAGTCAAGCTGACCGGCATTATCCAGACCGCGGCGGTAGCGCCCGGTCAATCCTATCCCTGGGGTGGCATGGTCGCGGAAGGGCTGGGCGGTCCGACGCACCAGCACTTCTTCAACGCCCGCCTGCACATGATGGTCGATGGCGAGTGCAACAGCGTCACCGAGCACGAATTCAAGCCGCGGCCCTTTGGCAAGGACAATCCATACGGCAACGTGTTCGACACCACAGCGCGAACGCTCGCGTGCGAACAGGATGCGGCCCGCGAGGCCGACGGCCGCACCGGGCGCTACTGGAAGATCATCAATCCCAACCAAACCAACAGCGTCGGCGGGCCGACCGGGTACAAGCTGCTGGCGCATGCGGCGCCGGTGATGCTGGCGCAGGAAAACTGTTACATGACCGCGCGCGGTGGCTTTGCCACCAAGCACCTCTGGGTCACGCGCTATGCGCCCGACGAACGCTATGCCAGCGGCGAATTCCCGAACCAGCATGCCGGCGGTGACGGTCTGCCGAAATACGTGGCGCAGAACCGCGCGATTGAAAACGAGGACATCGTGGTCTGGCACACTTTTGGCGCCACCCATGTCTGCCGGCCCGAGGATTTTCCGGTCATGCCGGTCGAATATGTCGGGTTCGCCCTCAAGCCGAACGGATTCTTCGCCGAGAATCCGGCGATGGATTTGCCGCCTGATCGCAACGACGCAAGCCGCGACGTCAGGGAGAAGGGGGCGTGCTGCGCCTGACACGCGACTGGTTTCGCATCCGATCCAAACAGGAGATGGGCCATGAACCGCAGGAAGCTTCTAAAGGGCGCCGGTCTTGCCGCCGCCGCAACGGCTGTCAGCGCGCCCGCTATCGCACAGTCGGCTCCAACGGTGCGCTGGCGGCTGACGACGTCGTTCCCAAAATCCCTCGATACGCTCTACGGCGCGTGCGAGATGTTCAGCAAGGCCATGGCCGATCTGTCGGAACAGAAGTTCCAGATCAGCGTGTATGGCCCGGGCGAAATCGTGCCGGCGTTCCAGGTGTTTGACGCGGTCGCCAACAACACCGTCGAGATGGGGAACAGCGCGTCCTACTACTACATCGGCAAGGATCTGGCGTTTGCGTTCGGAACCGCCGTACCATTCGGGCTCAACACGCGGCAGATGAACGCCTGGCTCGCCTATGGCGGCGGGCTCGAACTCATGAACGACCTCTACAAGCCTTACGGCATCTACGGCCTGCCGTTCGGAAACACGACCGCGCAGATGGGCGGCTGGTTCCGCAAGGAGATCAAGACGCTCGATGATCTGAAGGGCCTGAAATTCCGGGTCGGCGGCGTGGCCGGACAGGTGCTGGCCCGCATCGGCGTCGTGCCGCAGCAGATTCCGCCAGGGGATATCTACCCCGCACTCGAGAAAGGCACGATCGACGCTGCCGAATGGATCGGCCCCTATGACGACGAGAAGCTCGGCTTCCTGAAGGTCGCGCCCTATTACTATTATCCTGGCTGGTGGGAAGGCTGCGCCAACGGCTTTCTCTACATCAACACGGCGAAATGGGCGGAGCTTCCAAAAATCTATCAGGACATGATGACGATCGCGGCCGCGCAGGTCGCGGCCGACCTGACCGCCAAATACGATACCCGCAACGCCCAGGCGATCAAGCGCCTGGTGGCCGCCGGCGCGCAGCTTCGGCCGTTCTCGACCGACATCCTCGACGCCTGCTTCAAGGAGACCAATGAGCTGTTCGCCGAGGTCGCGGCCAAGAACGCCAGGTTCAAGGCCCTGAACGACTCCATGACGGCGTTCCGCAACGAGCAATATCAGTGGCATCAGGTCTGTGAAGCCACCTACGACAATTACATGATCCGGCGAAGCCGCGGCTAGGCTGACATCGCCGGCGGCCCGCCAGAACCGGAGACGCATTTGGATATCAGCACCGGCCGGCCGGTTTCGCTCGCGCCTCGCGGCATGGTGACGTCACCGCATTCGCTGGCCTCCTCAGCCGGCGTCGATGTGCTGCGTGCAGGTGGATCCGCCATCGATGCCGCGATTGCCGCCAGCGCCGTGCTGGCGGTGGTCTATCCGCACATGACGGGGCTTGGCGGCGATGCGTTCTGGCTCGTGCATGACGGTGGTAGTGGCGAGATCAAATACCTCAACGGCGGCGGCAAGGCGGCAGCGGGGGCGTCGCTGGCGGCAATGGAGGGGAGAGGGCTGAAAGAGATTCCGCTGCGCGGGATCGTTCCGGCCACGCTGACAGTGCCGGGCGCGGTCGCGAGCTGGGGCGCGGCGCATGAGGCCCTTGGCCGGCTGCCGCTGCAGCGCGTGCTCGAATCCGCGATCGGCTATGCGCGCGACGGCTTTCCGGCCACGGGGCGGCTGGCGAGCTTCATCGCGATGATGCGCGACGATCTCGTTTGGCAACGCGAAGCCGCCGGGATTTTCTTGCGCGGTGGTGCGGTGCCGTCCCCAGGCACAAGGCTCACCAATCCCAATCTGGCAAGGACGCTTGAAGCGATCGGGGATCATGGATGGTCCGGCTTTTACGAGGGGCCCGTCGCCGCTGAAATGGTGCGCTTCTCGCAAGCGCAAGGCGGTTTCTTTCAGCCCGGAGATTTCGAGGCGCAAAGGGCGACCTGGGGTATGCCGCTGACTGGCCGCTACCGCGACGTCACCATTTTCAACACGCCACCGCCGACGCAGGGCTTCACCGTGATCGAGATGCTCAATCTGCTCGAGCCGCTCGAACCGCTCCGCATGGACCTGCTCGGACCCGACCGCCTGCATCTGATGGTGCAGGCCAAGCAGATCGCCTATCACGATCGCGATCTCGTGCTCGCCGATCCCGCCTTTGCCGAGGTGCCCGTCGAGACGCTGATTTCCAAAGACTACGCCCGCAAACGCGGCCAGTTGATCAATCCGGCGCGCGCGCTGAAATGGGATGAGGTGCCGTCATTCGGCAGCCTGGCGGGCGATACCGTCTACATCGCCGCGGTCGATCGTGACGGCAACGCCGCCTCGCTCATTCAGAGCCTCTATGGCGGGTTCGGGTCATGCGTGGTGGCGGGCAGCACCGGCGTCGTGCTGCAGAATCGCGGCGCGTACTTCTCGCTCGATCCCAATCATCCCAATCGGCTCGAGCCTCGAAAAATCCCGCTGCACACCCTGATCGCCTCGATGGCCAAGCGCGACGGCAAGCTCTGCAGCGTGCTGGGCTGCATGGGTGCCGACGGTCAGCCGCAAATCCAGCTGCAACTCTATTCGGCGATGATCGATCACGGGCTCGACATCCAGGAGGCAATCGAATTGCCGCGGTTCCTGTCCGGCCGCTTCGGGCTCGGCGAAGCGCGCGACACCCTGCACATGGAAAACCGCTTTCCCGCGGACACGATCCGTGCGCTGGAACAACGGGGCCACATCGTCCATCGCTGGGCCCCGTGGGAGGAGATGGCCGGCCACGCCCACGGCATTACCATCTCTCCGCAGGACGGGACCTTGAGCGGCGGTTCGGACCCTCGCAGCGACGGCGCCGCGATCGGATACTGAAAATGTCAGTTCGCCGTCTTGAACGGCGCGACCGCGATCCCGGCTTGCTTCAGCGCCTGACGCACGCCGCGCCCGATCTCGACTGCTCCTGGCGTATCGCCATGAATGCAGACGGTATCGGTGCGCATCTTGATCACCTTGCCGGTCACCGAGACCACGGCGCCGTCCTGCACCATCCGCACCACGCGGTCGGCAATCATCTTGGGATCATGCAGCACCGCGCCCGGCTTTTTGCGCGACACCAGCTGGCCGTCGTCTTCATAGGCGCGGTCGGCGAACACTTCGTGCACCATCGGCAGGTTGGCGGCTTCGCCCGCGGTCACCAGCTTCGAATTGGCGAGTACTACGAAAATCAGGTTGGGATCGACCGCCTTGATGCCGTTGGCGATCGCCCGTGCGGTCATGTCGTCCTCGCACGCGACATTGGAGATCGCGCCATGCGCCTTGACGTGGGTGACCTTGTGTCCGGCCGCGGTCGCAATCGCCTGCAGCGCGCCGATCTGGTAGGCGATCAGGTTCTCGATCTCGGATGATTTCAGGCCGGGCATCGGCCGCCGGCCAAAACCGTGCAGGTCGCGGTAGCCGGGGTGAGCGCCGACGCTGACGCCGCGCGCCTTTGCAAGCTCGACCGTGCGGCGCATGATATCCGGATCGCCGGCATGGAAACCGCAGGCGACGTTGACCGAGGTCGCAAGCTCGATCATCGCGGCGTCATTGCCCATTTCCCACGCGCCAAATCCTTCGCCGAGATCGCAGTTGAGGTCGATGGTTGTCATGGTGTTGGTCCGCTTCTTGGTGAGTGGATCTTGAATTAGTCCGGTCCCGATACGTCCGCAGGCGACGCGACCTGCCAGGTGGCCGCATCGACGGCGCTGACGGCATAGCCGGCGACATTGGCATCTTGCAGCGCGTCGATGTTGAGATCAAAGCTTTCGATTGGCCGCAGCCGGTCGGGCAGGGAACGCAACAAATCAGCGAACTGGCGCGCTGCGGCCTGGGCCTCCGCCATGCTGACGGCCTTGAAGCGAAAGGCGCGCCCGGCCGGCGTCTGCGCAAACCGGGCGAAGTCGGCGGAAATCACCGTCGCGATCTTGGGATACCCGCCGCTGGTGCCGCGATCCGGCATCAGCACGATCGGCTGGCCGTTGCCGGGAACCTGCAGGCTGCCGTTCACGGTGCCGTCGGAAACGATATTGTGGCCGTGCAGATGCTTGATGACGGGACCTTCGAGCCGGTAGCCCATGCGGTCGCTGGTGGCCGATATCTTCCACTCGCTGTCGATGAACAGATTTTTGGCATCGTCGGCGAATTCGTCATCCTGCGGCCCCCAGACCACGCGGATCGGCGCCTCGCCTGTGGCCGGCAGTTCGATCCGGCGTTCGGGCGCGCCGCTGGCAGTCGCCGTCTGCAATTCGTCGCCGCTCTGCAGCGGGCGCGGGTAGGGACTGCCGAGCCCGGCGCGGGCGTTAACGGAGAGGCTGCCGAAGTCAGGTTCGCCGGCGATGCCGCCCTCGATGGCGAGGTAGCTGAACGAACCGCTGCGGGCAAAGCCAAGCGTCAACGTCTCGCCGTCGGCCAGCGTCGCAGACGTATCGACCGCAACCGGGCGCCCGGCGATATCGCCATTGCGTGACGCACCTGACAGCGCGATGCGGACCACGCCGCCGCGCGCGGTGAAGACCGCACCAAAAGGGCCGATCTCGACAGCGGCTGCAAACAGCTCGTTGCCGACCAGCGTGTTGGCTGCCGCCAACGCCAGCCGGTCCATCGCGCCGCTCGGCACCAGGCCATAGCGCTGGGAGCCGGGGCGGCCGCCGTCCTGTACCGAACTTGCCGGGCCGATCGAGGTGATGACGAGCTTGCTCATGACGGCATCAACTCGGCCACGATTTCTCCCGCTGCCGCGGCGCGGTCCTGCTCGGCAAAGGTTTTGGTGTCGACCGGCACGAACGTAATGGCGTCGCCGGGCTCCAGCAGGAAAGTCGGATCGCGATGCAACTGATAGGTTCGAACCGCGGTCTGTCCGAGCAGGTGCCAGCCGCTGGGGCCGGCCAGGCATTGCACGCCGGTCTGCACGCCGCCGATCGAGACCGTGCCGGCCGGCGTCAGCAGCCGCGGATTTTGGCGCCGCGGCATTTGCATCGAGGCCGCCAAGCCAGAGAGATAGGACCAGCCCGGCGTGAAGCCGATCATGGCGACGCGGTAGTCGCCGGAGACGTGCCGCGCCACGATGTCGTCGGGCGTCGTCTTGAGCGTCTTGGCGACGTCCTCGAGGTCGACGCCGTGCTCGCCGCCATAGACCACAGGGATACGCCAGCGCCGGGTCTTTGTCGTTGCCGGTACCGGCAGCTGCGCCAGCGCCAGAATCTGCTCGCCAAGTGCTTCAAATGAAATTCGCACGGGATCGTAATGCACCAGCAGCGAGCGATAGGTCGGCACGGTCTCGGTGACGCCCTCGACTGGCGTGGCCGCCATCGCGCGGTCGAGCGCCAGCACCCGCCCGTTGGCGGCATCATCGATGTTGCGGGAAAATTCCACCGTGATGGCGCTGTCGCCACTGGGCAAAAGGCGGGGCGGGGGTAGCGTCGCGGCCATGGCCTCGGTACTGCCTCGGGATCTGTCTTAGGACTGGCTAGGGACTGCCTCAGGGACTTTTGGCTGAGATCAAGCTGTAGCGTGTTTCGCGCGCCAGTGGAATTCGCTTCGTGCGAAATCATTGAGCAAGTTCAATAAATTAATCTGCATGGCGTTGATAAGCTGTTGTGATCGCACTCCTTCGAACGAGCCCTTGACGCGATGCCTGCGCCCCGCAAGATGCGCTACCTCTTGATCCCTCCCATTGGAGCGTTGCCTTACCGATGTCCCTGACCCCTGAAGCGATCGCGACCCTGTCCCGCGTGTCCACTGCCACCATCACCACAGTCCTGCTGAAGAAGGGCCTGCGGAACGTCTGGATGCGCGGCACCAAACCGTTGCGCCCGGGACAGCCGCGGCTGGTCGGGCCGGCCTTCACGCTGCGCTTCGTGCCCGCGCGCGAAGATCTCGCCACCCCCGAGTCATGGTCGTCGCCGATCTCCACCCGCACCGCGATTGAGGCGATGCCGCAGGGCTGCATTGCCGTGGTCGACGCGATGGGCGTCAAGGATGCCGGTATCTTCGGCGACATCCTTTGCGCGCGCATGGTCAAGCGCGGGGTCGCGGCGCTGATCACCGACGGCGTCGTGCGCGACGTCGAGGGTGTGCTTGGCACCGGCCTGCCGGTCTGGTGCGATGGTTACGCGGCGCCGCCGTCGGTGGCCGGGTTGACCTTCGTCGGCTGGGGCGAGCCGATCGGCTGTGGCGGCGTTGCGGTATTCCCGAACGACATCGTCGTCGCCGACCAGGACGGCGCGGTGCTGATCCCGCAAGCGTTCCTCGACCTCATTCTGGCCGAAGGCGCCGAACAGGAGCGGATGGAAGCCTGGATCGTCAACGAAGTGAACAACGGCGCGGCGCTGCCCGGCCTCTACCCCATGAATGCCGAGACCAAGGCGCGCTACGCGGCGAGCAAGAAATAACGTCAACAAAGCGAGGTAACGCCATGGATATCCACGTTTCCGGCTCGCGGCCGACGCGCAAGGCTCCACCCGACTATTTCACCGGTACGGTCTGGCAGGACCCGATCATCGCCACCGAGGCGCCGGCGCGGCTGGTTTCCACCCGCGTCTCCTTCGAGCCCGGTGCGCGTACGGCGTGGCACTCGCATCCGCTCGGGCAGACCCTGTATGTGGTTTCCGGCATCGGCCGTGTGCAGGCCGTGGGCGGACCGGTCCGGGAAATCAGGCCCGGCGACGTCGTCTGGATCCCGCCCGGCGAGAAGCACTGGCATGGCGCCTCGCCAACCAACGGCATGACCCACATCGCGATGCAGGAAGCGCTCGACGGCAGCTACGCGACCTGGATGGAGAAGGTCACGGACGCCGAGTATGCGGTGAAGGTCGGGTAGCTAATGATCTCTGTGCCCCGGACGCTGCGCAGCACGAAGTGATGCGCTGGCGTGGGTCCCGGCTCTGCGCTGCAGCGCCAAGCGCGCTGCAGCGCGTCCGGGACACTCAGGCTTGAACCGGATTGGTTGACAGCCCGACGCGAGATGGGAAACCGCAAACAAAAGGCCCCGCCGGCGAAGGCGGGGCCTTGGCTGAATGTGCGTCGTTGGCGCGTCAGTTCACACGGGTCCAGGTCTGGCCACCGCAGAACATGCCGCCGAAGGCGCAGCCCTGAACGCGCAGGCTGTCGGAGCTTTTCAGCGCGAGCGTTGAATCATAGGTGCTGCCGGAATTCGGATCGAAAATCCGGCCGCTCCATTTGTTGTCCTTGCCGGGCTTCATGTTGATCAGCACTTGCTCGCCGTTGCGGTTCGACTTCTTGTCGACGGAGTAGCCGCAAAGATTGGGGCCGCATTGTTCGATCCGGACCTTGCCTTCCTTCTCTTCCGTCAGCCAGACGCCAAGCGGCGAGTTCGCCGCCTGCGGGGCCGCCGGCGGCGGTGCGGGCGGCGGCGTTACCGCAGCGACGGCAGGCGCAGGCTTCCGCGCGGGAGGCGGCTCTTGCTGGACCTGCGGGGCGGGTGCGCTGGGCGGCAGTGGAGCGGCCGGCACAGTCACCGGCTCCGCCGCCGGGGCAACAGCGACGGTGGCGGTCGAAGGTTCTGCCGGCGCGGTCGCGACCGGTGCGGGAGCTACAGGAACGGGTGCAGGGGCCAGCGGCACAGCGGCCTGCTCGGCGGGGACAGGCGCGGCGGGAGCAGGTACGGCGGGAGCGACCGTGTCGGGCGGCGTCTTGGAGTCCGTCTTCGCCTGTTGCGGCGACTGCTTGCGCGGACGATCGCGATCACCGTCCTCATTGCGCGAGCGTTTGGCCTTCGGCGTATTGTCGTAGACGCCTGGGATCTGAACGGTGCCGCGATCGGGATCGATCCGGATGGTGCGGCCGCCGTAATCGAAGGTGTACTGCGCCTGCGCGGCACTGCTCGCCAGCAAAAACGCGGCGATCGCCAGAAGCTTCTTCATAATGACCTCCTGAGCAGGGAATCCCAACCCCCGAAGCTACGCAATGGCAGCTCGCAAAACGTGATCCAGATCACTTTCAAATGATAAGTCGTGTACTCGCGGCTTTGGTTCAATGTCGCCCGCGCAGCCTAATTTGCCCCCGACAGACGGTCAATTTGCGGCGAAAATTGCATATTTTGCCGGCCGATCAATCGAACCAGGCGGCGTAGATTTTCCTGAAGCTGCCATCCTCGGTTGAGATGTGCAGCCACTGATCGACGAAGGCTTTCAGTGCGACGTCGCGCTGCAGCCAATAGGCCTTCTCGGCGAAGTCGAACGGCTTTTCGGGATGCACCGCGCACAGCACGCCGGGATGCAGTTTCTGCTGATACAGCGTCTCCGACGAATCCGTCATCATCAGGTCGGCATTGCCCTTGGCGATCTCGTCGAAGATCGTGACGTTGTCGTTATGGAGTTTCACTTCCGCGTTCTTGACGTTGGCGCGGACAAACCGTTCGTTGGTGCCGCCGGGATTGACGATCACGCGCGTGCCTGTTTTGTCGATGTCGGCAATGGTTTCGTACTTGCCCTTGTCGGCGCAGCGGGCGATCGGCGTCTTGCCCTCACGCATGATCGGCGTGGAGAACAGGCCCTTCTTCTGCCGGTCAAGCGTGATCGATACGCCGCTCATCGCGACGTCGAAATTGTCGGCCTCGAAATCCTTCATCAGTTGCGGCCATGCGGTGTGGACGAATTCGACCTTGACGCCCAGCGCCTTGCCGAGCGCTTCCGCCATGTCGACGTCGAAGCCGCGGAATTTCGACGTCGTCTTGTCGAGATAGGTAAAGGGCAAATAGTCGCCGGTCATGCCGACCCGCAGCGTGCCGCGCTTGATGATGTCGTCGAGGCGGGAAGGGGCCGGCTGCTGGGCATGGGCTGACATCGTCAACAGGGCAGCCATGCCCAGACCAAATAGCATTCGAAACATCAGTCCTTCTCCGCCGGTGAATTCGATGACACCTTGGTTGTGTTGGCACAGGATTTAGACCAGATGCCCGCGCCGTACCAGCCGGAGAGATCCAATCGTGACCATCTCGCTTTGTGAAACGTCAGTCGATGTTTTCGTGCCGTATCTCGGCAATCTGTCGGTCTTGCTGGACCACGCCTCAGCCTATGCCAAGGCCAAAAACATCGATCCGGCGATCCTGCTCAATTTGCGGCTCTATCCCAACATGTACAATCTGACGCGTCAGGTCGGGGAGGCCAACCGTCACGCGGTGGTTGCGTGCGCGCTGCTGGCCGGGCGCGAGCCGCATGTTTTTCCAGAGGCCGAGCCTGATATTGCGGAACTCCAATCGCGTATCGCGGCAGCGATCGCCTTTGTGCAGGGCCTGCCGCGCGCGGAGATCGACGGCGCCGCAGACAAGGAGGTGGTGTTTACATTCAGGAGCGTGGCGACACGCGAATTCACCGGGCGGTCGTTGCTGCTGACATTCAGCGTGCCGCAGTTCTTCTTCCACGTCACTACGGCTTACGACATCCTGCGCCACGCCGGCGTGGATCTCGCCAAGAAGGATTTCCTGGGGCCGCCGAGATAGCGCGCAGGATTACGCCTCGCCGTTGTCTTTGCGCACCAGATTGGCGACGGCGGCGCGTCCCGTCATTTCGCTTTTCAGTTGCTCGAACCGGCGCCGCGCCTCGGCTTCGCGGTCGTCGACCAGCTGGATCGCGGCATCCTTGTTCATCGGTCCGCTGACAATGGGCGTTGAATTCTCCCCAATGGTCTCGTCGACGTAATAGTCGCCATCGTCCTCGCGGACCGTCCATTTGAAACGGATCGCGGCCATCGGTCCGGGCCCGACCTTGGAATAGCCATCGGCCTCGAACGGTAGAAAGACCTCAGGCGGCGGGGCGGCCTCGATCGGCGCGGCGGTCTCAAGCGGCGGAGGAACCGCGAGCGATGGCAGTGCTTCGATCGGTTGAAATTCTTCGAGTGGCGGAGGTTCGAGCGGCGGAGGGGTGGCCGGCACCTCTTCAACGGCAGGCCTTTCCCGCTCGCGGGGGATCACGGGCGGCTGATCGAGAATGCTGGCAATCGCCGCCAGGGCGTTGTCGGTCGGGTCGTTTTGGCTCACGATTCGGCCTCCGGATCGAACTCCGTCTGCGGAATCGGTGTCCGCTACAGGCGGGTCCATTATCATCCAATGATGTCCAAGTTATCCCTGATAATAGGGCACTCTGTGAATATTTCTGTCTAGCGTTGTCCATCAAGTTCCGGTACAATCCGAGAACATTTTGTACATCAAATTGTACATTGCTTCCGGGACTCAGATGGGTCGAGCCGCAAACAGATTATCCCCTTTACGGGTCAAAAGTGACTTGCCACCCGGGCTTTATGGTGACGGTCACGGGCTGTATTTGCAAGTCAGCGCCCAGAAAACGAAGGCCTGGGTCTATCGATACATGATCGCGGGTCGCGCTCGGAAGATGGGTTTGGGGCCAATCCATTCGGTGTCACTCGCTGAAGCCCGCAGACGAGCCGCCGATATGCACCGCCAGATTTGGGAGGGAGTGGATCCGATCGAGGCCCGGCGCACCACGAAAGGCGAGCTAGCGGCTGCAAAGGTTAGGGGGATTTCATTCCGCCAGTGCGCCGAGAAATACATCGAGGCCCATGCCTCAAGTTGGAAATCAGCTCGGCATACACAGCAATGGCCGGCAACGCTGAAACAGTATGTGTACCCCGGTCTCGGCGACATGCCGGTGTCGGCGATCGACAAGTCGCATGTCCTGGCGGTGCTGGAGCCGATCTGGCTTACCAAAACCGAAACCGCGCGTCGTGTCCGCGGGCGGATCGAGACCGTGCTGGACTGGGCCCGGGCCCGTGACTACCGAAGCGGGGAAAATCCTGCGCGGTGGCGTGGGCACCTCGATCAGCTACTCCCGGCTCGGGCGCGCATTGCCCCCGTCAAGAACCTTGCAGCGATGCCCTACCGGGATCTGCCGGCCTTCATGGCGAGACTGCGGGGGCAGGGAGGCCTCAATGCTAGCGCGCTGGAGTTTCTTATTTTGACCGCCGCGCGCACTGGCGATGTCATCGGGGGCACATGGGACGAAATCGACTTCACTGAGCGGTTATGGATCGTTCCCGGTGCACGCGTGAAGTCAAAGAAGGGCACACTCCGGCGCGACCACGTCGTGCCCCTATGTGACCGTGCGATCGAATTGCTGAGCGTTTTGCGGCGCGACGGAGAATTTATCTTTGCCGGCACACATCCGGGAAAGTCAATTTCGCCTGCGGTAATGATCCGGCTGACGAAAGAGATGACCGGCAACGGGGTGACTGTTCACGGGTTCCGGTCCGCGTTCCGGGACTGGGGCGCCGAGCAAACCAACTATCCAAACGAGATGCTCGAAATGGCTCTTGCTCACACCGTGAGCAATAAGGTTGAGGCTGCGTATCGAAGGGGGGATCAGCGGGAAAAGCGGCGCCGGCTGATGGAGGATTGGGCAGTGTATTGTGGTGCATCTTCGGAGGGCAAAAAGTGACCCGCGCAGCGATCGTTGCAGGCGACGGTAGCGCCCTAACTTCTGATGAGCGATTAAAGATCCAATCAGCGATCAAGGATTTTTTAAGACCGCCAGAACATCGCCACCAACTTCTGCTGCGGCTCGAAGAGGCGGTGGCCGTGGAAAGACAGCTCGTCGGACCATCGAGGGCAGAGGATCGCAAGCGCCCAACCAAATTGGAGGAATTGGAGCAAGCCGCCAAAGGTCTTTTGAACGCAATGAAGGGCCTAGACGACGACACGCTATCGCAACTGAGACAGCAATCCGCGTTCGACTGGTTGGCTTCAATCGCTCAATTTGAGAGATTGATATCTGATCTGAAAATGACCACGGAAGCGTTGAGCAAATCAGCGACGGCTATTTTGAATCGAGACAGTAAATCCGGACGCAACGAAAACACTGCATTGGTACCGCGGTCATTTCTGATCCAGGTTTTACTTGTCTATTACGAGGTTGTTGGGGAGAAGCCCCCATACTCAAAGGGTTCTAATTTCATAAGACTGGCGAACGCGATTTTGGACGCGCTGCAGATGCCGACCGTCGGAGAGGACCGCTTGAAAGTCGCCATTGATGCGCTTGTCGCAAGCGGAGAACTGCCGTCATCGCGGGTCAAGCGTGGACCAAAGCCTCACGCAGCCGAGTAATTCCCCCGACCCTAGTTCGCTTTTCTTCCATTAGGTCGGGCATACTAAATGAGATTTCTGCATCAGATGTGCGGTGCGCTCCGGAATAAGCCGGTGCCGTCACAGAAGGTGCAGCGATGCTCGAAAAGTTTATCCGCCCTCGCCAGGTTCAGGCGGCAATGGGCTGGAGCCGATCGACCCTCTATCAGAAGATTAGTGAGGGCTTGTTCCCCGCTCCCGTGAAGCTGGATGCCACCGGGAGGGCAGTGGGCTGGCCCGAACGTGAAGTTGCTGCGTATCAGAAGGAACGTATCGCCGCCCGCGACAAGATGGTGGCGGCATGACGCGCCACCATCACGAGATCCATCAGCGCGACAATGATGGTCTCTTCGATGTCGTCTGCGGCGGCATCGTCTCCGGGCCGTTTCCGAGTTGGGCCTTCGCACAGCGGGTTGCCAGCGGCGAGAAGCCGGCGCCGATCGAAATAGTCGGGGGGAAGTTTAGGCGCTGCAGAATCGTTCGGGAGGTGGCGAATGCATCCGCCTGACCCTGAAACGCAAAGCCAGCGCGAGGGGAGCAACCCTGCACTGGCCAATTGCAACCATGGAAGCTTTGAGCACCCTCAGAATATACTGCCATCCCGGCAAGCGCAACATCTTCGGCGCCTATTCGCGATGACCTCGGCCGTGGCCAATGCCGTCGCCGAGGCTCGCCTTCGCGGGGTTACCGCGATGAAACACGTCACCATTACTGAGACGGACGACATCACGGCGGCAAAGGTCGATGCCAAGCGCAGCGTCGCCACAGCCAAGCTTAGTCAGTTTGAATCCGAGTGCTTCACCCTTGGCGGTATGGCGCAACGTAACCCTCACCGCAAACAGGAGGTAGTTGACTGCCTCTATGAGATCGCGGTGGCAAATAGCCTCCTCACGAACCACGGCGGCACGCTAATTGAGGACCTGATCGCGGTCGGGCTGGAGTCGCGATGATCTATCCCGAGTTCCCCGAGCCCGAGAGCAATGCAAGCTTGTACGCCGATGACATCACCCAGCGCGTAGCTATCGAGACGCGGACAAGATTGAGGGTCACGGGCCGCGCAGACACCCTTACTCCCGAGGAAAACATAGCCCTCGACATCCAGACCATACAGTTGGACCGCGCATCCATGCCGGGCTACCGGCTGCAAACGTTCGATGAAATGGACGTGGCACCGCCAACAAAGCGATGGCTGATTAAGGGCATCTTTGCTCGCGGAGAGTCGTCGGCTTGGATTGGGGCTCCCGGATCGCTGAAATCAGCATTATTGGCGTCGGCAGCAATCTGTGTCGGCGCCGGTTTCGACTGGCACGGCTACCGCAACAAGGGCGCTGCCGGCGTTGTCTACTTCGCGATTGAGCGCGCCGACCTCGTTAAGCGGCGGCTGCGAGCCCACAGGCAACGGCTGGGGCTCGTCGGTACACCGATCTGTGTATCCAGCGACACGATCGATCTGACGCACCCAGAGGCCTTTAAACGGGTCGTAGACACCATCAGGACCGCCGAGACAATTCTTGGGACGGATATCGGACTCGTTATCATCGACACCTTCGCCAAGCTGATCGCCTCGGCCGGCGGCGATGAGAACAGCGCCAAGGATCAGGGCGCCGTGTTCGCCAACGTGCAGCGGGTCAAGAACAATACCGGCGTGCACGTCGCACTGATTGGACACACCGGCAAGGATGAGAGCCGGGGCGCTAGAGGATCCAACGCGCTGCTGGGTGACGTTGACGTGATGGTGACGATCAGCGGCGAGGAAATCAAAACCGCGACCGTTACCAAAGCCAACGATGCGCCTGAGGGTCCGTTGTTCTCGTTCAAGTCAGAGGTTCACCAGTTCGGCACCGATGAAGACGGCGACCCGATCACCGTCAACATCATCAGTGCGGACACTGTTGATGCGCCGCAAGCTGCCGCTCATGAGCCGAAGCTCAAGCCGAACCAGCAAACCATGTTCTCAATCCTCCACGCCGCAGGCTCAGCAGGCCTGACGCTGGAAGGCTGGAACAACCAAGCGAGAGAAGCCGGCATCGGCACCAATCGCAAAGCTGACTTGACTGACATCCGCAACGCCCTGGTCTCCAAACGCCTTGTTCGGGAGTACGCCGGACGATGGAAGGTGAACCATGGTTGACCGCCGGGCTACTTCATCGAAGGTTCGGGTAGTTCGGGGTTACGGCCCCTATAGGGGGGCCGAACCGAACCGAACTCCGAACCGTGCGAGACCGAACCCGAACCGAACCCGAACCGAACCATCCGAACCGATTGATTTGAGTGATGAATACGGGGCGCCCAATTCTTTAGAGGCTGAGGTCTATGTCCCGGCGGGAGGGTATCGACCTTCCTCGGCCGTTAAAAAGGGCCGCTACCGCACGGGTAGTCACCGGGAGATTATTTCCTGCCGATGGCGTCTCTATTCAAAGGGACAACTAGTTGCTCCAGGCCTGAAGGAGGGGCGGGTCCACTCTCTGCAGACTTTAGGGGCGCGGACCGGAGCGGTTCGAAAACTCTCGTTTTTGCAGATTAATGTTCTGGCCCGGTCAATGTGGTGCGGGGCTGCGGCATGGACTTTTGCGGCCTTCGATCAGTCTTTGGCTCAGAACCGTATCGTAACGGGGTCAAACGGCGCGCTCGGGTACGACTTGACCGTTGAGCCATCCTTAGACGCCGGGCCCTCGGGTGTGGACGAGGAAGTCTTCGTCGCCCCCGCCGGCAGGCGCACAAACCCAATGCTGAACCAGCCGCCGCTGACGGTGTCGAGCTGCGCGCAATTGAGTTCGTTATTCAAGCTGGTCATTTTCCGTCTCCCTGTTTCCCTTGCGCAAAGGCATAGGGCATTAAAGGGGGCATTGACTGTGACGAGGGTCACTGAGGGGCGGGCATGACTAAGCCCGTCCAAAGTTCAGTTCTAAAGCTGGCGCGTGCGCTGACCTCGATGGAGCGCGGAGAGTTGCCCGACCAAGATGTGGCTGAGTTTCTCATTGATGGCTTCCGGCGGGCCATCTTCGAGAAGTGCCCGATTGAACGTGGCCTTGAACTTTACGGAAAATGGCGCGGGCAAATGCTGGTCGCCGAACAGCGCGCCTCTTTATCGGCAATCCCCCGGACTGCAAATGAATCCACAAGGGCAGCAGCCCGAGCCCTTCGGGACAAGCTTATTCGATATCGCTCCCGGAGCTTCGATCTGGATAAAAGCCGGCAACCCGCGGCCAGAACTGATCCGGAGATGTTTCGACTGCTGGAGTCCCGTGACGGCAAAGTGCCATCGCTAACAGTCTTGCGCGGCCTCCTGGGTGGCCCGCCAACTACCATGGTTTCCGGCCACGACCTCACCGATGATGATGCTCAGAGGTGAATCGATGGCAAAGATGTCTGTAGTCGCTCAGGTCAACAATCCCACCGAACGGTGGATCCCGCCCAGCTCGGCAAGGGTTGCCGAACTGAGCCGGTTGAAGCTCGAAAAAACGGAAGAGATCATCTCGCTTGAAAAGGCGGGGGTGCAGGCTCGGCCGCGTCCGCTGACGGATAGTCCAGCAGCCAAGGCGGCCCGTTTGCTGGACGGTGTTGCCGATCCATCTGCCAGCGATGACAGCGATAGCGCTTTCAGGCTGCATCAGCTTCGGAACGAGGTCGAAGTCATCAATGGTGCAATCGAACTTGGTATCCAGCGGGTTACGGTGGAAAAAGGAGAGCGCGCCCAATTCCTAGCCTCACAAAATGCATCGGCTTGGAAAGCACTGCAGCGGCAACGGGCAATGGCCGTGATGGCTTTGTTCAAAGCGAACCGCCAGATCGGGGCGATGCGCGCGGAAATCTTGGGTGGATGTTCAGGGGTCAACCTGCCGCTCGATGGCTTCGATCTGAAACTGTTCGGCGCATTTGCTGAGAAAAATGTCACGGGCCATTGGCCGCGCGAGTTCCTGAAGCAGGCCCTGAAGGCCGGACTGATCACCGAGAAGGACATCTCGGACAATGTCTGATAGCGCGACTGGACGAGAGAAATTCCGTCAGATAATTCACGGCCGAAAGAACGGCAATCGAGTGTTCTGGAACAATCCGGAGCACATTGACCTCATCGCAAAGCGATGCGGCATCATCAAGGGCGACTACAAAGCTGCGTTGCGGTCCACACCGCAGCGCACCGTTCTCCGCAGCACAACTATCCTGGAGGCTAATGGACAGCCTGACGGTACCGGCATCGGCACAACCCAGGGGAAAGATCGCGCAGATGACCGAGTCCTCGGGATCAATACTGCCGAATTTGAAAAGAACCCTATCCTTTGTTTCTCGCATCTAAGCGGGGAACTGCCGGTCGGCCGAGTTACCGCTCTTTGGCGCTCTGGTGACGCCCTTCGGTTTGCGTACAAGCTGGCTCCAGCGTCAGCAAATCCGATTGCAGATCATGTTCGCGAGTCTATCAACGGAGGATATCTGCGTGGGGTGAGTATCGGGTTTATCCCGCGTTCTTTTAAATTTAGCGAAGACTCATCTCGTCCGTACGGGATCGACTTTTTAGAGACTGAGTTAATCGAGCTGAGCATCTGCCCACTGCCTTGTAATCCCGCGTGTCTACTCGATCCGGTGCCGGTAGCCATCGGCGGCGGCGGCGGGGGCAAGGCTATCGCAGCCAATGTTGTCAGCAATGAACGGGTCGAGCGCATGCGGCGCGAAATCGAGCGGCTGAGGGCGCGGTCATGATCATCCCGGAACAACCCTTCCGGTCACAGCGGGAAGCTGAGGAGGACAATCTTGCCCGCTCAGGCTTCGCAGTGGTGTCAGCGGAAACGATGGCGCGTGTCGTGGATGTTGAGCGGCGGCTTAGCGCTGGTCTGCCGGTCTCGGCAGAGGAATGCGAGCAGATCTTGTACGCGGTCTACAGCGGCCCTTACGGGGATCATCACAGAGCAAAGGTATTTGCATGAGCTACGAGAATTTCGCAACGCGCATTCCGATCAATGCCGTGTCAAAGACCGCAGGCGCGACCGCCAGCGGTATCATCGACACGTTCCTGCCGAACTGTGGCCCGGCGCGGTGGTGCACGATCGACGTGATCGCCACGACGGCCGATGTCGTTTCGAACAAGCCGACCGTTCTGAAGTTGCAGGAGGGTGAGACGACCGACGCGACCAGCATGGTCAACATCGCGGGCTTCGTCGGCGGCACTGACTTCACCATCCCTAACGCTAACACTGCGGCGACTGCGGCGCTCCAGAATGGCTATAAATTCAACGTCGATCTACGCGCCAGGAAGCGTTATCTGCAAGTGGTCTACAGCCCACAGACTACTCAGGTCGTTAGTGCCATTGCGAACCTTTCCATGGCGGGAAGCTCACCCACGACGGCCGCGAAGGCAAACGCGATGACGCTGGCCGAGGGGTAAGGGGGTATGCACCTCCATTCTTGCCGGCCTTTAGGGGCGGAACCGCGGGGCAGTGAAGCTACCCTAAACCTGTATAATTTTTGTTTGGGATGCAGAAGGCGGGGGCGCCTCCAGTCCTTGAAGATGGGTGCCTTTTAACCGGTTCCGGCGTCCAAATGTAGATTTCGCAATTTATCAGAAATAGTCGAAAACGAATGGTCACCAAGAAGCGCGGCGCACAGCCAGGCAATCAAAACGCCACAAAACACGGGCGGCACAGCATGCCGGTTCGTGCTGCGAGGCTTGCTGCATCTGAAGCTCAGCGCCGTCGTGCGGATGAATGGGCGAAAACCGTGCCTGAAACGGATTACGCCGCGATCATTGTATGCCTTCGGGCGCTAAAGCAAAGGACGAACTGTGAGTAACACGATTTTACGAGCGCCGGATGTAACGCCGCAAAAGAGGTGGGGCCGCCGAGCGGCACCGGCGGCCCCGTCGCAGCCTAGCACAGCAAGAGTTAATAACAGATCAGTCATGAGCAATGCGCCGGAGTTTTACATGATCGTCGCCGCACCACGCCGGGTGCCAAGGTCGCTGCCGAGACGCTGCGGCTACATACAATCATTCTCAAGCAAAGGCGCATCGAAGCCGCGCCAGGAGGTGTGTGATCGCAAACAGATTTTGGGTAGTAGTAACTGGCGACCTCGACGGTAGCACGACCACGCATCATATAGCTGCCACCTCTGGCGGCGCGGGTGGCGCGACATTCGCGGCGACGAACTCATTCGACCTCGGCCACAATAGCGGCATAACCACCACTCCACCATCAGCCGCGGGCAGCGGCGGCGGCTACGTTATCGGATCGTAGGTGGGCGGAACCGGGATGCCTAGATAATGACGCGGTGAAGCATACAAATTGCGCAGTCAGGAAACGACTTTTCCTCTGAATCGTTGTAGGATTGCGCGGGCCAGCAAAACCGAGATGGTTTTTATGCAACCTCATACCCAAAAACGGCTCCACGCCACCGCGTCACTTGTTCTAGCATTACTGCTTTTCGCGGGGTTCGTTTTTGCCTACGGCGCTGCTGGCGCTGGCATGCTGGGTCTGCTGTCCAGCTCGCGGGTAGCGCTCTTCACGCTATCGGGGGCGGCCATTTCCTTTGTTGGAATCGTAGGTTATTTCCTACTGGGTGACACTCACATCAAGCCACATGGCTAGGCAGGCTGTATGATAGCTTCGACTTTCCTGTTGCGATTGGATACCAGCACAAGCGCGCCGCTCGGGTCATACATGTAGCTGTAAGCGGCGAGCCGCGGAATTTTAGCAACCACCAACTGCGGCAAGGGCCGTAAAGAAGTATCATCCTCGATGTTCATGCCAAGGCTGGTCGCGAGAGGACTGGTGGTCCGGGATACTTTCAGGAATGCTTTAATGAGGTCCACCTCCGCCTGCGCCAAGTTTAGCGGTGCGCTCTCTTGAGGGGCGGGCAAAAGCTGATTGCCGCCCAGTCTATTCTCGATCCGAGAAAATGAGGCCTGACTTTTCGCGTCAATGGAGCGGATCGATTCCTGGATCGCAGTTTGCTGTTCTTTCAATGCAGAAAAACTTGATTTTACGACAGCAACATCCGTTTTGATTTCGCCGATCTGCGAATAAAGCGCAAAAGCACCGGCGATAAGGGTGCCCAGTAGACCAATAACGGCCCAAACCATAGATTGGAGGAGCCCGAGTTTTCCTTCGAGGCCTAATAGAGCAAGATTTGTTTCTCTGATCGTCTTCGGCTCAGACGCCATCACCACCGCCCACATTGGCCACGACCATCTCGCAACCGTTGCGAGTGCGCAAGGGGAAGGCCCCTTAATAGGAATTATTTTATTTGCAAAAGAGGGGGAATTTAAGCGGGTTGGGCTTTGTGATTAGCGCTCCGTCCGGTGGTAGCCCGAGCTTTTCACCGACGATCTTCTAGCGGAGCGAACGATGTGCAATAGGCCGAGTTTACAGGTGGCAACCAGGTGTCGCCGGGCTCGCCCGGGTGCCAAGTTGGATACGTGAAGGCGCTTTGCTAAGCCAGAGGATGCGGGGCGCCCCTTACCCCGCTGGGAAGGGCAGTGACCACCCTCTCCAGATTGGATTGCTCTTCGCTCAGGCGCCTTTGGACAAACTGGCGCTCAAGGTCTGTCAGACTGGTCTGCAATAGGTTGCGATAGCGTTGAATATTGCTGCGATGCGTATGCAAGCGAGCCAACTGTTGATCAATCATTTGTCGTCCCTTGACGAGGGGTCCAATTCCGTCTCACCGCAACAACGCCGGCCAGAGCGGAGTATATTCGCTCTGGCGGCATCGGCATTTCCCCGGCCGGGTCTTTAAATCCCGGCGGGCTAAGCCTGCCGTACGTCTGTGACGCTTTGATTACAATGGGGGTGGTGACTCTGAGGTAGGGCCGGCGGAGCTATGTCGTCGAGTTGTTCGGCCCGGCGCCGCTGCCGATGCATTACGCGAAATTGGGGTGATAAAATTCCTGTGCAGGCAGGTTGGTCTTTTGGCACCATCGAACAGCACGGTGACGCCTGTATTGCTTCGAAAAACCTCGACCACGATCCCCGTCTTGCCGGCCAGCGATCGCAATCGAGTGGCTCCGAGTTCACTGATCTTGAAGCGAACGCCGACGGCCAACCTATTAAATTCTTGCACGTCACTCACAATTTTACTCCCCGATAAAACAACCGCGTAGAAACTCCTCTCCCGGCCCAGCGTTCCAAACGGTCGGCTGGTTTCCGAAACGGCTGCGGAGGTACTCCAAAGTAGCTAGGAACGATTCAACCAAGTTGCGTTAACTTTGGTCGCCGCTGGCGCTTTTTTCGGCGTTGCGGTCGGAATGAGCGGCCCCAGCGCAGCTTCCCGCCGCTGCTCGGGCCGCTCTTCTGCGGGTCCCGAAATGAAATGGCCGACAACTGAGCCGGCCATGGATCGGCAGAGCCAGTCCGGGAGTAGCATGGCCAGCACTATAGGCCGCCGCTATCGTTCGCGAGAATTGATGAAAACTCGGCAATCGAATAGCTCTCGATGCCGTCACTAATAGAAACGTCGGCGAGCTTGCTCACGACCTGCCATTCGACCGCTTTCGCAAATGCTTCTCTCGCGGTTTCGGTAGTCACGGAAACGAGATGATCGTCAACGTAGGCAGAGACTGAAAATGGCATGAGCATTGATTCCGAAGTGCCAAAGCGCCTTCAGATGATGCGAAAACCCCGTCCGGGGGGCTAGCGCGGACGGGGGCATTCCAAAGCGCTCCCGGTGGCGGTTTGGTGAGCGCCAACCGAAAACCTAACAGCGGAGTTCATTGCCGGAAAGGAGATTCGGGAAAACTTGGTAT
>NZ_JAFCLY010000079.1:0-17439 GCF_018130185.1 Bradyrhizobium sp. AUGA SZCCT0182 | reverse complement strand
TGGTTGCCGGCCCACCACATCTTCTCGGTGGAGGTGTCACGCACCGTGAACTTGTCCTTCGGGCTGCGGCCGGTGAACTCGCCAGTGTCGGCGCACAGTGCGCCATCGGCGGACAGCACGGCTTCGCCGGATGACAGCGAATATTGGTAGAGCTGCGGCGCTCCGAGGTTCCAATGCACCTCTTTGAGTTTCTTTAAGCCAAATTTATCGGCGCCAAAGGCACCGTTACGTAGACCCGTCTCTTGCACGAAGAACCTCCTCGAACCCGCGTATCTCGATCGCGCGAATGCCGCTAAACGCGCTTCTGTCGCGGTGACCACTGAATATAGCCTTCCGGCTCCGGTCCGGCGACCTAATACTTGGCAACGCCGTGCTTGCCAAGCCGATCCCGCGCATTTTGGTTTATTCCAGCCAAGGCTTTGATCTGGATCAAACACTTGTTGCGGCGCGGGGCGTTTTGCAGCGCTCAACACGCGACCATCAGCCGCGCGATAGCGCTACCATTTGGTTTGCGCCGCACAATCCACGGTAAAGCTCAGCGCGGCGCACCCTCGCCGATCAGCGCAAACGGCGCCCAGAATGCCGGATAGGCATTTCGGGGCGACGAAGTATCGTTGAGGTAGGCCAGCATCGACTGGCGCAGCGCCTCGGCCCGGCCAAGCTTCGGGTCAGCCTTGAGGCGATCGAAGGTCGATGTCGTCAGCCGCGTCGCGGCCGCGGAATCCACCGCCCAGTGCGACACCAGCAATGCACGCGCGCCGGCATAGAAGAACGATCGCGCCAATCCCGACAGCGCTTCGGCGCCGGGCTTGTCGCCGGCGATCGTGTTGCAGGCTGATAGCACCACCCAATCGGCGTTGAGTTTCAGCTGCGCCACTTCGCTCGACGTGAGCAGGCCGTCGTCGAGTTCGGACGGCTGCTTCGGAATACTGAGCACCAGCGAGGGCTCGGCGATCCCCTTCACGTCCCCGGCGACGAGACCGTGGGTCGCGAAATAGACGATGCTGTAATCGGCGAGCCGGGCGCGCTTGACCGTGGTTTCGCTGGCGTTCTCGCCGAGATGAATATCGCTCTCGGAAACGCCGAGATCCTTTGCGACCGCATTGAGCTCGTCGGCGGTATCAGGCAGTTGCGACAGCACGCGAGAGAGCCGCGCGCGATCGACCCCGGCGCCTTGCCAGAAGTCGGTATAGGCGACGTTGGTGACGCCGCGCGCCGCGGACTTGATCGCCGCCGGCTTGGCTGCGCCGCGCTTGTCGCCAGTGCTATCCTGCAACGGATTGAACAGCGGATCGCCGAAACCGGTCATCGGTTTGGTGGTTTGATCCTTGCGGGCAATCGCCCGCAGCGCCTTCAGGCTTGCGACCGACGGCAACACCGACACCGCGTGACGCTCGAGCAGCCAGGCGGCATCGCGATAACCGTCGAGTTTTTCCGGGATCGCGGCCGGCGGCTTCTCCGTCACCAGCAAATGAAACGGCAGCGCCGTCAACGCGCCCGTGGGAACAATCAGAAGGCTGCGCTTGTCCTTCAGCCGTGACTCGACGCGGCCCAGCAGGTGGTTGTACAGCCAATGGGCGGATTCGAGATTGAACAGCGTGGATTTTCCCGACGAATCGCCGGCATTGGCGATATCCAGTCCACGGCGGAAATCGGCGACCAACTCATGCAGCCCTTCCGAGCCACGCCCGATCGGGGACCAGTCAAATCCCTCGCGCGTGATCGCAATGACGTAGCTGTCCTTTACCGTGACCGTGAGCAGCACCATCGCCTCATCGCCCGATAACAGCGACTGAATCTCCTTCACCGTCATTGGCAGTGGATTCGACAGCGCGGCGTAATCGGGAAATTCCGCAGACAAGGTCTTTTGCAACGACGAGCGTTCGGTCGAAATGGCGGCAAGCCTGGCCTTGGTCCGCTGCTCGGCAGCAAGGTCTCGCTTCGATCGCTCTTTCGAGACCGCCGCCACCAGAGCCCTGTCCAGCGCTTCCGTTTCCGCGGCGAGATCCTGATCCCGGCGAACCAGTTCGGCGAGCCGGTCGTTGCCGGCGGCGAGCCGCACCGCCAGCTTGTTGACGGCCGACGCCGCCGACGACTGGGTGCCGCGCTGGATCGCATTGAGCATCGCATCCAGCGCTTGGTCGGTCGGTATCAGTTTGTTGCGCTCCGCGTCCGCGAGCACGGGAAGAACGGCGCGGAGCTCCCCGCGCCCGCTCGCGATCAGCCGCAGCGCCAGCGGCAACGCCTTTCCCGGGTAACCTGTATTTGCTTGGAACAGCGCCAGATTGTTCATGGATCTGGCGGTATCCGGATGATCGGGGCCGACCGCGCGTTCACGGATCGCCAACGCCCGCTCGAACAGCCGCTCGGCATCACGGACACGGTCTGTCGGCCCATCGTAAAGCTCCGCCAGATTGTTGAGCGAACGCGCCACGTCGGGATGATCGGGGCCGAGTACTTTCTCGCGGATCGCCAGCGAGCGCTTGATCAGCGGCTCCGCTTTGGCAAAGTGGCCCTCGACCTTCTCGACCTGACCCAGATTGTTCAGAAGCGTCGCGACCGCCGGATGCTCCGGACCCGCCGCTTTCTCATAGATCGCCAGCGCGCGCCGGAACAACGGCTTGGAGTCGTCGTGGCGGCCCTGCTTCTCGTAATGGGTGCCGAGATTGTTCAGGGACTGCGCGACGTCGGGATGCCCGGATCCCAGCGACCGCTCGCGGATCGCCAGTGCCCGCTTGAACAGCGGCTCAGCTTCGGCGTAGCGCTCCTGGCGCTGATAGAGCGCGGCGAGATTGTTTAGCGCGGCGGCGATCTCCGGCGACTCGGCGCCAGCCGTCTTCTCCAGGATCGCAATGGCCCGCCTGGACAGCGGCTCCGCTTCAGCGTCCCGGCCCTGACTGCCATAGAGCTGCGCCAGATTGTTCAGCGCGGCTCCGACGTCGCGATGCGCAGGGCCGTATTTCTTTTCCAGGGATTCGACCTGCCCCTGCGCCAGCGCAACAGCTTCGGCATATTTTCCGGCGCGGCTGAGCTCGTTGATTTTGGCGCTGACCGCCGCGGTCTCGCTCTTTTGCGCCGAGGACGGCGCACTGAGGCAAGTTGTCGCCAGCAGCGCGAGGCACAGCGAAAATACCAATCGATTGCGGGAATTCATGATGCGGACTTGACCTTTGGCCATCTCGACGCGGGCGTCGATTAGGTCGCGCGAATAGCCGCCGCCGTTCAAATTCCGCTTTCGCGTGGCTGCCTAGGGCTTGGCGGGCTCTTGGGCCCGCGCCTCGCCCGCCAACCGGACCAGCATCTTGCGCAGGGCAGTCCCGTTGGTGACCCGTTCCGGGAAATCCAGCCGCAGCGTGGCGGAGCCTGCCTGCATGTCCATGCCATCGGGGTCGCAGCCGGTGCAGGCCCAGTCGGCGCTGTCGGCCCCGAGCAGGCGCGTGGCGTAGAGGTTCATCGCCTCGCGGTGGTCCTCGTTCATGTGTTCCACGGCGCCCTGCTCGGCCTCCAGCAGCCCCTCCGCATCGCTGATATCGGTCAGGAACTGCTGGGGTGTCAGGTCGATGATGCGGCCAAAGCCGGCGACCAGATGGGCGCCTATGGGTGCGATCCGGAAGAACGAAAAATCCTTAAAGTCTACAAAGACTTCCGCGGATGGATGGGCGTTGAGGTAGCGCCGGCGCAGGATCTCAGCCTGGTCGCCCGCGGCCTCCTCGGCCCGCCCCGCCAGCATGATCCGGGCGCCCTCCAGCGGGTCGCCCGCGGCGCGCTCGTCCAGCATCAGCGAGACCCTGTTATCGGCCAGGATATTCCTGGTGTGCAGCGCCAGCCGAGAGATCAGCAGGATCGGCGAGGCGTCAAAATGACAGGCGATATTGACCAGCGAGCAATAGGGATCGCCGCTGCCGGCCATCAGGGTTCCCAACGCGCCCTGCCGGCTGCGCCGCAGCAGCGAGCGGGCCAGTTTGGAAGGGTTAAAATCAGCCGTCGGTTGCATGGGTTTTTCCAGCCATTTTACTGCAAAAAGGCCCTTTGCTCAGGCCTTGAGGGTGCTATATGGGTGCTACGCATCGTCCGCGGAATGTTTTTGCGGAACTCGGTCACACTTCAGCCCAGCTTGCATTGCTCGTAGACCGAATACGAAGCCCATTTATACGGCGCATGGCTGGATTGCCCGCCGTTTAAGCCACTTCTCTTTCGAAAGCAGGCTCATGCCCACAATCG
Source organism: Bradyrhizobium sp. AUGA SZCCT0182 (assembly GCF_018130185.1). Taxonomy (NCBI): domain Bacteria; kingdom Pseudomonadati; phylum Pseudomonadota; class Alphaproteobacteria; order Hyphomicrobiales; family Nitrobacteraceae; genus Bradyrhizobium; species Bradyrhizobium sp. AUGA SZCCT0182. The sequence goes on along the minus strand of NZ_JAFCLY010000079.1, from coordinate 13,218 downwards.
CCTTGGTCGATGACGACCGCAACATTCTCACTTCCGTCTCGATCGCGCTCGAAGCCGAAGGCTATCGCATCATGACCTATACGGATGGTGCGTCGGCGCTCGATGGTTTCCGCACCTCGCCGCCGGACCTTGCGATCCTCGACATCAAGATGCCGCGCATGGACGGCATGGAGACGCTGCGGCGGCTGCGGCAGAAGTCCGATCTGCCGGTCATCTTCCTCACCTCCAAGGATGAAGAGATCGACGAATTGTTCGGCCTCAAGATGGGCGCCGACGATTTCATCCGCAAGCCGTTCTCCCAGCGCCTGCTGGTCGAGCGCGTCAAGGCCGTGCTGCGCCGGGGACAGCCCAAGGATCCGACCGCCGCACCGAAGGAGCCGGATGCACGTGCACTCGACCGCGGCCTGCTGCGAATGGATCCGGAGCGTCACACCTGCACCTGGAAGAACGAGCCGGTGACGCTGACCGTGACCGAGTTCCTGATCCTGCAGGCGTTGGCGACGCGGCCCGGTGTGGTGAAAAGCCGCAACGCGCTGATGGACGCGGCCTATGACGATCAGGTTTATGTCGACGACCGCACCATCGACAGCCACATCAAGCGGCTGCGCAAGAAGTTCAAGGTGGTGGACGACGATTTCGAGATGATCGAGACGCTCTACGGCGTCGGCTATCGCTTCAAGGAAGCCTGATCTGCACTTCTGGTCTTTTTTGTTTGAGCATGATCTTTTCGGAAAACCGGTGTCCACTTTTCCGGATCATGCTCGAGCGGCTCGTTAACTGACGCCTTGGCGCGTCTGGGGTAGGATTGAGCGCGCGAGCAGCGCTTGCAGGGACAGTCGAGACAACCGGCAGTTTTAGCCATTGCTAGATCGAACGCAGCCTAATCGGGGCCGGAACAACGAGGATGCATCTGCGTCCCTCGATCGGGATTACGTTGCCGACGACAAGGCGCAGAGCCAGGGCTGGCGGCGGCCGCTGGGCTGGTTGCGTCGCGCCGGACAATTCTTCTTTGCACTCTCTTTCTCCAGTCTCACCCGCCGTATCGTCTCGCTCAATCTGGCGGGCCTCGTCGCGCTGGTGGCGAGCATCCTCTATCTGTCGCAATTCCGCGCCGGCCTGATCGAGGCGCGCGCGCAGAGCTTGCTGGTGTATGCCGAGATCATCTCCGAAGCGATCGCGACCTCGGCCACCGTCGAGGGCGGCACCATCACCGTCGATCCCGACCGCCTGCTCGATCTGAAGCCCGGGGAAAGCTATGGCATACCGGACGAGTATTCCGACTTTCCGATCAACCCGGAGCGCGTCGCGCCGGTGTTGCGCCGCCTGATCGCGCCGACCAAGACGCGCGCACGTATTTTTGACCGCGAAGGCGGGCTTATCCTGGACAGCCGCAATCTGTTTGCCCGCGGCGACGTGCTGCGGTTCGAATTGCCGCCACCGTCGGCCGACAAGCCCAATATTGCGGAGCGGACGCTGACCGCGATCCGCACCTGGTTCAATCGCGGCGATCTGCCGATCTATCGCGAACTCGGCCCCGAGGGCGGCAAAGGCTATCAGGAAGTCGCGCAATCGCTGGGCGGTCAGAAGAGCAGCATGGTCCGCGTCAATGAGCGCGGCGCGGTCATCGTGTCGGTCGCCGTGCCGGTGCAGCACTTCCGCGCGGTGCGTGGCGCGCTGATGCTCACGACCCAGGGCGACGACATCGACCAGATGGTAGGCGCCGAGCGCTGGGCGATCCTGAAAATCGGCGGCGTCGCCTCCGCCGTCATGATCGTATTGTCGCTGCTGCTGGCGAGCACGATCGCAGGTCCGGTGCGGCGACTGGCCGACGGCGCCGAGCGCGTTCGCCGCCGCATCCAGACCCGTGTCGAAATTCCCGACTTCACCCGCCGCCGCGACGAGATCGGCCATCTTTCCGGCGCGCTGCGCGACATGACCAACGCGCTCTATAGCCGCATCGAGGCAATCGAGATGTTTGCCGCCGACGTCGCCCATGAACTGAAGAACCCGCTGACCTCGCTGCGCTCGGCGGTGGAAACGCTGCCGCTGGCGCGCAATGAAAACAGCCGCGCGCGCCTGCTCGCCGTCATCGAACACGACGTCAGGCGGCTCGACCGGCTGATATCAGACATTTCCGACGCCAGCCGCCTCGATGCCGAACTGCAGCGGCAGGATATGGCGCCGGTCGATTTCAGGCGCTTGCTGACGACGCTGACCTCGGTCGCCAATGAAACCAAGCTCGGCCACGACGTCTCCGTCGAGGCGCGCTTCGAGGGCCGCACCCCGACCGATACCTTCTCGGTGCCCGGCCATGATTCGCGGCTCGGCCAGGTCATCTCCAACCTCCTGTCGAACGCTCAATCGTTCTCCCACGCCGGCGGCAAGGTGCGCATCGTCTGCCGCCGCGTCCGTTCGGAAGTCGAAATCGTGGTCGATGACGACGGCCCGGGCATCGGCGAGGATGCGCTCGAGCGCATCTTCGAGCGCTTTTACACCGACCGGCCGCATCAGGGTTTTGGCCAGAATTCCGGCCTCGGGCTGTCGATCTCCAAGCAGATCATCGAGGCCCATGGCGGGCGTATCTGGGCGGAAAACCGCGCCGGTCCGGCCGACGCCGACGGCAACCCGACGGTATCGGGCGCGCGCTTCGTGGTCAGGCTGCCGACGCCATGACCGAGAATGCCAGCGTGCACGCCTCCGCCGTGCTGGTTGGCGACCGCGCCGTCCTGATCCGCGGGCCGTCGGGTTCCGGCAAGTCACGGCTGGCCTTCGACCTGATTCTGGCCGGCCGTACCGGCCAGGTTCCACCGGCCATTTTGGTGGGCGATGACCGTGTCCATCTCGACACACTGGCCGGAGAATTGTGGGTCCGCCCGGCGGCTGAGTTGGCCGGCCTGATCGAAATCCGGGGCCTCGGGATTCGTAGCAGTGATTGCGTCAGCGAGGCGGTAGTCGGTCTGGTTGTCGATCTCGCGGCTGACGACGCGGAACGGCTGCCACCGCCCGAAGCCCTTGTAGTCAGCCTTAATGGTGTTTTGATACCAAGAATCCCTGTCGGAACCGGCTTTCAGCCCCTTCCGCTGGTTGTCGCCGCGCTGACGACAACTGAAAGTTCACCTTCCGGTAATAATACGGCCGATTGTGTGAAGGGGTTTGGTAACCATATAAGCCCCACTATCGCGACCGAATAAGACCGGCGCAGGCTCCCCTCTCTTGCCACCGATTTCCGGGAGAATAGCCAAGATGCCCTCTTGCGCGGGGCCTCTGGATGGTCAAAGTGGCGCGTTCGTGCGGTGCACCAAAAGCACCCGCGAGGAGTTTCCGATGATTGGTCTAGTGCTTGTGACCCATGGGCGCCTTGCCGACGAGTTCAGGGCGGCGCTCGAACATGTCATGGGTCCGCAGAAACAAATTGAAGCGATTACGATCGGAGCCGAGGACGACTCCGATTTGTGTCGAAGCGACATTATCGAAGCGGTGAATCGCGTCGACAGTGGCGATGGGGTTGCTATCCTTACCGACATGTTCGGTGGCACACCCTCCAACCTGGCGATCTCCTGTATGAGCCGCCCCAAGGTGGAAGTACTCGCAGGTATCAACCTTCCCATGCTGGTGAAGCTTGCCAAGGTGCGCGAAGAGCGCTCGCTTCCGGACGCCATCGCGATGGCCCAGGAAGCCGGTCGCAAGTACGTCACCATCGCCAGCCGCGTACTCGCCGGCAAATGAGCGACGAGGCCGCGCCCGGAAACGACGTCGGGCCGAGCGTGCCGGCCGGCGCCATTTCCCGCGAACTTCTCATCATCAACAAACGCGGACTGCACGCGCGCGCGTCGGCCAAGTTCGTCCAGATGGTCGAGCGTTTCAACGCCGAGGTCTGGGTGACGCGCGGCAACGAGACCGTCGGCGGCACCTCGATCATGGGATTGATGATGCTGGCCGCGGGCCCCGGCACCACGGTGACGGTTTCCGCCACCGGCCCCGAGGCGCAGGCCGCGGTGGATGCGATCGCGGGTCTCGTCGCCGACAAGTTCAACGAAGAAGGCGTTTGAGCGCTAGACGCTCGTAGCGCTGCGCTCTGGTAGGGTGGGCAAAGGCGCAGCTGCGCCGTGCCCACCATCCATCCAGATCATCGCCATCTCAAAACGGATTGGTGACGATGCCGCCGTCGGCGCGCAATGCGGCGCCGTTGGTGGCGCTGGAGGCCTTCGAGCAGACGTAGCAGATCAGATTGGCGATCTCCTCGGGCTCGGCATAGCGCTGCAACAGCGAGGCCGGCCGCCGTTCGCTGAAGGTACGCGCCACGAGATCGTCGACGGTCGTTCCCATGCCCTTGGCACGCGCGGCCAGCCGCACCGGCGCCATCTCGACCCAGGTCGGCCCAGGCATGACCGAATTGACGGTCACGTTGGTCCCCTTGGTGAGTTCGGCGGCGCCGCGCGCCACCACGAGCTGGGCGGCCTTGGAGAAGCCGTAGTGAACCATCTCCTTGGGAATGAAGACGCCGGATTCGCTGGAGACGAACACGACGCGGCCCCAATCCTTGTTGTCCAGCATCCGCTTCAGATAATGCCGGGTGAGCCGCACGCCGCTCATCACGTTGACTTCGAACATCCTGGTCCAGTCGGAATCCTCGATATCGAAGAATCCTTTCGGCTCGTAGATGCCGAGATTGTTGACGAGGATGTCGACTTCGGGAAATTGCGCTGTAAGCGCGGCGCAGCCTTCGGCGCCTCCGAGATCGACCGCCGCCGAGTGCACCTCGGCGGCAGGCGCTGCCTGCCGGACTTTTGTCATTGCTTCAGTGACAGCAGCTTGCTCGCGGCCATTGACGATGACTTCCACACCCATCCGCGCGAGCCCGATGGCGGTTGCGAGACCGATGCCGCGCGTCGAGCCGGTGACGAGCGCGGTCTTTCCAGTCAGATCGAGATTCATGCGTTCCCCTAAATTTTCTTGCCCAAATCTTCTTGTTCGCCGCCTATTTCTTTTCCGGCGGCACCACAATCACGTTCCAGATCGTGGCGGCGCCCGGCCCCCCTGAGAAAAACCTTCGCGTGGTGACCACCATACGCTCGCCATTGGCAGCATGGGCATTCATCCATGCCTCGCATTTTTCCAGCTTCCAGTCGCCGGTTTCGCAGATCCCGATAAAGCCGGATCGCTTGGCCTCTTCGAGCGAGGTCAGCCCGGACGACCACGGCTCGTACGGCGTCAGGACCGCCGGATGATCGGCGCTGTAGAACGTAACGGGGTGGCCGATATCGCTATAGGCCGCAACCACCGGCAAGGCTGAGAAAAACCGCCGGTGCCAGACTTCCGTCAGTTCGCGGGCGAGTTCGGAGCGCGCCCGGTAGCTTGCCCCCTCGTTGCGATGCTGGCCGGCATCATAGGCAGCGATCTGCGGCGATGCGATCAACACCGCCAGCGTCAGCACCAGCCAGGTCGTGGTCAGCCGCAGCAACGCGATGCTCCGCACCCGCAACGCGGGGATCGCGATCAGCGCCAGCGGCACCAGGAAGAACAGCGGGATGCCCCAATCGGTCTTGATGTAGATCTGGAACAGCACCGCGCCGAGCGGCGGCCCGATCGCGACCACCGCCTGGATCAGCCAGACATTGAGCGCCTGCGTGGTGTTCACGCTGGCATTCGCGCCGCGCGACCAGAACGCAAAAGACGGCTTGCGCCAGCGCGACGGCCACGCCAGCGCTACTCCCGCCAGCACCACCGGCAATGCCAGCAGCGCCAGATTATGGCCGACATAACCGAGCGCGAGGTTGTCGATCATGCGGCGGTCGCTGATCGAATAGATCTCGCCGGCATAGGTGAACGGGACGAAATTCACGTCCCGGAGCCAGAGGAAGTGCGGGACCATCGCCACGACGAGCACGAAGATGGCCACCCACGGCGCCGGCGAGCGCAGGAATTGCAGGCGCTGCGGGTGGATCAGCGCGGCGAGGCCGATGGCGCCGATCATCGTCAGCGCCCAGTATTTGGTCATCAGCGCCAGCGCGCCGGCGATCCCAAGCAACCATCCGGATTTCACGCTCCGCTTCTCGAATGCGTCGAGATAGGCCAGCACCAGAAGCGGCAGCGTCACCAGCTGCAGCAGGTCCGGATTGTACTTGAAGCCCTTGAAGTTGAAGATCGGATAGAGCGCGAGCATCACCACGACGAGGAAGGCGCGGCGGTGATCGACCACGCGCAGCGCCAGCAGCCAGCAGATCACGAGCCCCAAGCCCAGCGTCGCCATCGCCAGCGCATAGGTCGCCCAATCGGTGACCGGAAACAGCCTGAACCAGGCGCCCGCCACCCATCCCGACAGCGGCGGATGCTTGCCATAGCCGAACAGGAACTTCTGGCCCCAGCCGAACGCCTCGGCGACGTCCATATGGATGTCCTGGCCGGTCTTCAGATTGACCAGGATCAGCGTCCAGAGCGCGGCATGGACCACGGCAAAGCCGCTCACCAGCCACAAAGCGCCCTTGGGGTCGCTGGCGCATGAGGCCAGCCATGCCGCCAGCCGCCGGACGGACAATCTGCGCCGGGAACGAGCGGCGGCGGGTAAAATTGATGCAGTCGACATGGAGGAGTGCGTAGCGCGTTTTTGGCGCGCGTGGAATCAGCTTGGCGTGAAGAATGCCCCTTAAAATACAGCAATATGGTTGCCGCACGGGGATGTGAATGCTATCCCGCGCCCCATGACAACTGCCCCGATTTCCAACATCCGCAACTTCTCCATCGTCGCCCATATCGACCATGGCAAATCGACGCTGGCCGACCGCCTGATCCAGACCACCGGCGGGCTGACCGATCGCGAAATGGCGGGCAAGGAGCAGGTGCTCGATTCCATGGATATCGAGCGCGAGCGCGGCATCACCATCAAGGCGCAGACCGTCCGGCTGAACTACCGCGCCAAGGACGGCAAGGATTACATCTTCAACCTGATGGACACGCCGGGCCATGTCGACTTCGCCTACGAAGTCTCGCGCTCGCTGGCGGCCTGTGAAGGATCGCTGCTGGTGGTCGACGCCAGCCAGGGCGTCGAGGCGCAGACGCTCGCCAACGTCTACCACGCGCTCGACGCGGGTCATGAGATCGTGCCGGTCCTCAACAAGGTCGACCTGCCTGCGGCCGAACCCGAAAAGGTCAGGCAGCAGATCGAGGACGTAATCGGCATCAGCGCCGCTGACGCGGTGATGATCTCGGCCAAGACCGGGCTTGGCATTCCCGACGTGCTGGAAGCCATCGTCACCCGCCTGCCGCCGCCGAAGGGCGACCGCAACGCGACGCTGAAGGCGCTTCTGGTCGATAGCTGGTACGACGTCTATCTCGGCGTCGTTGTTCTCATTCGCGTCGTCGATGGCGTGATGAAGAAGGGCAGCCGCATCCGAATGATGGGCACCAACGCCGCCTATGACGTCGAGCGCGTCGGCTTCTTCACGCCGAAGATGACGCAGATCGACGAACTCGGCCCCGGCGAGATCGGTTTCATCACCGCCGCGATCAAGGAAGTCGCCGACACCCGCGTCGGCGATACCATCACCGACGACCGCAAGCCGATCACCGACATGTTGCCGGGCTTCAAGCCCGCGATACCCGTGGTGTTCTGCGGCCTGTTCCCGGTCGATGCCGACGACTTCGAAACGTTGCGCGCAGCGATGGGCAAACTGCGCCTCAACGATGCAAGCTTCTCGTTCGAGATGGAGACGTCGGCGGCGCTCGGCTTCGGCTTCCGCTGCGGCTTCCTCGGGCTGTTGCATCTGGAGATCATCCAGGAGCGGCTGTCGCGCGAATTCGATCTCAACCTGATCGCGACCGCGCCGAGCGTGATCTACAAGATGCACCTGACTGACGGTCAGGAGATCGAAATCCACAATCCCGTCGACATGCCCGACGTGGTCAAGATCGCCGAGATCCAGGAGCCATGGATCGAAGCCACCATCCTGACGCCGGACGAATATCTCGGCAGCGTGCTGAAGCTTTGCCAGGACCGCCGTGGTTCGCAGAAGGAGCTGACGTATGTCGGCTCGCGCGCGATGGTGAAGTATGATCTGCCGCTCAACGAGGTCGTGTTCGATTTCTACGACCGGCTCAAATCGGTCTCGAAGGGCTACGCCTCGTTCGATTATCATCTGACCGACTACAAGCCCGCGGATCTCGTCAAGATGCAGATCCTCGTCAACCTCGAGCCGGTGGACGCATTGTCGATGCTGGTGCATCGCACCCGCGCCGAAGGCCGCGGCCGCGCCATGGTCGAGCGGATGAAGGAACTGATCCCGCCGCACATGTTCGTGATTCCGATCCAGGCTGCGATCGGCGGCAAGGTGATCGCCCGCGAGACCGTCCGCGCGCTGCGCAAGGACGTCACCGCGAAATGCTACGGCGGTGACATCACGCGCAAGCGCAAGCTTCTGGAGAAGCAGAAGGAAGGCAAGAAGAAGATGCGGCAGTTCGGCAAGGTTGACATCCCGCAGGAAGCCTTCATTGCCGCGCTGAAGGTGGATAGCTGAGGCCCGCTTCGCGCACTTTGCCCGCTGGCTCGACGACCCTGCGCCGCCCGACCCTGGCGGTGAGATGCGAAAACCTGTGACCGGCCATTCATCCGCCGCCTTGCTCTGCCGCGGCGGATAGGTCACCATCGTCCCGCGCACACAAAAAATATTACAAGCGCGAGGAAACGCATGAGCAAGCCCGCCGGTTTCTCCCAGTCCGGCTCCTCCTATGGCTGGATCGTCGTCGGCGCAGGCGCGCTGATGACCTGTGTCGGCTTTGGCACGATGCTCTCGCTGGCGGTGTTCCTGCAGCCGATTGCGACGGATACGGGCTGGTCGGTCAGCGGCGTCTCGGCGGCGGCGACGATCGATTTCCTTGCCATGGGATTTGCGGCGTTCTTCTGGGGCGCGCTGTCCGACCGGCTCGGAACCCGCATCGTGGTTTTGGCCGGCGCCGTGCTGCTGGGTATCGGCCTGGTCGGCGCGAGCCAGGCCACGAGTCTCTGGCAATTCCAGTTTTTCTTCGGCGTATTGATCGGGATCGCTGCGGGGAGTTTCTATGCGCCGATGGTCGCGGTGGCGAGCGCCTGGATCGAACATCGCCGCAGCCTTGCGGTGGCGCTGGTGTCGGCCGGCATGGGCGTGTCGCCGCTGACGATCGCGCCATTCGCAAGCTGGCTGATCACCGCCTATGACTGGCGCACTGCGATGCTGGTGATCGGCATCGCATCCTGGGCGCTGCTGATCCCGGCGTCGTTCCTGGTGCGTCCGGCGCCGCCGGCCGCAGCACCCGTGAGCGGCGGACCTGACGTGCCGGAAGTACAATGGACGGTCGGGCAGGCATTGCGCACCCCGCAATTCATCACGCTGGCGCTGGCACATTTCGCCTGCTGCGCGGCGCATTCGGGGCCGATCTTCCACATGGTGAGCTACGCGATGATCTGCGGCATCGCGCCCCTGACCGCCGTCACGGTCTACAGCCTTGCCGGATTCTCCGGACTCGGCGGCCGGCTGCTGCTCGGCGTCATGGCCGATCGCCTCGGCGCCAAGCCGGTGCTGGTCGGCGGACTGTTCGTGCAGGCGATGTCGGTCGCGACCTATCTCGCGGTCGGCCAGCTCGGCGAGTTCTATGCGCTGTCTGTGATCTTCGGGCTCGCCTATGGCGGCGTGATGCCGCTCTATGCGGTGCTGGTGCGCGAATATTTCGGCGCGCGCATCATGGGCACGGTGTTCGGCGCGGTCTCCGCCTTTGCCAGCCTCGGCATGGCGCTGGGGCCATTGGCCGGCGGGTGGGTGTTCGACACTTTCCACGCCTATAACTGGCTCTACGTCGGCTCGTTTGCGATCGGCATTACCGCGGTCGCGGTGGCGCTGAGTTTCCCGTCGGCGAAGCGGCCATCGCAACCGTCGCTCGATCTCGGACGCGCCGCAGCCTGAGACGCGTATCCTCCGCCGCCTTGATCGGAGGCGGCGGATGGGCCACCATCGCCCCTCGCGCAAACAAAATAAGACAATGCGAGGAAGCGCATGAACAAGCACCCCGGCCTCGACCTCGTCGAGCGCGCGCGCATGCTGCAGCCATTGATCGCGCGCGACGCCGACGAAATCGAGCGGACGCGGCGGCTGACGCCTGATGTAACCGAGGCCCTGATCGAGAACGGGCTTTATCGTTCGTTGCTGCCGCAGAGCCTCGGCGGCGCCGAATTGCCGCTCGAGATCTTCATGCAGATGCAGGAGGAAATCGCCAAGGCCGATGCCTCCACCGCCTGGTGCCTCGGCCAATGCAGCGTCTGCGCCATGACCGCGGCCTATCTCGATGCCGATGCCGCCAGCGAGATTTTCAACGTCGCGCCCGGCATCCTCGCCTGGGGCGCGATCAAGCATGAAGTGCAGGTCGTGCCCGGCGGCTACAAGGCCAGCGCGCGCTGGGATTTTGCCAGCGGCTCCCGGCAGGCGAGCTGGCTCGGCGCCCATGTCAGGGTCGTCGAGGCCGACGGCAGCCCGCGGCGCAAGGCGGACGGCTCGCCGGAAATTCGCACCATCCTGTTTCCGGTGGCTGATGCCACGATGTATGACGTCTGGGACGTCATCGGTCTGCGCGGCACCGGCACCGATTCCTACTCGGTCGACAATCTGTTCATCCCCGATAAATTCGCCGCGCTGCGCGACGACCCTGCGGCGCTCCGCGAAAACGGCCCGCTCTACAAGCTCTCCACCAACATGGTGTTCAGCATGGGCTTTGCCGCGACCTCGCTCGGCGTCGCGCGCGCGACGCTGGATGCCGCCACCGATCTGGCGCGCGGCAAGACGCCGCAAGGCCTCAAGGCGATGCGCGACAACAACGCCGTGCAGGGCCTGATCGGGCGCACCGAGGCGAGCTTGCGCGCCGCGCGCGCCTATCTCTACACCACCGCGGCTGAGGTCTGGCGCGACCTGGCGCGCGGCGACGCCATCACCGAACAGCACCGAATCGCGCTGCGGATTGCCGCGACCTGGACCATCCATCAATCGGCCTCCGTGGTCGACACCGCCTATCACATGGCCGGCGCCACCGCCGTCTTCAGCGCCAACAAGTTCGAACGGCGTTTTCGCGACATCCACGCCATCGCGCAGCAGATCCAGGCCCGCGATACCCATTACGAAGATGCCGGTAAGGCGATTCTGCTCGCCAATCTCGACGCGCCGCCGACGGCACGTTGAGGGAACGAACCGCATCAGGCCTTGCGCGCGCCGAACAGTCTACCTTTCCAACCCAGCGCAACGACGACCGCCAGCATCACGAGGAACGCGACGCTGGTGACAAGGTTCAACATCCTGTCGACGCCCGAACAGTAATCCCCGTAGACACAACTACGCGACATCAATCCAGCGGCAGCCATTGCCGCAAGAATGACCAGCAAGCTGACAAACAGCAACAGCCAGTAGACGCAAATGACTGCAGCCCGCCGCACGGGGGACGGCATGCCCAAGGCCACAGGTTCAACGCGTTCGGTAATGTATTGGCCAGATCGCGCTTTGGCAGGATCACGGATTTGCACGGTCGACCGCGTCAGCAGATCGTGAACCGCCTGGTTGCGGCGTGTCGCCGCCAGGATCACGAACGAGTACCAGCCAAGCACACCTTTGAGGACGACGCGGGCGCAGGCCTTGAGAAAACTTACGTTGCCGCCGCTACGATCGTCAACAACGCGCAGATTGGTCAAATGATGCCCCAGCGTGCCGCCGGTGAACGACACCAGAATCGGCTCATAGAGCAGCAACGTGGCAATCACCAGACATCCCAGTGCTCGGGAAAAATTATCGTTCTCTACCGAAACCGCCAGCATAACCGCACCGAAGAGGACGGCCATGGCGATGGCCCAGTCGACCACGATCCCTCGAAAGCGGCGAGAAAATCGCGCATAGAGTGGAGCGGACGCGGCGGCATCAAGGGGCATATGCGACGTTCGATTTTGATTCTGGCTCATATTCTATAAACTTGAGAAGAGACGAGTCCAGCAGGCTCCCTGTAATGGAGAGCCTCCCATGAGACGGCACGAGGACAATCGTGGTTCTATCGTGCGAACGGCTCTGGCGCGGCTTCCGCTCGTCGACCAACTGCCCTATCCTGTTTCAGCAATGGCATGCTCGGATATTCGGACGACCGCGATGAAGACCACGGCAAAGAGCGGCACCGCAAAGAGACTACCCGTGGCAGCTTCGGCCCCCGCCGTCGAAGCCGTCTTCAATGCCTATCCGAAACCGGTCAAAGCCAGATTGCTGGCGCTGCGCCGGCTCATCTTCGATACCGCGAAAACCACCAAGGGCGTCGGCGCGCTGGAAGAGACGTTGAAATGGGGGCAGCCGAGCTATCTCACGCCGGAGACCAAAAGCGGCAGCACGATCCGGATCGACCAGGTCAAGCCCGTGCCCGGGCAATACGCGGTCTACTTCCATTGCCAGACCAATCTGGTCGAGACGTTTCGCGAGCTCTACCCGGAGCTGCGTTACGAAGGAAACCGGGCCATCCTTCTTGGCGCGGAGGATAAGGTGCCCGAGGCCGAGTTGCGCCACTGCGTGGCGCTGGCGCTGACGTATCATTTGGGGAAGCGGAAGAACGGTGCGAAGTAACTCGCCGTCATTGTGAGGACGCACAACGCTCGTTCCGCGCGTCGTCCCGGCCTTGAGCCGGGACCCATACCGCGTGATCTCTCGATGAAGGCTTGGTCGCAGAGACCTTTCGCAAAACGTCTTCCTGTGGTTATGGGTCCCCCGATGCGCAATTGCGCATCTGAGCTCAAGGCCGGGACGACGGCGGTGTTTGTTGCTGCACCGTGCACTGAACGCAGTTTCACCTTCTCGCGGCGCACTGCGTCCGAGCTCTGCCAGAAACTTCCCGCCCTCTTATCGAGAGGGCGCAGGGAAGACCGGATGCGCGCTGCACCCGCGGTCTCGCGTGCGGTTTGCACAAAACAAAGTGCACACGAGCATACAGGGCAGCGGAGAACACCCGGCCTTCCCTGCGCAATGGCTTTACGGCTTATGCCGTGATCTCCCCGGAGACGAGTTCTTGGTTGACTCCGTCGCTGCCGTTCGGCTCTCGCCTACCCGACAGCTTGACACCTGCAACGGGCGCCAGGACCACACGGTTTTGCCGTACGCTTAGTCCGCGCCGTCGTCGAGGCGTAAACCAGCGTCCACCGCAACCCGTCCAACGTCCGTGACGACGGCCGACGCCCTCTGAGTG
>NZ_JAFCLY010000078.1:0-18865 GCF_018130185.1 Bradyrhizobium sp. AUGA SZCCT0182 | reverse complement strand
AGCCGAACTTGGACGGACGCTGGACTTCGCCAAGGTCCCGAAGCGCGAGAAGGCGGAAGTCCTGTCAGCCTTTGCGGTCCACAAGGATGAGGTCACGGCCGGCTACGTCGCGGCGGCCAAGCGCGGCTGAAGCTGCTGTACCGCCTCGTCCAGACGATCCCGCCCAGCGTGATGTCTGCTGTTTGGGGAAGAGCGGATAAGTTCAAGAACACGACCGCATCCGGTTCCAGAATTAACCCGCAGCGAGCGTATCAAGCTCAATACGCGAGTTTCGTTGTCGCGTGCGAACGTAGGCCTACCATTCCGGTAGTCGTTCGGATCTGAGAGGTGTCCAGATCACCAATCAAGCGTACCGCTCGACTAGGGGCGCCGCTGTAGGCGGCGTCCCGCCCAAAATGATCCTGCACGCTTCACGGGACTCCATGCCGAACGTCGAGCAAGTGCTAAAGTTCGCAGGTCGAGATCGTCGCGCGATCGGCCGGACGCGCATCAATCGGAGCGCAATGTTTTTCTTTCATGGCGGAGCCGGTGTCTCTCCTTGCTGCGTTCGCGACGTGACGAATTCCGGAGCCGGCGTTCGTTTGGAGCAGCTAAACGTGTTGCCGGTGGAATTCGATCTGTCGTTCGATAATTTTCGGACGGTTCGCGAGTGTCGCTTGGTCTGGCGAGACGCTGACTTCGTCAGCGTCGCGTTCGGGACCTGACCTTTGGGACCCAAAGCATGACGAAACGCGAACGCGGCGATCTAATCTATGGAGTCGTCGCGAGTGCGATCGTATTTGTATTCATGGTCATCATGATTTTCTCGCAATGATGGTTTTGCTTGTCGGAGGTTACGCGCCAGCGCCATGGCGCCGCATGCCTGGTCGCTGCATAGCGAATACTGCCCCAACGTAACCCCATCAGGTCTTGGAACCGGGACCACCGGCTAAACGTTGTCATAGCTAGAATTCCAAGCTGCGCAATTACGCAGCAGGCGGAGTAAGACGCATGGATACCACCACACTTCTCATCATTGTACTTCTTGTTCTGCTGCTTGGGCGGCGGCTGGTACGGCCGAGGACGCTGGTACTAACAGAGACCGTTTCCTTCATCGTCTACCACGACAAGACGACGAAGAGTTTTCCGACCTCTAAAGCCATCGCATTAGCAATTTGGTGCGCCATGGCGATCGCATCCTCGTTACTTTGCGGTGGGGGCCCGTGGGTCTGGAATCCGATGTCCTTTATTAGCTAGTTCCCGCAGGCCAAATTCCGAGACTTCAAGATTGCGCTCGCTGACGGGCCCGTCTCGAGAACGCGGCGGTGGCGTCGACGTCTTCTTACTGTAAAGCTCAAGCCAGCGCCTCTCGCGATCATTGGTCGGTTGCCCCTCGAACTCCCACGCGAGATCGCCCTCGTCGTCAAATGGAGGGGTTGCGTCCAGCAGATCAAACTCGACGGTCTCTTCAGCAGTGAGGCCGGGCAGCCGCTTCTGCGAGAGGAGGTGGCTCAGAACTATAACGCTATCGTAAAATGTGCGGCGCGAGAAATGCGACATGGCAACGCTCTACCACTAAGGTGGAAACAGGGCAGTGCCTTCGAGCGGCGGACTGCAACCAGTCCGGCGAACCATAAGCGAAGCAGGATTCAGATCATATCGGCCGAATGGTATATTTCCGATGCTACATTTTATTCGAGGACCATCATGAGTAGCCCGGAGCGAAAAACTCTCCCTCCCGACAGGTCCACCGGCCTACGGCGCGCTTGAGACCGATGGGGACGAGGTGGAGGGGTTCTCGATCACTCACAGCTTGTCTTGAGGCCATTTTACCGAGCGGCCGTCCGGCGTCGGGACGACCCGCCAACGTCTCGTCGCCTGATCCCGGAATTCGCCCCAGAGTGCCCTTGCCCGTATTTTTACGGGGAAAGCATTCAAGCCCTATTCATCATTAAACATCTAACTCCGCTCGGGGAGACGCGACCGCTTTATGGTGGAAACTCATGTCGATTCCGACGGACGCGTTCGATCCTCTGGCACTGGTCGTGGACTGGCTCGATGCCTGCCAATTAGGAGAGCTCAATGCTTTGCTCTACCTATACGATGAACGAGCGATTTTGGAATGCGACTGCGAGCGCGTCAGCCTGACAGGCCGCAAATCGATTGCGGCTTACTGGGCGCCGAAGATCGAAAGCAAGATAGTATCCGCCTTCACCCTAGACGACATGATCCTGACTGGGGATGGCGTCCAGGTCGATTATCAAAGCCACGAAGGCAAGCCGGTCCGAATTCACTTTCAGTTCAGTCCCGCGGGCAAGATACTTCACACTAGCTGCGGCCCACTAGCACGTTGCGCCGTCTAGAAGCGCTGCCCAATAAGTTTCAAGGCATTCACCTGTCGAGCTGCTACAGCCGCGGGACTGCCCCAGTATCCAACCGCCGCTTTTGGCCTAATCACCATGTTCACCCGATAGTCGCCTATCAGTGCCGAAGCGGATCTTGGCAGTCGCGCGCGGCTCGGCGCTATTCGCCGGCGCGCAGAACCACGTGCGCAAACGCAGCTTCCACAGCCCGGCGGCCCATCCAGCAACGGGCGGGAACGAATTTACTCGATAGAAACCATCTCAAATGATCCGAAAACTCTAACGAAACAAGTTAGCCGTCTCGACGTAAGTTTGTCGGAGGGCGCAACCCATGACAAATCGCCAGTTGAGAGAGCAGGAAGTTCAGATCGAGCGTTATCAGTTTCTGTCGCGCGAGGTTACTGATCCGCTTGCCCTATGTTTGCTTCGGCTCATTGTCGAAGAACTTGAAGCCGACCAGCGGAGGGATCGCGACATCAGTCAGAGCTGCTGCGCACGCGAGCCGCTTCGCGCCGTGCGGTTGTCACATCAATGCCAAAATTAGATGGCGCAATCAAAGAACGTTGTTTGATCTGAAGGCTCGGCGGATGTAACCGAGGCGGATGATCTTGAATGGCCCGACGTGCAATATCGTCGGGCCATTTGTTTGCTATGCATAAATATTCACTACTTACGTACTTGCTGCGGCGCGGTACGCGAAACTCTTAGCGTAGAAAACGCACGCCTGCGTGCTTCGATGTCCGTTCTTGAGGGCAAAAGAGACTTCCGAGTTACCCGCCCGGATTTCTGAGTTTGACCCAACTGCGACATAAGCTGGATTGAAAGTCCGCGGCGCAGCGTTCTCCCGCGTAATGGTGATCTGTGCTACCGTATGCTCGGGAGCATAGGAGCGGGAACCAACTCCCTCCTCGCCCCCTGGGAAGTAGCCCAGGAGGAAGCTCAATGTTCGACATGAGAAGGCGGGAGTTCATCACGCTGCTCGGCGGCGCGGCGGCGTCAGTCGTTTGGCCGCTGCCACTCGGCGCCCGACAGTCTTCTGCGCGAATACCGCGCATCGGCTATCTAACCTTAAGTCCGATTTCGGACAAACCGTCTCCCGAACGCGCAGCATTCCTACAGGGTTTGCGCGAACTCGGCTACATCGAGGGCGAAACCATCAAAATCGAATATAGCTCGGCCGAGTCTTATCCCGAACTGCTGCCTGATGCGGCGGAGGCGCTGGTGGAGAAAGGAGTCGATCTGATCGCGGCTACCGGCGTGGTCCCCGCATTGGCCGCCAAGCAAGCGACTCAAACCATCCCTGTGGTTTTCACATATGTCTCGGACCCGGTGGGGAACGGACTGGTCGCCAGCCTCGCCAGCCCCGGGGGGAACGTCACCGGTATCTCGGCTATGCAACCGGAACTCGCCGGCAAAAAGGTAGAGCTCCTGAAGGAAGTGCTACCAGCCCTGTCGCGCGTCGCTGCACTTTGGACTTCGGCTCACCCGGCGCATATGCGCGAGCTGGAAGAGGCTCAGGCCGCCGCTCGCCGCCTAGGAATCTTGCTCGAGCCCTATGATGTGACGCGGCTCACGAACCTCGAACGCGCCTTCGCGGAAATCAAATCCGACCGGCCGCACGCGATGCTGACCTTTTTCGATTATAGAACCCTGGCTTACCGCAGCATGATCGCAGAGTTCGCCGTAAGTCAGCGGCTGCCGACGATCTTTTCATCCCGGTTATTCGTGGACGCGGGTGGTTTGATGTCCTACGGGCCGGACGCGCAAGAAGGCTTCCGTAGCGTGGCGCGCTACGTGGACAGAGTCCTCAGGGGAGCAAAACCGAGCGAGCTTCCAGTAGAGCAGCCGACGCGCTTCGAACTTGTGGTGAACTTCAAGATAGCGACGATTCTCGGAATTAAAGTCCCGCCCTCCGTCCTTCTGCGAATCGACCGCGTGATCGAATGATTCCGCAGGGTATCTGCGGACCTTGGCTCGAAGATCTTCTATCCGGCCATGGAGTTCAGGCGCCGACCAAGTTCGAGCTGGTCATCAACCTCAAGAAGACTGTGAAGTTGCTCTGCATCGACGTGCCAACTACCCTGCTCGGCGCACGCGACGAAGTGATCGAGTAAGTCGGCTTAGTTTGCTGCATCTGCTCAGGTCTGGAATTGGCACAAACCGGCGGTTAGAGGACGGGCAGAGCATGTCCGCTCTGCCCGAGTATTTCAGACATCAACTTGTTCCGCTATTGCCAGCGCGTCATCGACCTCAATGCCGAGATATCTGACCGTGCTTTCGATCTTGGTGTGCCCGAGCAAGAGCTGGACAGCCCTGAGATTTCCGGTCCGTCGATAAATCAGTGTCGCTTTTGTGCGTCGCAGTGAGTGTGTGCCAAACAGTCGCGGATCAAGCCCAACGCTTCCGATCCAGTCCGATACGAGCCGCGCATACTGACGGGTTGTCATACTGCGGTCAGGGCCGCGACGGCCGGAGAATAAGAACGCTCCGGGCCGTTTACCGGTGGGCTTTAGATAATCATCGACTGCTTGGCGGGTTTGCTCGCTCAATTCAAACCGTCCGGTTTTCTTCTGCCGCACCGTTGCGCGATCCGCAGTGTATCCGCCTGCGGCTACATCCTCGACGCGGATGGCGACGACATCACAGCCGCGAAGCTTGCTGTCGATAGCCAGGTTGAACATGGCGAGGTCGCGAGCGCGGCCTTCGATCTGGAGCTTCGTCCGGATCGACCAGACGTGTTTGGGTCGCAGCGGTGGCTTTGCCCCGGTGAGCTTTCCCTTGTTCCACGGCACCCGCTTGGGCTCAAGGGTGGCGTTCACTTGATCCTGCATGGCCATACTCCTCAGCTTGGTTACAGAAGGCGAGAAGAATGTGTCACCGGATCAGGCGTTGGAATCAGGTCGGTTTTCGGGGGAAAGCGGACCTCGGGACCGCTCTATCCGCAAACGCCCTGTAGCGATTGACCTAGAACCGACATCGGGTCGAAAACCAACCGAGCGCACCCGCCTAACAGCTACGTCGATGCTTTCGCATCCGGTCGCCTTGCGACGAGAGCACTGCCGACGCACTGCAGCACCGTCTCTCGTCTTTGGTTGCGCAGGTGGACTTGGATGCGAAGGATTCCCGTATCGGGTCTCGACTTCGACTCGCGCTTCTCTAAGACGGTCGACTCATAGTCGAGTTCGTCGCCCGGGCGTACTGCGTTCGGCAGCCTCAACTCGTCATAGCCCAGTCCAGCAAGTGCACGGAGCGGAGGCTGCCCTTTGTTGGTTAGAAAGATGAAGATCGCGAACGTGTGGGCCGCAGATGCCGACAGTCCTCCAAAGACGGAACGAGTGGCAGCTTCCTCATCGATATGGGAAGGCCGGGGGTCGTATTGCTTGGCGAACTGAATGATTTCATCTTTGGAGACAAGATAGGGACCAGCCTTGCGGCTATCGCCGACTTCAAAATCTTCAAAATATCCGCTGGTCATCGGGTCAATCCTCCACGCGGTTTAACGAAGGGGACGGCATGAGATGGCTGACTTTGGGCCACTATATCCCAGTGCCGATCAATATCGCCACGTCCCCTTCTGGCACTTTTGAGACATGCCGACCGGCCGTGGCGATGTCCGTTGACGGGGGTAGACCGGAAGTGGCTGGCCGACCGTCAAACCGACGCGATTGACCCAGAGCGGACATGTCGTGTGTCGGCTGGTAATCTGCCTTGATGATTGGACGTGAGCAAAAATCGGTAACGGCTCTAGAGTCGGCCGAACGAGGATGGTTTACTCCAGCCAGATGAGCCCGGCCCTAACGCTGTCGGTACTTCCGATTTTGTTCTCTAATTCCGGGTCTGGGGTCAAGCTCTCCAACGATCATCCTCGCCGGGCCCAAGACGCACCTCGACCGGGGGAATCGATGTCTATTAGCAGAAAAATGGGCCGATGTCCGGCTAGAACCAATGTCCGAGATGGGAAAGCGGACATTGCTCAATGCAGTCTCAAAGTGCCAATAGCTTCCGATTCCGAAAGACTTGAGTTTCGGTTGCGGTTCAGAGTTAGTTGTTCTCGTTGAAGCAGAGGCGTACAGTGGGATCGTCAACAGCGTGATCGGGAGGCAGCCGTGCGTCCTACGAGAATCGCGTTCGCAATCGTCACGGCTTTGATAGTGTTTCTGGCAGGCGGCTCGCCCGAAGCGCAGCAGGCCACCAAAGTCCCGCGGGTTGGCTTTCTCAATCCTGTGGACCGGTCAGCGCCCCACTTCGAGGCATTCCGACAAGGACTTGCCGACCTCGGTTATGTCGAAGGCCGCAACATCGCAATCGAGCCACGATTCGCGGAAGGGCAGTACGAGCGATTTCCCGATCTTCTTACCGAACTGGTCCGTCTCAACGTGGACATCATCGCCGTGACGGGTGCCGTAACGGCGCGGGCTGCAAAGAAGGCGGTCAAGGATATCCCGATTGTCTTCGCCGTCGTGGTCGATCCGGTGGCAGACAATGTTGTCCCGAATCTAGAGCGGCCTGGCGGAAACCTCACAGGCACGACGAGCTTTGACCCGCAGCAAGCTAAGAAGCAGCTCGAGCTCCTCAAGGAGGCGATTCCTGGGTTCAAGCGCGTGGCTCTGCTGGGCGATCAAGGCGTCTCCGAGGCCTTGATTAAGGCCAGCGAGGCAGAGGCACAAGCAATGGGCCTCCAGACTCTGCGCCTCAGAGTGGCAGCGCCGAATCCGGACCTGGAAGGAGCGTTCGCTGTATTCAGGCAAGAGCACGCCGACGCTTTGCTGATACTGGAAGAACCGGTAGTAGGGGTTCATGCGAAGAGGATCGCCGAGCTAGCAGCCAGGGATCGGCTTCCCACCATCTTTGCACCGTCCCGGGTCGGCGCTGGGGGCCTCCTCGCCTATGGAACGAGCCAAGTCGAGTCGATCCGCCGCATGGCGGTGTACGTCGATAAAGTTTTGAAGGGAGCCAACCCGGGCGAGCTGCCGGTGGAAAGGGTTACGCCCTACGAGCTAATCGTGAACCTCAATACGGCGCGGGACATCGGCATCACGATGCCGCCCGAGGTGCTCAAGCGGGCGGACCGCGTGATCCAGTAGATCGGTGAGGGCCCGTAAGGCCGGAATCGAAGTGCAGCAAAGAGACACACCACAACGGACTGCAACTCCGCCAGTCCCATTTGCCCGCCTGAGCTGATGAGACGGGTGCGGTGTTTCGCTGCATGTCTCTTATACGTCCTTCCGATCATGTTCCCAGCACGTACCGCTTTAGCGCGCGGCGAATGGACATCAACAAGCTGACCGACCAGGTCTGAAAAATGCCAAGCCTTATGCACCGCAACAGAAACAGAATTCCTATTCGATCACCTCGTCAGCCCTGGCAAGTAGAGCAGGAGAAATATTGAGGCCGAGCGCCTTCGCAGTCTTGAGGTTGACGCACAGGGTAAAATGCGTCGGCTCCTCGACCGGCAAATCAGCCGGACGCGCGCCTTTGAGAACGCGGTCGGCGAGCGCCGCAGCACGCCGATAGTTCTCAGCCAAGTCGGGGCCGTACGACATTAATGCACCATCCCTGGCTTCAGGTGCAAACGAATGGATTGATGGCAGCTGGTGAGAAAGTGCCAACGCTGCGATTTCCTTGCGCCGCCCAAACATCAAATTGTCGGTAAGGAAGATGAGAGCCTGCGCACCCGAGCCTTTGGCGTCATCGAAGGCAGGCGCGAGGTCTTGCGCACCCTCCACCTCCCGGGAGAAAACCTCGACCCCCCGAGCCTGCCCCGCCTGCCGGATGACGTCGAAAATGGCGGCGTTCTCGGAAAATGCTCGGCTCCATATTATGGCGACACGCCGCGTGCCTGGAAGGGCATCGAGCAGCAGCTCCAGCCTTTTACCGCCGAGCGTCGCCTCGCTGTAAGTGACGCCCGTGAAATTGCCGCTCGGCCGGGAAAGGCTCGAAACGATCCCCTGCCTCACCGGGTCAGTGACGAATGCGAAAACGACGGGCGTTCCGACACCGGCCCGCTTCAACGCGAGGACGGCTGGCGAGGTAAGCGCTACGATCACATCCGGCTTTTTGGAAGCAAGGCCCGCTACCAGCGCGTCTAGCCGTTTGGCGTCTCCTTCCCCGCCAAGTAGTTCAATCGCTGCCGTATTGCCGTCCTCATAACCCAGCGCGCGCAATGCCTCAATCAGAAGGTGGATCGGCGTGCGATTTGGAAAGCCGCTGTGCAAGATGCTTATTTGCTTTACCGCGGCCAAAGCTGGCGTCCCGAGCAACGCCAAAAGCAATCCTGCGATCAGATAAGGCCGTCTCATTGGATCAACTCACCGCGCCCCAGGGGCCGCGTCCCGCCGCACTATGGGCCAGCAAATAGGAGATTGGAACGGGGTTGAGTAACGAAATTGCCGACCCCTCATCGACGGGCGACGTCCGTTGGGTTCTGACAGCCCCGAAACGCCACTCCGAACTGATGAAGATCTGGGCGATCGTCATCACGGTGAAGAAACGCACCCCCAGTCCGCTCGCCCAGATATTCATCAGTTCGGCGCGCGCCGTCGCAAAATCGATCTCGGATGCGATATAGTAATGTCTGCGTTTGGGCCCGCGGCAGTCTGCTCGCTCATCAATCAGTATGGCATTCGCCGCGTTGAGCTGTCGCATACTGCGCAGGTCGAATATTCGCAAATGCACCTCGGGCGTTGCTTTTTCCGGACGGGCTTTTAGTCGCTCATGGAGGCTTTCCTCTGACGGACCTTCACGCAAAGCAAGAAACCGGTGATTGGAATGATGCTTCATGCTCGTCGGACTTTGTATGGCAAGAGCCCATCCGACGCTGCCAAGAGCGGACATCAGCTCCATTGATAGTACCCTTCGGGCAGTGCGATCCTTAACTCCTGCAGCGTCGCGAACGGTATGTTGAATGAGAGACCATACTGACGCAATTTGACTTTCAACATATGCGTCCGAAGAGGGGCTGCCATAAGGTTCTTTTCGCAGTCAGGAGTCATGCCCACGACTCCGCAACCGACGAACTACCGCATCAATCACGGGCCCTAAGCTGGTCTCAGCGCACCGATGGAACCGTCAACCCTGGCCGAAGTTGATTGATAGGCCAAGCTCGGTGATTCTGCAGGGATGGCTATTGAGGCTTATAGTTGAGTGTATTCGTAATTGACGCCGACCAGGACGTAAATGAGCTGATCCGCACGCTTCAGGCGCGCGAGTCGGAGCTCGCTCTCATTCATCGGATTGCTGGCATTGGTGGAGTTGAAGTTGACCTGAGGGACGGATATCGCAATCGGAGATCTCCAGAATACCTAGCGATCCACGGCCTCCCCCCAACAGCCACTAATGAGTCTCATGAGAGTTGGGTTGCGCGTATACATCCCGAAGATCGGATACCGACAGAACAGCAATTTCTGGATGCTTTGGCCGGTGCGACCCAACTCTACTCGGCGGAATACCGCATCGTTAGGCCAAGTGACGGTCAGACGCGATGGGTACGCGTTGCGGCTCAAATAGAACGTGATTCGGATGGTCGGCCCGTTCGCTTAATTGGCGCGCATTTCGATGTGACGGACTCGAAACTTGCGGAACGGATTCTGAGGGAGAGCGAGGAGCGATTTCGGTCAATAGCTAATAGTGCACCTATTCCAATGTGGGTTACTCAGCTCAACGGCGAACGCTCCTTCGTGAACCAAGCTTATTCTGACTTCTTCGCACTCAGCCACGACGAGGCGCTAAAGCTCGATTGGCGCAGCCGTGTGCACCCGGACGACGCTGCCCAATTAGCAGAGCCCGAGCAATTGCGGACACTGGTACCGAACTCCAATTCTGCATCCGGCAACCCCTTCCCAGTACAAATAAGAATCGCTCGGGGAAATGGCGATTGGCGATGGGTAAACGCCGTCTCTCGGCCCAGGTTCGATGAGCATGGGCATCACATAGGATTTATCGGCGTAGCACACGACATCACCGCAGAGAAGCAGGCTGAGATCGAACTTCGCGCGTCCGAAGAACGTTTTCGGCTAATGGCCGAGAACGCACCTGTGATGATTTGGATCAGTGACGAGAAGGGTAGCTGCGTTCATCTCAATCAGATGCTTCGCGAATTCTGGGGCGTTTCCGAAAAGGAGGTTCCAGCATTCGAGTGGAGCAGCACGCTGCATCCTGAAGACAAAGCCATCGTGATCGATGAAGTCGCGTCCGCTATAGAAAAGCAGAGTACGGTGTCGCTGAAAGCTCGTTACCTCGATGCGAAAGGACGCTATCGTACACTCGAAGCACGAGCGCATCCGCGATTCTCCCCGCTTGGCGAGTTTTTGGGAATGATCGGGGCAAATGTTGACGTCACCGAGCGGCAGGAAGCTGAGAAGGCTCGGGAGCTACTCGTGGACGAACTCAACCATCGCGTCAAGAACACCCTATCAGTGGTTCAAGCGATTGCGCATCAATCCTTCAATAAGAACGTCGACCCAGTCTTGGCGCGGCGTGCCTTTGAAGGACGGCTCGTTGCACTGGGGCAGGCGCATGATCTGCTCACGCATGCAAGTTGGGAGAACGCCTCGTTGGCGGAGCTTGCTGAGCTGACCCTCGACTCGAAGGGCGCAACCGCAGGTCAAATATTCCTCACGGGACCGACGATTTTACTGTCGCCGAAACAAGCCGTTTCTCTTGCGATGGCTTTTCATGAGCTGTGTACGAATGCGAGGAAATACGGAGCGCTTTCTACCAATGACGGCCAGGTCCACGTTGAATGGACGCGAATACACGGTGCGGAGCCGCAAGTCCACATACTCTGGTCTGAAACGGGTGGACCTCCGGTTTCTGTGCCGACACGACGCGGTTTTGGATCTACGCTTCTCGAACGCACCTTAGCTGAAGATCTTGACGGACAAGTAACCGTCCAATTTGATCCGATAGGGCTTCGCTGCTCGATAGCCCTTCCCATTCCTTACGCTGCCGCCGCGAAAGCTCGTTACCTGTAGCTACTGCTTGGTGTCCTAAGACGTAATGCGCTCCCGAAGAAACCAGCCCCGGGACCGACGATGACAGCCAGCGTCTCAAGGCGCTTGTGGCAAGCGGAGCATCGGCTGCGCGCGCTGCCGCCATTTTCGGCCGGTCGATCGATCACATTCGCGAACGAGCCCGGAAGCTTGGCACACCCTTCCCAACTTGAAACGACGTAACGGATCGTGAACGATCACGTTCAATCAACTGCCAAGAATGTTTCAAACAAGGTCGAGATCAAGTAGCAGGTTCGCGTGTCACGTCCTGCTTTCGAAGAGTTGCGTCAGTTGATCAGAAGTCATTCGCTTGTAAATTTAGGCGGGGCAAATTGAGTAGCTTGAGCCGCTTCCATCGTTCTGTTGTAATATTCTTCCCGTTCTCGCTGAAATTTCTGCTGGTTTTCTCTGAATTTCTCCACTCGCCGTTGCATCATCGCGCGGTCAATCGCAAGTCTATCTTTCGGTGATAATACCAAGGACAGTGCATCACGAAGAACCGCCTGCACACCCGCGCTTGGAATCTCTGCCTTGAGTGAATCGGCAGAGAAGTCTTGAACGATCGAAAGGGTCTCATCGATTAAGCTATTTCGTGTTTTTGGCCGTTGATCACTCACAATAATTGCCTGTTATATGCAGAAGCCCAATTTCGGAAGGGGCTGCATCCACACTTATAGTAGTTTTTCCAGTGATGGAGCAGTACCGCCACGTTGAAACCCTAATAGGTCGAGTGAAGGCGGCTCATCGCCAGTTAGGATCGTTAAGCAGGCATGACATTGGCCTCGGTGATGCGTTTGGTGGTTGAAGAGATGAAGCAGAATGTCCGCGAGGGGTTGAAAGTGCGG
Organism: Bradyrhizobium sp. AUGA SZCCT0182; assembly: GCF_018130185.1. NCBI lineage: Bacteria > Pseudomonadati > Pseudomonadota > Alphaproteobacteria > Hyphomicrobiales > Nitrobacteraceae > Bradyrhizobium > Bradyrhizobium sp. AUGA SZCCT0182. Next base: position 6,688 of record NZ_JAFCLY010000078.1, on the reverse strand, counting down.
CATTCCAGATGTGGTTCGATAACGATGGGAAACGGACAAACTGGTGTCGTCGTAGGTATCGATCAGTGCAATAATCCGATTGTCTTCAGCGATGCGAGCCTGAGTTAGTTCCTTGCGATTGTCATATAGAATTTCGTCAAGTTGGTTCGGATGATCGCCTTCACCCGTCAACCGCTTCATCCACAGCCGGTCAGTCAGGAGCAGATGGTTGAGGGTTGCATGAAGGCTTCCAAAGAAGACGCCGATGTGAAGTCGATACGCTTGGTCGGATAGATCAAATGCTGCAGCGTACAGGCGTGAATTGGCCCAGCGATTATATGCAGCCAATTGACGAAACTGAGTGATCACCCGCTGCCTCCTAACTAATCATCGGCTGGAAAGGGTATTGCTGATCCTTGTTACAATCGCATCCCACTGACGCTTTTCTGATGCGGGATAGGAAATCAGCACACAGTTCACAAGACGGCCTGAGAAATTGCAGCGATTGTACCAGATATTGTCATTGCGGAAGCTGGACACTGCAAAGAATCGAGGTGTGATTTTCTTGTAGACGATGTTAGGTGGCGGGTTTTTTTTGGCCAAAAAGACAGCCGGTGAATCGCCCGCTACATTAGGAATCGACTGCACCGTCAGTTTTGCGCGACCATCCGATGTCTCAAAAAGCCGCCCGTATCCACTTTCTGGTTTTCCGGCCTCTTTCGAAAAAACCGCCGTCGGGATATCCACCACCGCGCCGCTTTCCGGAACAACGAAGCGCTGCCAGTCAACCGACTGCGCCATTGCTGCTGATGGTAACCAGACAAGCATCAGCAAGAAATAGAAGCCGCGTTTCATCAATCTTTCCCGAGTGTCGCGGCACTAATCTGGCCAGACCAGATTAGTTCCAGTGTCTACAAAGAATAGCGCTGATAGAAACTCGGTTTTTTCCAATGACGTTACCTATGCCGCGATGTGGTACGCTTCAACCTGGATTTAGCGTGGTCCTGAGCCTCATTGGAGGACTGCATGAGACGGCGCGATTTCATCGGTCATCTCGGCGGTGCGGCGGTGGCATGGCCGCTCGCTGCGTTTGCACAACAGAGCACTAATAAAAAACGTATTGTTATCTTCAGCCCAGCAGAGCCAAGCGCGCACTTGCATGACCATAGCGAAAGCAAATCTGCCCGAGCCTTATTCGTGGCGCTTCGACGGTTGGGGTGGATCGAGGGACAAAACCTCAAGGTCGAAAGTTACGGCCGAGAGCAGAACACGTCCGATCCCGAAGCCCTGGCGACGGAAATCGTTCGGAGCAACCCGGATGTCATCTTCGTCGTTGCCCTTTACGCAGTCATCTTCAAAAAGCTAACATCGCGTATTCCGATCGTAGGGATAACTGGCGACCCCGTTAGGCAAGGGCTCGCCGAAAGTCTGGCTCACCCGGGCGGCAATTTCACGGGAGTGACCGTCGACGCCGGTTCATCCATTTATGGAAAACGGATCGCACTATTGCGCGAGATGGTTCCGACGATGTCGAAACTTGGCTGTCTCGCTGTTCGATTGCAATGGAATCAGCCGAACGCAGGCGCTTTCCGCGCAGCGGCCGAAACGGCAGGCCTCCCTCTCGCAGTGTCTTTACTAGAATTTGGTACCAGCGAAGCAGACATTCGGGCGGCGGTCGAGAGCATCTCCCGCGACGGTGCAGATGCGGTCATGGTCCTCGAGTCGCCTCAGGTCTTTCAAAACAGCACTTTGATCGCTAAGCTGCTCGGCGACGCGACTCTTCCGGCCATTTTCCCGTTTACCGAATCCGTCGAGGCCGGGGGCTTAATGGCCTATTCCTTCGATCTGATCGAATTGTATAAGCGTGTCGCCAATAACATCGACGCAATTCTCCGAGGAGCAAGGCCCGGCGACATCCCGATCTACCAGGTAACCAAATTCGAGTTGTCCATCAACCTCAAGACAGCCAAGCAGCTGGGACTTTCCGTACCTCCTGCGCTCATCGCGATTGCCGATAAGGTAATTGAGTGAGCAGTCGAATTTCCGCTCTTGGGGCACGAAGCGGGAGAGCCGAGTCAATTTGATGATGTCCGTTGACGGGGGTACATCGGAAGCGGCTGGCCAACGCTCAAACCGACGCGACTGACCCGAAGCGGACACCCATATCGGCCGTGCTTGCCGAAGCTTCAAGGATCCTCTGCCTCGTTGCGGGTGTCCGGGAGAAGGGTCGCGGGAGCAGTCGCGTGCAGGTTTTGGCGAGTTCACTCGAAAATCGCGACGGCGCGGATGGGGCTTGCGGTGCCACCCCGTATCTTGAGTGGAAAGCCGATGAAGCGGAATCGACCGCGTCCAACAAGCTTGTCGAGATTGGCAAGGCATTCCATGTGTGTGATCCCCCGTTCACCACATGCGAGATGGGCCTGGAAGTTGGGTTCGCCTTCGGGGGCTGGGCTCACCGCCTCCACACCAAACATGCCTATGCCCCGGTCGGCCAGCCAATGCACGCTTTCCACCGCTAGGCCGGGGAAATCGTGGAGGTAGCCCGGCTTACCCAGCAGGCGATCGTTAGTGGCCATGTGCAGCAGCACGGTGTCGTCGGCGCGGATTTCCTGCCCGGAAGCCGCCAGGGCCGCTTCCATTTCCGGGACCGTCACGGCATGGCGCAACGGCACGCGGGACAGATCAAGACAGATGCCGGACGTATAGAATTTCTCCAGCGGCATCTGGTCGATTGAAAGGGCATCGGGACGGGAATCGAAGTGCACCGGCGCATCCACGTGTGTTCCCGCGTGATCGCTGAAGGCGATGGACAAAGCCTTGGAGGAAAAGTCTGTGTTTCCCGCACGCTTCTTCTCGGCGTGGTCGTACCACACGGAGATGATCACGGGAGGGTGGGCGGGGTGCGTCTGCGTGCGGTGGAACAGGTCGCGGCTCAGATCGACCATTTCCATGGGGTTCTCCTTTGCGCTCCTGGGTGTTGCGGTTTGTTTCGCCGCGCGGCGCGTTCGGTGGAAGCAAACTTTGAGTGCTTAGCACTATGGCCGCCGCGCGACGTAGCCGTAATAGTTGCTGGCACCGAAGAAGACCCCCGCCACGGAGTCAAGCCTGAGGCCTTCGGCCCAGACATCTGCCTCCTGCTCCGTCATGATGCCGGACTTGGGAACCAAACGGCGAAAGGACTCAATGGCGGGCGCCCAGAAGTCCGCCTTACCAACTTCGGCAAGGATGTTGGAAAACGACGTGACTGGCTGCAAACCAGCGGTCTTAAGCAAACGGGGCATCTGCCGCATCACGCGCGGACTGGTCACTACGCCGCTGATGATAGCTTCATCGTAGACCTTTCCTTTTACAGGATCCGCATGCCCGAACGTCATGGACGCATAGTCGCCATCGAAAATGCCGATCATCCCGCCGGGTCGAACGAGGCGCGCGGCTTCGCTCACGACCGCCTGCGGATCGTCTACATGGCTTAGCAACGTATGCGCCACCACAGCATCAAAGACGCCGTCGCTGAAATCAAGTCTGCGACTATCACCCACACGAAATTCCAAACGATCACGCAACCCTTCGTCTGCCGCCAATCGGGCTGCCGCCTGTGCCAATGTAGGGCTCAGATCAACGCCAAGCACACGGCCCGAGAATCCGCGGCGGCGAGCGATCGCGCGGGCGGCGACACCGGTGCCGCACCCCATGTCGAGCACAGTATTGGCTGCGTCGATCAGCATGGCATTTAGATAGTCAATCAGCATCGCTTCGAACGCTGGATGCCTGCCTCGCGTTTCCAGTCGCGTCACGATGACCTGCAGCAGCGAATCGTCGAGGCTATCGGTCTCCGCATAAGGGTCAGACTTCATGCCACCCTCCCAGCACTCGATATTCTTTTGGGATTAAAGCACAGTTCGACGGTCGAGTCGGCGAGTCTCACCATTACGTGAATGTTCCGTTCCTGGCACGAAGCGGAAGAGCCCGGCCGATCTGGCGACGTCCGTTGACGGGGGTAGACCGGAAGTGGCTGGCCGACCGTCAAACCGACGCTGATTGACCCAGAGCGGAAGTCGGCCTCCACATACGTTAATTACTGAACCAACACCGAATCGGCTCACTTCCTACAATTAGCTCGGACAGCGCGGATGGAAAGAAACGCTGAAATGCAAGCTCTCTTTGGCACTTCTGCTCAACCAAGTACACAACGGATATCACTAAGATGATCGATGCAATAGCGGCGAAGTACGGCCAACGTTCGTCAGTCACTGAGCACTCCGTAGGCTGGAGGGTAGTGCGCTTTTACGCTCGATTTTGCCCTGCCCCGGGATGCACTGGTGTGAACATGTTCACATTTGAGGCGGATGACGAACTCCACCTATGTCAGCGTTGGGTACCCTAATCGTCTTCCACGCCGGAACATCGACGGCGGATCTAACTAGAATTTGCGGCTTACTGACTGAGGGGCTTTTCTTGAGCCTCAGTTGGTTCTGCAGGACATCGCGCGCGGTGCATTGAGCTCTGGCTTCGCTCGAGAATGGGAGGACGCACGCGGTGCAGACCATCACAATAAGGAACGTGCCACAGGTGGATCGGATGCCTCGCGGGTCGATACCTCGGTTCGAGGCGACGTAGTCGATTTCGCTGCGGGTAATACCGATATCCATTAGCTCCCTGTCACTTAGGTCGCACTGGCGTTTGCACCACTCCTGAAATGCATTCCAATATGTTTCGAGAGGACTGTAGACCTGCCGCCTTGCGGTTACCGGCCCCAGCTCAGTGGTCTCGCGGATCGTGCTCATTAGGATGTGTCCTGTCTGGACTGTCCACTAGGCAATGCCGCAAGATGCGCGGGCGCGCTTAACTGGTGGCTTACATTTCTCTTACCGGCGGCTTACTCTTCGTGCGCTAGTACAGAGGCAACCCCGGGAAGGAATGGCAGCTTGCGCTATCTTTTCGAGGAATACGCATTCGACACCAACCTGCGCGAGCTGCATCGGGGGACCGATGCGGTGTCGATCACACCGCAGGTTTTTGACCTGCTCGAATACCTGATCCGCAACAGGGAGCGGGTTGTCAGCAAGGACGACCTCATCAAAGCCATTTGGAATGGGCGCAGCGTATCTGACGCGGCGCTGACGACCCGCCTGAATGCCGCCCGGGATGCAATCGGCGATTCCGGCGAGGAACAACGCTTCATCAAAACACTACCGCGCAAGGGCTTCCGCTTCGTCGGACAGGTACGGGAGGCGCGAAAGGTTGCAGGTCTAAACCCTGGCGATGCGCCCGAGAGCGTTCCTGCACTTCCCGACAAGCCCTCCATCGCCGTGCTGCCGTTCGCGAACATGTCTGGCGATCCCGAGCAGGAGTACTTCGCGGACGGGATGGTTGAGGAGATCACTACCGCACTTTCGCGATTCAGATGGTTGTTCGTGATCGCTCGCAATTCGAGTTTCACCTTTAAGGGCAAAGCCGTCGATATCAAGGAAGTCGGGCGCAGGCTTGGCGTGCGCTATGTCCTTCAGGGGGCGGTGCGCAAGGCGTCGGAGAAAGTTCGCATCACGGGCCAGTTGATTGAAGCGGCTACGGGCGCACACATTTGGGCGGACAAGTTCGAGCGTGACATGACAGATATTTTCGCGTTGCAGGATGAAGTCACGCTCGCCGTTGTCTCAGCTATTCAACCAAAGATATTTCAAGCAGAAATTGCACTGGCGTCGCGGCGGCGGCCTGAAGACCTCACCGCATATGATCTTTGTCTCCGGGCTATGCAGCAGATTGGCCCATCGACCCGCGAAGGGTTGGCCGAGGGACTCCGACTGGTCCAGCGCGCCCTGGAGCTTGACCCCGGGTTTGCTGGTGCCGCCGCTCTGGCAGGTGCCTGTCACCTGGAAAACGTGGTTAGGAACTATGCCATCGATCCTCAATTCGAACGCAAGGAAGCCGTTCGGCTCATGCGCTTGGCATTGAGCCTCGACGATGGTGATCCAAACACACTAGCAAGGGCTGCCCTGACCTCGGCACTTTTGGTCGGCGATTGTGAGACCGAGATCGAGATGGCCGACCGGGCGGTTAAGCTCAACCCGAATTCATATCACACGTGGCTCTGCAGAGGCTGGGTCCATAAGACTGCGGGGCAGCCCGAGGAAGCGATCCGGAGCTTTGAACGTGCCATGCGAATGAGCCCGGTAGACCCGCAAACATTCACAGCGCTGACCGGGATTGGATTTGCCCTTATCGAGCTTCGTCGCTTTGACGAGGCCATCATTGCAGCGAAGAAAGCCCAGCGTGTAAACCCGTGCTATCCAGGACCATACCGCTGCCTCGCGTCCGCTTTCGCCCATCTCGGACGCGACGCTGAGGCCCGTGAGGCCGCGGCTCGTATGCTTGAGTTCGATCCCGCTTTCACAATATCGGCGTGGATCGCCCGGAGCCAGCTATCAAAAACTGCGAAGCTGATGATTGAGGGTTTTCGGAAAGCGGGATTGACCGAGTAGCTCTCCAATGTCCACGAGGTGATCGAATCGCGGCACTCTTCTGCGGTCCATGGGTCCGGAGTTGGCACCTTTGAGACATGCCTGCCTATCCTGAGAATGTCCGTTGACGGGGGTAGACCGGAAGTCTCCGTGGTCCGGCCAAACCGACGCGAATGACCCTTAGCGGTCATGGCGCAACGCAGAATAGCGGGTTGCCGCGCTCGACATCTTGCGCCTCCAACTCCCGGACT